>NZ_JAMYOU010000016.1:0-144572 GCF_040319995.1 Mesorhizobium sp. M0815 | reverse complement strand
GTCCAGAAGTTCCTTCTCAATAGCCATGCGATGATTCTCTCCTTTCCATCATCATGGCCTCGCGCACAGAATTCCCGACAGTCCCGAACCTCGGCAATTCTGAAGTGTCCGCATCACGCATTTGTTGTCAGCAAACCGTGCGCGCGGTCTGAAATAAAGGAACTCGAACGCTGCACCAGTGCCGCCCGCAGCACTTGAAACCATGCCCGGGTCTTCCATGTAATACGCAATAGCGCACAACTTTCCGAATGAGGAAGCGCCGGCAGATGAGTCTGCTCCCCACCAGCAATTCAATAGAGCATCGCCGTGCCGACCATCGTTGGCCGGCAGCGTTAACAACAGAGCGTTTTCCTCTTCGTTGTCAGACGAAGGGAGATACACAATGGCAAAGGTCGTTTGCGTCCTCTATGACGATCCGGTCGACGGTTATCCGACAAAATATGCGCGGGACGGCTTGCCGAAGCTCGACCGCTATCCCGGCGGCCAGACACTTCCCACGCCGAAGACCATCAACTTTGAACCAGGGGTCTTGCTCGGTAGCGTGTCGGGCGAACTCGGCCTGAGGAAATTTCTCGAAGGCGCGGGCCATAGCCTAGTAGTAACCTCGGACAAAGACGGTCCCCACAGCATTTTTGAACGCGAACTCGTTGACGCCGAAATCGTGATCTCGCAGCCGTTCTGGCCGGCATATCTGACCGAAGAACGAATAGCCAAGGCAAGCAGACTGAAGCTTGCGATCACCGCCGGCATCGGATCCGATCATGTCGATCTTCAAGCCGCCATGGACCGTGGCATCACGGTCGCCGAGGTGACCTACTGCAATTCGATCAGCGTGTCCGAGCATGTGGTCATGATGATCCTGGGGCTCGTGCGCAACTACATCCCGTCCTACCACTGGGTCGTGAAAGGCGGCTGGAATATCGCCGACTGCGTCGCACGCTCCTACGATATCGAGGGAATGCAGATCGGAACCGTCGGCGCCGGCCGGATTGGCAGCGCAGTATTGCGCCGGCTGAAGCCGTTCGACGTCAAGTTGCACTACACCGATCGCCATCGACTGCCTGAGGCGGTCGAGAAAGAACTCGGCGTCACCTTCCACCAGGATTCCGCATCCATGGTCGGCGTCTGCGACGTGGTCACGATCAATGCACCTCTGCATCCGGAGACGGAGAACCTCTTCGACGAGACGATGATCGCTAGGATGAAACGCGGCGCCTATCTGGTGAACACGGCGCGCGGCAAGATCTGCAATCGTGACGCCATCGCCCGCGCGCTGGAGAGTGGCCAACTCGCTGGCTATGCCGGCGACGTCTGGTTCCCGCAGCCGGCTCCCAAGGATCATCCGTGGCGATCGATGCCACATCACGGCATGACGCCGCACATTTCAGGATCGTCGCTCTCCGCCCAGGCGCGCTACGCCGCGGGTACCCGCGAAATTCTCGAATGCTGGTTCGAAGGCCGGCCGATCCGTGAGGAATATCTGATCGTCGATGGCGGCAAGCTCGCCGGCGCTGGCGCGCATTCCTACAGCGCGGGAGACGCCACCCGCGGGTCGGAAGAGGCGGCACGCTTCAAGGCTAGGAGTGATCCGCGCTAGATCGATTTCCGCTGAGCTCGACTCGGACGGGAAGAAGACAAGGGCGACGCAGGGACCGCAACGCCATGCTCTCGCCGCAACTGCTGGAACTGGTGCGTCTGTGGTGGCGCGAAGGCAAGCGGCGCGGGGTGATGCTCCCGCACGGCTGGCTGTTCCCAGGGCGCGGCTGCACGGCGCCGATCTCGTCGCGTCAACTGCATCGCGCGGTCCAGGAAGCACCTGAAGTCGCCGGCATCCGCAAGCGCGTCAGCCCGCACACGCTGCGTCACAGCTTCGCCACCCACCTGCTCGAGCAGGATGTCGACATCCGCGTCATCCAGGTCCTGCTCGGGCACAGCAAGCTCGATACCACCGCGCTCTACACCAAGGTCTCGACCCGGACGATCCACGCGATCGCAGGGCCGCTCGACCGGCTGATGGCGCTGATGGAAGGCAAGACGCCTCCCGGCTGAACCGGTGCGCGCAGACCTGGAGGTCGCCGATATCTTCCGTGCTGCCGGCCCCGGATACCGGGTCGCCCACGCCGGGCATCTGAGCCTGCAGCAGCTCAAGGTCATGTCGGCGATCGAACACTGCCGCACCGCTGCATTGGGTGGTCATGTCGAAGCCTGCGCGGACTGCGGTCAATGGCGGATCGCTTATAACAGCTGCCGCAACCGGCACTGTCCCAGGTGCCAGGGCGCCGCCGCGCGTACATGGCTCGCCGAGCGCGAAGCCGACCTGCTGCCAGTCGGTTACTTCCACGTCGTGTTCACGCTGCCCGCCGAGGTCGCCGTCATCGCCTTCCACAACAAGGCGCTGGTCTATGACCTGCTGTTCAAGGCGGCATCGGAGACGATGCTGACGATCGCGGCGGATCCCAAGCACCTCGGCGCGCGCATCGGCATCACTGCCGTGCTCCACACATGGGGCTCGGCAATGACACACCATCCTCATGTCCACATGATCGTGCCGGGCGGCGCCATCGCGCCGGACGGGTCACGCTGGATATCGTCGCGGCCAGCCTTCCTTCTCCCAGTCAAAGTACTGGGCAAGCTGTTCCGCCGTCTGTCGCGCTACACTCACCGGGTCGCCATCTCGAACCGCCGCCTGATCACCTTCGATGAGGCTGGAGTCACCTTCCGCTACAAGGACTATCGCCGCGATGGTGTCGAGCGCCAGCGCGCCATGACGCTTGCCGCCGACGAGTTCATCCGCCGCTTCCTGCTCCATGTCCTGCCGCGTGGGTTCCACCGCATCCGTCACTATGGACTGCTCGCCGGCTCCGCCCGCAAAGCCAGCCTCGCACTCGTGCGCGAACTGCTGAACGTCGCTCCGCCACCCGAAGACAACCCTTCAGCATAACCGGCTGACGTTCGCCCGCCTTGCCCTTGCTGCGGCGGGCGCATGGTGGTCATCGAGAGGTTCGAACGGTGGTGCCAGCCTCGTGCGCCGCCAACCTCACGAGCGCCGAACCGGGAGAACACCTCATGACCCGGCATGACCAAGTTGCTCGTACGACCGCGCCACGCCGGCGACGGTCAACGGGATGTTATGTGCACATTGCCGTCGAGCCGGTCGTCACGCACACCAATCCCGTCGGAATCAACACTCCAGGCTCTGCGACCGGGCCCGGAAGCCGCTTCCACGACATGCCCACCGCATCCTATGCGGAAGTTCGCCCCAGGCGCTGGCACGCTCCGAAACACAAATCCCCATAGGCCGTCGTCTGCGGCCCGCGGGTTCCTGCATGAGAGACTTTCGTACGCCTGACGGCACCCGAAACCCTTCAGCATGTCGGTCATTCAGCCAGCCACTCCTGTCCTCCCGAAGCCGACATTAATAGTGCCCACACCACCGTCGAAATTGCGCCGAGAGGGGACGACACCATTAGGAGAAGTGGCATTGAGGCTCTACCTCAGTGTCGCCAGCAGGTGTTCGGCAGCCCCGACATCCGCCGTATTCAGGCTCTCCACAAAATACGCCGCAACCGACTGCAAGAGCTCGCGAGCGCTGTTGATCTCCCCGCGCCCGGCCATCAGCGTCGCCATGTCGATTGCGGTTCGCAACTCCCATGCCCGTGCGCGCTGACTTCGGCTCAACTCCAGTGCCTGCATGAGGTAGGCGGCAGCTTCATCACGGTTGCGCTCCGACTGGAGAAGGAGGCTTCCCTTCATCCGTAGCAACTCCGGGAGGTACAACTGGTCGCCGTTCTTTTCGACTTGACCAAGCGACTCGTCGATCAACGCAATGGCTTCATCAACCTGACCGATCGCGGACAGTCCCCTAACTAGCGAGAGGTTGAGCGGCGTCGTGAGCAATTCATAAGGCGCCGCGTGGAGCTTCCGAAGAGATGTCTGCAGGCCCTCGACGCCGCTTTTTGCATCGCCCTGACGGATCGCGACTTCGCTTTTGAAGCCCCGACCGACCAGCAGGTAAGGAGTCATGGAATGGGATTCCGCGCGGGCGATGAGCATATCTATGTACGCCTCGGCGCTCTTCAGGTCACCGGTCCACAGGAAGACCGATATCGCCCAGATCAACGCGATCGCCAACGTTAGAGAATGATCCATGGCGGCAGCCTCTTCGACGGCCTGTCGGGCGTGTGCCATGGCTTGGTCCGGATGGCCTTGTAGCCAAAGGTTCCTCGCCAGGATGGCCCTGGCCAGGATTTTGCCTTCGAAGCCCAGATAGATCGTCGTGGTCCGCTGGGAGCGCGGCCCACGGTCGAGCGCCGCCTCCAGCTCTGCGCGGGCCTCCGCGAGGTCGCCTCGCAGGTGGAGCGAGATGCCCAGGATCGAGTGTGCCAGCGCGTTGACGACCGAGTCGTCCAAGGTCGCGGCTGTGGCTGAACAACGCCTTGCAAACTCAAGGGCGGTTGCGAAATTGCCCGTCCGCAGATGGAACATGTTGAGCGAACCCAACAGACGCACCCGGTCCAGCGGATCGCCGCGCTGCTCGGCGATCGCCAGGCTCCTCTCCAGAGCTACGCGCGCCCTGTCGCGTCCTCCCCGCATGAACATGAAGGACACGCCGAGGGCTGCCTGAAGATGCATCTCGTCAAGTCCGCCAAGGGCGGCATCGTCGAAAGCGAATATTGCTCTTTCAGACCAGCGATGACACTCCGGCAACAAGGACATTGCCAGGAAAACCGGCGCGACAGCGCTGGCGAGTCCGACGCCGATGTCGGCGTTTCCGCTGTCGCCGAAGCACCATTCCAGGGCAGCCCGGACATTGTTGATGGCGGCGAAGTGGGGCGCCCGCTCCTCACCGGTCGCCAGGCTTGGCCACTCGATCCCGGTCTGCTCCAGCCATCTCCGATAGTAGGCGGCGTGGCGCACTGCCAGATCGGCAGCCTCGGCGTCATCGATCCGGATGTCGAGAACGTAGGCGCGCGTCGTATCGAGGAGCCTGTAGCGCATCATTGCTCCAACCGGACGCGTCGCCACGATCGATTTGGCGACAAGACTGTCCATGGCGCCAAGGACGGTCGATCGGTCGAGGGTCGCGCTCGTCACGACCTCCAGGGCGGCATCGAGCGTGAAATGACCGACGAATACAGCGAGCCTGCGAAGCACCACGCGCTCAACGTCGGTCAGGAGCCCAAAGCTCCAGTCTAGTGTCGCCTGCAAGGTCTGCTGACGCGGCGGCGCTGTCCGTGAACCGAGCCACAGCAGTGTCAGGCGTTGATCGAGAAGCGCGGCTGTCTGCTGCAGCCCATAGGATTCGACACGTCTGGCCGCCAGTTCGATCGAGAGCGCCACCCCGTCAAGCTTTCGGCAGATGCTTGCGATGATCAAGGCCTCGGCGTCGCCGACGTCCAAACGAGCGCCACCTGCCACCGCTCGCTCGACGAACAGCTGGGTGGCCGGGAATGTCTGGACGATGGCCGCCGTTAGCCCCGGTTCGTCGGGCGGAAACGCAAGCGCATCCAACCGGCAGATATGTTCGCCCTCGACCCGAAGCGCCTCGCGGCTCGTCGCCAGGATGTAGACCTGTGACGCCGCATCGACGATGCTCGAGGCCAGAGGCGCCACCGCATCCACGAGATGCTCACAGGTATCGAGGATCAAGAGAATCCGCTTGTTGCGCAAGTAAGCGATCAGGTTGGGCGTCGCATCCTCTGTTTGAACCGTTAGTCCAAGCATCGAGGCGACGGCTGTCGTCACCAGACCGGGATCGCCGATCATTCCCAGATCGACGAACAAGACCGCCCCTGAAAATGCTTCGATCAGGTGATGCCCGACTGCGATCGCGACGGTGGTTTTGCCGACGCCACCGGCGCCAACGATGGTGACGAACCGCGAAGCATTCAGCTGCACCGACAGCTTAAGAACATCCTCGTCCCGTCCGACCATCCGGCTCAAGCGGTTTGGAAGATTCGCGTGCGGAAACTCAGCGGCAATGAATAGGGCTTCGTCGCGTGGGCTGTTTAATCGCAAAACCGGCGCAACGAAGCAATAGCCCCGCCCCGGAAGCGTCGCGATGTACCGCGCGCCATCCTTTCCATCGCCCAGCGCCCTGCGCAGTCCGGTCATGTGGAACCGCAGGCTGCCTTCCTCGACGACGACATCCGGCCAAACCCGCGACATTAGATCTTTCTTGCTGACGACTTCATTCGGTGCAGAGGTCAGGACTATGAGAATGTCGATGGCGCGCGAACCCAACTCTACGGGAGCGCCTTCTCTTGTCAGGAGCCTTTCACCCGCAGCAAAATGGAAAGGGCCAAACGACAATCTGTCTTTGGCTTGTATTCCCGTTTTCGTCATGGCGTCTTCTTTTGGAGCCGCCTGCACCCAGCGCCGCAGTTTAAGTCAAGGAGCGCTCCTGCACCATAGGGAGTCTCACAGTCTAGGCGCCTCCTATCTGCTCAAAAAAGCGGCAGGCTGGCAGCGGCTAACACAAGCTCACGACGCATAACGGGCTAATCCCGCCTCCTGGGCGTAGTTCAAGCTACGTAGATAGATCGCAAACCCATCAACCCAGGAGAGACCCATGGACACGACCAGAACCTCCGAAGCAATCGACCAGGATCGCCGGCGACTTTTGGGCACTGCGGCGGCCGGCATCGCCGCCGCCGGCGCGGCAAGCCTGCTCCCGTCGCAATTGGCCGCCGCATCCACGAGCGATGCCATCCGCCCTTTCTCCGTCAGTTTCCCGCAGGAGGAGATCAATGAGCTGCGCCGGCGCATCGCCGCCACGCGCTGGCCCGAGCGCGAACTCGTCTCCGACGAGGCGTCCCGGCGGATCTGGTCGACCCCAGCAACTGTAGGGCCAACGCAGGGCGTGCAACTCGCCACAATGCAGAAGCTCATGCAGTACTGGCGAACGGAATACGATTGGAGCAAGTGCGAGGCGCAGTTGAAGGCGCTGCCGAATTTCGTCACTGAGATCGATGGGCTCGACATCCACTTCATCCATGTGAAGTCTAAGCATCAGGGCGCCCTGCCTGTCATCATCACGCACGGCTGGCCCGGTTCGGTCATCGAACTTTTGAAGATCATCGACCCGTTCACCAATCCCACTGCGCACGGAGGCACGGAGGCGGAGGCGTTCGACGTGGTGATCCCGTCGATGCCGGGCTACGGCTTTTCCGGCAAGCCCACCGAAACCGGTTGGGATCCCGGGCGCATCGCGCGGGCGTGGATCGTGCTGATGAAACGCCTTGGCTACGACCGCTACGTCGCGCAGGGCGGCGATTGGGGAGCACTCATCACGGAACAGATGGCCCTGATCGCACCTCCCGAGCTGGTCGCCATCCACACGAATATGCCGGGGACCATTCCGCCGGAGATCGTGAAGGCGCTGGCCTCCGGCGGTCCGCCCCCCGCTGATCTTGGCCCCGACGAGAAGCGTGCCTACGAGCAGGTAGCGTTCTTCTACCAAAACGGCCTGGGCTACGCCAACGAGATGGCTCTTCGTCCGCAAACGCTCTACGGGATCGTCGATTCACCGGCCGGCCTGGCGGCGTGGATCCTCGATCACGATGCGGACAGTTATGCGCTGATCGCCCGCTCCTTCGATGGAGAGCCGGAGGGCCTCACCCGCGACGACATCCTCGACAACATCACGTTCTACTGGCTGACGAACACGGCGATCTCGTCGGCACGTCTCTATTGGGAACATACGCAAACGGCGAAGGCCGGCTTCTTCGACGCCAAGGGCATCACCATTCCCGTCGGTGCGACTGCGAACCCCAGTGAAATCTACACCGCACCGAAGAGTTGGACCGAACGCGCGTTCCCGAAGCTTCTGCACTATGGCCGCACGGACAAGGGCTGCCATTTCGCCGCCTGGGAGCAGCCGAAGAGTTTCACCGATGAGGTGCGCGCAACATTCAAGACGTTGCAGACATGACGTGTTGGCGGGGGATGGCGCGCCGGACGCTCGTCATCTTCCGCCCAGCGATAGCTGCGTAGCGAACCTCCGAAGGGAGCGACTGCAATGAACCCCCTCATCAAGACGCTCACCGCACTCGCGGTTTGCACCGTGCTCGCCACGGGCGCGTTTGCCCAGAGCACGGTCGTTCCCATCGACAACGAGCCCGCATCCAAGCTGATCGTGGAGCCGCCGCTTCCGGGTCCGTTGGCCAGCGGCGTCGTGTTCATCCCGTACCGGGTGGAGAACTTGCGCATCCTGCCTGTGGGCGGGGCGGCCGCGCGCAACGTGTCTCCGCGGGTCGGGCATCTGCACGTCACCGTCGACGACCTGCCTTGGGCGTGGGCGGACTACGGTCAGAGCAACACCATCATCTTGGTTGGCATGCCAAGCGGCCAGCACAAGGTGCTGATCGAGGTGGTGGATCCCGAAGGCAAAGTCTTCACCAAACAAACGGTGACGTTCCACACTCCGGACAAGAAGGTGCAGCCATGAGGCTCGACCAACTGGCGGCCGTGCTGGCATTCGGGCTTTGCATCCTTTCCGCGCCCGCCTCCGCCAACCCGGTCGAGGATCGCTCGATCCGGCCCTTCAAAGTCTATGTGCCGCAAGCGCCGCTCGATGATCTTCGCAGTCGCATTGCGCAGACAAGGTGGCCCGACCGGGAGACGGTCGATGACCAGTCGCAGGGCATACAGCTCGCGAAGATCAGGCCGCTCGTCGAGTATTGGGGCACGGCCTACGACTGGCGGACAGCGGAAGCGAAGCTGAATTCCCTGCCCCAGTTCATGACCACGATCGACGGAGTGGACATCCACTTCATTCACGTTCGCTCGAAACATCCCAATGCCTTGCCGCTGATCATGACGCATGGCTGGCCCGGCTCGGTGCTGGAACTGCTCAAGACCGTCGGCCCTCTCACCGATCCCACGGCGCATGGCGGTAGCCCGGAAGACGCGTTCGACCTCGTACTGCCGTCGTTGCCGGGTTTCGGCTTCTCCGGCAAACCCACAGATACCGGCTGGGGTACAGACCGCATTGCACGAGCCTGGGCAGAGCTGATGAAGCGCCTTGGCTACACAGATTACGTCGCCCAGGGCGGCGACTGGGGCTCTCCCGTTTCGAATGCAATGGGACGTCTGGCCCCGGCAGGCCTGCTCGGCATTCATGTCAACCTGCCGGCTGTCGTACCGCCAGAGATTGCCGCGGTGCTCGCCGCCGGCGGACCGGCGCCGGCGGGGCTCATGGACAAGGAGCGCGCGGCGTTCGATGCGCTCAGCATGGCCGCCAAGATGGGGAACAGATCCTACGCCACGATGATGGGCACCCGGCCCCAGACGATCGGTTACGCCATCAATGACTCCCCCGCAGGGCTCGCCGCTTGGATGCTCGGGCATCCGGGCTTTTCGGGCTGGACCTACGACAAAAGCGACCCCGAAAAGTCGCCTGACGAGGTGCTGGACGATATCACGCTGTACTGGCTGACGGACACCGCCACCTCGTCCGGGCGAATTTACTGGGAGTACGGCGGCGGGCGCAGTCCCGTTTTTGCCGGCCCTGAAAAGACCAGCGAAGTCTCGCTGCCGGTGGCCATCACGGTCTTTCCGGGGGAAGGCTATCAGGCCCCCGAGACGTGGGCCCGGCGCGCCTACCCCAACCTGATCTACTTCCATGAGGTCGACAAAGGCGGCCACTTCGCCGCGTGGGAGCGGCCGGAGCTCTTTTCTGCCGAGTTGCGCGCCGCGTTCAGGCCGCTGCGGCAAACCAAATAACCACCTCACTCGAAAGGAACGACAAATGTCTCAAACCATGAAAACGCCCCGTGACGAAAAGCACGAAACTGCGACCGGGACCCTCAAAAAGCAGGCGCTCGACATGAAGCTCGAGGTCGTGGTCATCCCCGTCTCGGACGTCGATCGCGCCAAGAGCTTTTATATCGGCCTGGGCTGGCGGCTCGACGGCGATTTCGTCGTCGGCGATACGTTCCGGGGTGTGCAGTTCACACCTCCGGGCTCGCCTGCCTCGATCCACTTCGGCACGGGGGTCACGACGGCGGAGCCCGGCTCGGCAAGCGGGCTTTATCTTGTCGTGTCGGACATCGAGGCGGCGCGCGCCGAGCTCATTGGCCACGGCGCCGAGGTCAGCGAGGCGTTTCACCGCACAGGTCCCGGCAAGCCGGCGGTCAAGGGGCGCGATCCCGAGCGGCGCAGCTACTCCTCGTTCGCGACGTTCAAGGACCCGGACGGCAACGAATGGCTGCTGCAGGAAATCACCACCCGCTTTCCCGGCCGGATCGACACCACGACCTACGCTTCCGGAGCGGATCTTGTTGCCGCGCTGCGACGCGCGTCGGAGGCCCACGGCGAGCACGAGAAGCGCAACGGCGGCCAGCGCGATGAGAACTGGCCGGACTGGTACGCGGAATACATGGTGGCTGAGCAGGCCGGCAAAGAGCTTCCGCTCTGAAGGATTCAGCGCGCAGCGCGCCGCTGAACCGTCTGCGCGGCGATATCGATCGAAACTGAAAAGGCGTCGTCGATGAAAGCAATTAAGCTGCTCGTCGCCGTGGCGCTCGCAATGGCAATCGGGGCTCCGATTGCCAGTTTTCTGGGAGACACGAATGTGGCTCAGCCGATACCCTCCGCACCGATGAGGGTTCCGTTCCTTCACGGACTTTCCTCCGACCAGTTCGAGAGTCAATCCGAGCTTGCTTCGCTTGGCGTGGCGCACGAGTGGATAAATTCGCCGCCGCTGACGGCGTCGGCTTTGCATGGCAAGGTCGTCCTCATCGATTTCTGGACCTACACCTGCATCAACTGGCTGCGCACGCTTCCCTACGTTCAGGCCTGGGACGAGAAATACCGGAAGCATGGTTTGGTGGTGATCGGAATCCACGCGCCGGAGTTCTCGTTCGAAAAAGACCTGAACAACGTGCACCGGGCGGTGAAAGACCTGGGGATCGATTACCCGATCGCCGTCGACAACGACCATCTCATATGGCGGGCTTTCAGCAACCAGTACTGGCCGGCACTCTATTTCGTCGATTCGCGGGGACGCGTCCGGTATCACCACTTTGGCGAGGGCTCATACCAACAGTCGGAAATGGTCATCCAGGAATTGCTGACTGAGGCTGGCGCCGGCGGATTCGACCGTGAGCCTGTGTCGGTGGATGCCCGCGGCATCGAGGCCGCGGCCGATTGGGAGACCCTCAAGTCTCCGGAAAATTATCTCGGCTACGAACGCACCCAGAATTCTGCCTCCGGCGGTGAAGCGGTCTTGGACGCGCCGCACATCTACGACGTGCCGGCGCGACTAGGCCTGAATGAGTGGGGGCTGTCTGGCAGTTGGACGGTAAGGAAAGAAACCGCCGTACTGAACAAGTCCGATGCCCGCATCGCGTACCGTTTTCACGCGCGCGACCTTCATCTGGTCATGGGTCCGGCAGCGCCGGGAACGTCTGTGAGATTTCGCGTGCTGATCGACGGGCAGCCGCCAGGCACGGCTCACGGCATCGACGTCAATGAAATGGGCGAAGGCGCAGTGACAGAGCAGCGCCTGTACCAACTGATCCGACAATCGAAACCCATCGTCGATCGCCAGTTCGAGATCGAGTTTCTCGACTCAGGCGTGGAGGTCTTTGCATTCACGTTCGGCTGATCGCCCGCGCAAGGATAGAGGTTCCCAAATGCATTCGCTCAATATCCCCGATGAAATCGACCAAGATCGCCGTCGGTTCTTTGGCGCCGCCGCGATGGCTGTCGCCGCCACTCAGTTCGGCCTGATCGGCCCGGCACAAGCGCAACAGACGACTGGAGAGCCTGCGGCGTCCTTTGGGCCCTTGAAGCGGATCGAGGCCGGCGTGCTGAGCGTCGGCTATGCGGAACTTGGACGGACCGACGGCCCGCCCGTCATCCTGCTACATGGCTGGCCGTATGACATCCACACCTATGCCGATGTCGCTCCTCTGCTGGCAGCGAAAGGCCACCGCGTGATTGTTCCCTACCTGCGCGGATACGGCACGACCCGATTCCTGTTGGACGACACGATGCGCAACGGTCAGCAGTCAGCGATTGCCGCGGACATTGTCGCCCTGATGGACGCACTGGGCATCGAAAAGGCGACGATTGGCGGCTGCGACTGGGGCGCGCGCACCGCGAACATCATTGCCGCACTATGGCCTGAACGCTGCAAGGCGATGGTCTCGGTGAGCGGCTACCTCATCGGCAACCAGCAAGCCGGCAAGCTGCCGCTGCCACCCAAGGCCGAGCTGCAATGGTGGTATCAATATTACTTCGCCACCGATCGCGGCCGCGCCGGCTACGAGAAATACACACGAGATTTCACCAGGCTGATCTGGCAACTCGCGTCGCCGCGGTGGAATTTCGACGATGCCACATTCGAGCGCAGCGCCGCAGCCTTCGACAATCCCGATCACGTGGCCATTGTGGTCCACAATTATCGCTGGCGGCTCGGACTCGCCGCCGGCGAGCAGCAATACGACGCGTTCGAGGAGCGACTCGCGCAGGCACCGGTCATCGGCGTGCCGACGATCACCCTCGAAGGCGACGCCAATGGCGCGCCGCATCCGGACGCCAGCGTATACGCCACGATGTTCCCGGGCAGATACGCGCATCGGGTCGTCACCGGCGGCATCGGGCACAACCTGCCCCAGGAAGCGCCGCAGGCCTTTGCCGATGCCGTTGTCGAAGTCGACGCCTGATCGAGTTCGCGGCAACCGCCGAAGCGGCGGTTACCGCTACCAGCAAAGAATGCCCATGAGCCACATCACAAGGGTTGTCTATACGGCCAGGACCGCAACCACGGGCAGTCGCGAAAATGGCGCCTCGCGCAGTTCCGACGGTCTTCTGGACATCTGGCTATCGACGCCTGGATCGGCGCGCATCGGCACCAATCCGGAGCAGTTGCTCGCGGCCGGCTGGTCGGCCAGCTTCGCAAGCGCAATCGCATCTGCGGCCCACGAACGAAAAATCGCGCTGCCTGCAGGGATGAGCATCGAGGCCGAGGTGAATCTGAACTACGGAGAAAACGGCCACTTTCTTAGCGTCCAACTGGATATTGCCGTGCCGAGTCTGGAGCGCGATGTGGTACAAATTCTGGTGGATGAAGCGCACGAGATTTGTCCTTACTCCAAAGCGACACGGGGCAACATCGATGTCGTAATGAGGATCGTCTGATTTGACCTAAATCGCTCTTCGGCGTTGAAGCTTTTGGCACCTCGCTCCCAGTCTGTTCAGGGTCAGATGATGATCATGCCCACATCGACGTGAATGTCCGCTTTCGATATCCACGGGCTCGAAGCTGCCGATCCGCTGTCGGCCCATTCCTGACATAATCGCCACTGCTCAGAAAATCACTTGCTCAGCCGGCTTCCACCGTAGGGATACTCACTTGAGCGTTTGACCCTGAGTTCTTCGTTCGCTAGCGGGAGCCTCGCGCGGCGTCACAACCATATGTGTCATCGCCTCCAACCTTCGGCGACAGCGCCCGCCAGTGCCGGGGTGATTCGCGGCTCACGTCTCCCTTTTGCGCCGAGCTTGTTCTATGGCTGCCCGAGAGGCTGCGCCTCCCCCGCCTCGCATTCCGGCAGCCGCACAGGTTTGGCGAGTTTTGCCAGCGACCCGGTCTTGGCGCACGCCGGGAAGCCGGCTAGCGGCATTGTCTCGATGAAACGACCGCGCTCCGTCTTGCTCAAGCTGAATTCATTGACCATGCCCTCGACGGTCAGGTCCGGATACCGTTTGAGGGTTTCCCGGACCGAAGCATTCGCCTCATCGATTCGACCCAGAGCCGCAAAGGAGCTGCTACGCACCACCCAACCCCCTTTGCCGTAGTTATCGGGCGTCTTGCGCTCCAGCATCTTCAAGGCGTCCTCATAGCGACCAGCCATAAAATAGGCAGTGGAGTAGAAAGCAGTTGCCCACATCGGGTAATTCGGGTCGAGCCGTATAACTTGGTCGACCAACTGAGCGCCGCGTTCGGGTTCGTCGAAGCCTGCCGCAAAGCCGGAATAGAATGTCAGGATTTCGGCGGAACCCGGAGCGAGGCGGAGGGCCGTGTCCAGCTCGACCTTGGCGCGGGCGTTGTCGCCCTTGTCTTTGAGGCTCATGCCAAAAACGGCGTGCGCCTCGGCGTCGCTCGGATCGAGCCGCACCGCGCGTTCGGCTACATCGGCAGCCGCCTTGATCTCGCTCTCGGGATTGATACCGAAGCCAGCCAATATGTTATGAGCATGATAAAGTTCCACCCAGGCGCGGGCGAACCCCGGGTCCAGCTCGACAGCGAGGTTGAGCAGCCTGATGGCCTCCTCCTCATCCGCTACGGTAATCTTTTCAATCCTTTCGGTTCCGAGCAGGTAGTAATCATAGACAGTCAAGTTGTCCGGCCGTTTACGCTTCGCTGCAGCCCGCCCCGCGCCTTGAATCAGCCCCACGCCGTTGCCGAGGCGGTTGGTGACCTGCTCGGCGATCTCGGTTTGAACGGCGAATACGTCTTCAGCAGGCCGGTCCCATCGCTCCGACCACAGATGGTTGCCGGTTTTTGCATCGATCAGCTGCGCGGTGATCCGCAGCCGACCGCCCAGGCGCTGGATCGAGCCTTCCAGCACATAGCCGACGTCGAGCGCACTCGCGACCTGGCGGACATCCAGCGACTTGCCTTTGTACGCTTGCGTCGAATTGCGTGCCACGACGTCGAGTTCGGGAAACTGCGCGAGATCGGTGATGATGTCTTCGGTGAGGCCATCGGCCAAACGCCCGGTGGCCTCGTCGCCGCCATAATTATTGAAGGGCAGCACCGCGATCGACGGCTTGGCCCCCAGTGGCGCAGGCTGAAAGACCCACCATGTCCCTCCACCCGCCAGAGCCAGCACCACGATGGCCGCCGCAGCCGTCCTGGCCCAGCGCGGCATCATTCCGAGAAGCGGGCGGCGCGCCGGCTTGCCATCGAGCCTCAGCCGGTACATCCGCACGGGGCGATTGATATTCTTGACTTGCTGCTCGCCAGCGAAATCGAGGGGCCAATCAAGCTTGCCCTGCAGATGGTCAAAGGCCGTGCCCGATACGATCACGCCGCCCGGGTCAGCGAGTTGCTGCAACCGAGCGGCGATATTGACGCCGTCGCCATACACATCGCCATCCACGAGCGCCACATCGCCAAGATTTATCCCGATGCGGAACACAATCCGCTCATGCTCCGGCAGTCCACCATTGCGAACGGCCACAGCTTTTTGAATTTCGGCTGCGCAGATTACCGCATCGACCACGCTGTCGAAGACGACAAGTGCGCCATCTCCTAATAGTTTGACAATTCGACCCTGGTGCAGAGCGATCGCCGTATCGGTTACGTCGGCCCGGATAGCTCTCAGGCGTCCGATGGTGCCAGCTTCGTCAATTTCGATCGCCGTTGAATAGCCGACCATATCCGCTGCAAGGATCGCCAGCAGTTTCCGGTTCAATGGAGGGACGATCATCATCCGGCCCCGGACCCAACATGGCTAAAATTGTACACCTATCGCGGCGCCCTGACGAGCCCGCCCGGCCAAAGCCAGGAGGTCGTCCATTAGCCCCGGTGGTCCGAAAGGTCGCTTCTGGCGCACAGCGGTCAGACGAGGCTGGACGCAAGGGCCGGCTATCTTGTCCAGTCATCTTGAAAGCTGACAGTCCGGTTCCGGCCCCTTCCAGGCATTCACAATGCCGGTCGATCGCCGATCTGACCGCCAGAGGCTGTTGACGTCGAAAACACATAAGCCGCCAGATGTTCCCCTTTTGTGCTTCCAAAGTCGCATAAACAGACAGTCTGGAACTGGCCTCTCGCGAGGGCCATCGACCGATCGCATCAGGTCGTATCTAAAGGCCGTAAGAAAAACCGGCAGTTTGCCAATCCTTGCTGCGACTGCGTGCCTCAAGCTCTGATCGGCGCATTGCCCGTCCGTTGTGCGGCAGCAGGAGTAGCCGAAGCTGGAGGGCAGCGCCGCGGACTCAACGAGCGCTACTGTTATGACGGCAGGAACGAAGAAGCAGTCCTCATGGATCGATGCATGCTATGCATTGCTTCGATCACGCCCAGCACGTGCGGACATAGGCGAACTCCGGCGAAGAGTTTGACAGCGGAGATCAGCGCAAGATGTCCGACAGGCTCTCGGGCTTCTTCTCGCCAAGCGACAGATCAAGGCCCGACAGAAGGTCGATGAGATGACTTTGCATCAGGTCGGACGCGTTTTTTGCGTCGTGCTTTTCGATGGAATCAACGAGGGCGTGATGGGCGTGGCTTTCGCAGGTGGTGTCGCGGCGGCGCCAGTAGAGCGCGATGATCAGCGACGACCGCGACAACAGGTCCTTGACGAAGCCGGTCAGGATCGAATGGCCGGCGATTTCAGCGATGCCGACATGGAATTTTGCCGACAGCATTATGGCGTCGCTGTCGCGGCCGGCATGCAGGGCCTCGTGCTCTTTTTCGAGATGAAGCCGCAGTTGCGCGATCTCGGCCGGCTTTGCCACTTCGGCGGCAAGCGCCGCGACCTTGGGCTCGATCAGCGCTCGCGCTTCGAACACCTCGCGCGCTTCCTGCTTGGTCGGCTGGGCGACGAACGCGCCGCGGTTCGGCTCGAGCCGAGCCAAGCGGTCATGCGACAGCGCCTGCAGCGCCGCGCGTATCACCGCGCGGCTCACCGAATAGATCGAGGCGAGCTCGTCCTCGGGCAGCTTTGTGCCCGGTGCGAGGCGGTGGCTGACGATGGCGTCGCGCAGGCCGGCATAGACCGGAAACCAGCGCATCGTCGGCTTGTCGCCATCCCGTGTCTTTGGTCCAAGCAGGTCCATCGTCTCATTGTCCCGGCGGCCGGATCGCATAGCGGCGCGAACACCGCGTTTCCGGCCGGACATCGAACATCCTGTGTGGGAGTGTCAACAATTTTGCACGCATCAGGATACACGGCCGGAGGGCGAAAAGGACGCAAAGATTCCGGCGAAGGACTTTTCGAGTGGAACCTGGTAGCCGCCGCGCTTCGAGGTCGACAGGCCAAGGCTGACGAGGCTCTCGCAGAGTTGTACCGCGCAGGCGACGCCGTCGAGCACAGGAAGGCCATGTTCGCGGCTGAGCGCGGCGGCGAGGTCGGCCATGCCGGCGCATCCCAGCACAATCGCTTCGGCCCGGTCGTCGCGGATGGCGCGCTCGATCTCCTCCGAAATTCGATGGCGGGCGTTGGAGCCGGGCACTTCGAGCTCCAGAACGGGAACGTCGCTTGCCCGCACCCTAGCGCAGCGGCTGGCGAGGCCGTAGCGCACCAGATTGTGCTCGATCGCCGGCACCGAACGCGACAGCGTCGTCACCACGCTGAACTTGCCGGCAATTAGGCTTGCCATGTGAAACGCCGCTTCGCCGATGCCGACCACCGGCATCTCGCCGACGCAGCGTACTGCGTCGAGGCCGGTGTCGTCGAAGCAGGCGATGACGCAGGCGCTCGCCGCCGGATATCTCTGGATCTCGCCGATCATTCCCGGGATGGCGAAGACCTCGTCGAAATAGCCTTCGACGCTCGGCGGCCCGTCCTTCGGATTGACGGCGATGATCCTGGTGCCGGCCGAAGCCGCGCCGCGCGCCGCCTCGCTGATCTTTTCGGTCATGGACGCAGTGGTGTTGGGATTGACGACGAGTATGTCCATTTGCGCTTTCATATTTCGCCGCCGAGATAGAGTTTCTTGACCCGGTCGTCGCCAAGCAGCTCAGCCGAATGTCCGGCCAGCGCGATCTTTCCGGTCGTCAGTGCGTAGGCGCGCTGCGAGATGCGCAGCGCCATGCGCGAATTCTGCTCGACCAAGAGAACGCTGACCTTTTCGTCGCGATTGATCGCCACGATGGAGCGGGCGATGTCCTGGACGAGCTTCGGCGCGACGCCGAGCGAGGGTTCATCGAGCAGCAGAAGCTTCGGTTTGGCCATCAGCGCCCGCCCGATCACCAGCATCTGCTGTTCGCCGCCGCTCATCGTGCCCGCCGTCTGGGAATAGCGTTCCTTCAGGCGCGGAAAGCGCGCGAGCACCATGTCCAGCGTCCTGGCGATTTCGGCCTTGTCGGTGCGGGTGAAGGCGCCCATCATCAGATTGTCGCGCACCGTCATGTAGGAAAAGACGCGCCGACCCTCCGGCACCATGGCGATGCCCATCCTGACCAGCTCGTCCGGGCGCGTTCCGTCGATGCGGTGGCCCCGGAAATGAATCTCGCCGCTGCGGACTTTCTTCAGGCCGGTGATGGCGCGCAGGATCGAGGATTTGCCCGCGCCGTTCGCGCCGATCAGCGCGACGGTCTCGCCCTCGTTGACGTTGAGCGACACGCCCTTCAGTGCATAGACATGGTCGTAGTAGAGTTCGATGTCGGAGACTTTCAGCAGTTCGCTCATGGCTAAAATCCGATCGTCTCATCTTCGACGCCGAGATAGGCCTCGATGACCTTTTCGTTCTCCTGGATTTCCTTCGGCGTTCCCTCGGCGATTTTCACACCGAAGTTCAGGACGACGATGCGGTCGGAAATGTTCATGACGGCGGGCATATCGTGCTCGACCAGCAGGACAGTCACGCCGCGCTTCCGCACGCCGCGCACCATCTCCACCGCGCGCACGGTTTCGTCATGGTTCATGCCGGCGAAGGGCTCGTCGAGCAGAAGCACGGTCGGGTTGGTAGCGAGCCCGATGGCAATCCCGAGCGCGCGCAGATGGCCGTGCGGCAGCGTGCTGGCGATCTCATGCCGTTGCGTGCCGAGATCGAGGAAGTCGATGATCTCGTCGGCCGAGCGGCCGAATTCATCCTCGTCGCGCCGTGCGGTGTTCGTGCCGAGATAGAAGCCGGCAAGGCTGGCATTGGAACGCAGGTGATGCGCGATGATGACATTGTCGCGCACCGTCATGCCCTTGAAGATCGTCGTCTCCTGGAACGTGCGCACCACGCCCTTCCGGGCGACGATATGCGGCGCCAGGCCTGAAATCCGCTCTCCCCGGAATAGCACTTCGCCCGAGGTCGGATTGAGGAAAGAGGAAATCAACTTGAACAGCGTCGACTTGCCGGCGCCGTTGGGGCCGATGACGGAGAGGATTTCGCGTTCGCGGACCGCGAAGGAAACATTGTTGACCGCGACCAACCCGCCGAAGCGTTTGGTCACTGCCTTGATCTGGAGAAGCTCAGTCATGGTCCTAGCCCTGCTTCTTGCCGAACAGCCTGAGGCTGAGCAGGCCGTTGGGAAGGAACAGCATCAGCGCGATCAGCACCGAAGAGAAGATCAGCAACTGGAACTCGCCGGTCTCGAACAGGAAATCCCAGCCGAAATAGAGCACGAAGGTGCCGATCATCGGCCCGAAGACGTGGCCGAGCCCGCCGAGGAAGCAGTTCAGCATGAAGTTCACCGAGTCGGTGACGGTGAAGCTCGACGGATAGATCGACTGCGAGATGGCGACGAACATCGCACCGCCGAGACCGCCGAGGAATGAGGAGATGGCGTAGGCGATAACGCGCAGATAGGCGATGTTGACGCCGATCGAGGAGGCCAGTTCCTCGTTCTGCTGCAACGACTGGCAGAGTTTGCCAATGCGCGAATGGATTAGGCGGTAGAGCGCCGCAAAGCACAGCACCATCAGCACAACCGACACCAGATAGAAGGCGGGACGCGGATTGGGGAGCGCCGCGAAATCTGGAAGGATGGTCAGCCCGAAGATCGAGATGCCGCCGGGGAGCGGAATGCTGACCATGCCCTTGGCTCCGTTGGTGATCGGCAGCGCCAGCGCGAGCAGCCGCGCCACTTCGGTCAAAACCAGCGTGACCATGGCGAAATAAACGCCGCGAAGTCTGAGGATGGGCAGTCCGATCAGCACGCTTGCAGCGGCGCAGAATAGCCCAGCCAGCGGCAGTGTCAGCCAGAACGACACACCGTACTGGACGACAAGAATGGCCGAAACATAGCCGCCCATAAGCGCGAAGGCGCCCTGGCCGATATTTATGCGGCCGATGTAGAAAGTCACCCACACCCCGGCGCTGGCGATGCTGAGCAGCGCGACCGAGGTCAGCGTGTAGTAGAGGTCGAGCCGACCGGTCGCCTCAATCAGCCAGGGCACGCCGACGAGTACGACCAGCAGGAAGACAGCGACGACGAGGATGTTGCGTGTACGCTTCATGTCCATCATCCCCACGGCTTGCCCATGAGCCCGTTCGGGCGGATGCTCAGGAACACCATCAGCGCGGCGAAGATGACGAGATAAGTGACGTCGCCATATTGGCGTAGCACCGTCAGGCCGACCGATTCCATCATGCCGAGGATGAAGCCGCCGGCGATCGCTCCGCTGACCACGCCGGCCCCGCCGATCATCACCATCAAGAACGCCTTGATCGAGATCGGCCCGCCGATGCCCGAATTGACGCCGGTGATGGCGACCAGCAGCCCCCCGACTATGCCGGCAAGCATGGCGCCGAGCGCAAAGCCGATCATCGAATAGCGGTCGACCTCGACGCCCATCAGCTGCGCCGCGACCCGGTCCTGCGCCAGCGCCCGCATGGCACGTCCCGGCTTGCTGTACTGCATGAAAAGCACGAAGGAGGCGATGAACAGTATGGCGAGTGCGCCGACCAGCAGCCGGTCGTAAGGCATTATGAGGCTGTCGGAGACGAAGACGCCTTTGACGATCTTCGGCACGCCGCGCTGCTTTTCGCCGAACAGGAGGAGGATCACGGCGTCGAGGAAGAATGCGACCGCCGCCGCGAGAAGCATCGTACTTTCCTCCCGCACGCTTCGCTTAATCACCGTCCTGAAAAGGAATTTCTCGACAAGCGCTCCAATGACCAGCAGCGTGACCCCGGACGCGACGAGCGCGACGACGAAAGGCATGCCGAGCTGGCCATAGACGGTGTAGGTGACGAAGCCGCCGAGAACGTACATCTGCCCATGGGCAAAGTTAAGCACGTTCATTAGCGCGAAGATCAGGGTCAGACCGAGCGCGATCAAGGCGTATTGCGCGCCAAGATAAAGCCCGTTGGCGATGACTTGTTCCATCAGGATGGTTCCGGCCGTTCAGAGGCTGAAGACGAATGCTCGAGTCTCTGCGGCAATCCGCTTCAGTGCAGTTGCGTCAATCGACTTGAGCGACGAAGAGCGTCTCGAACTTGCCGTCGCGGTATTCCGTGACCACCATCGGGACCGAAAGCTGGCGCTTCTGGCCAAACGACGTCATTCCGACATAGGTCAGCTTGGCATCGTCCTTCAGATAGGGATTGGGCGCCGAGAAAGTGTCGATCGTCTTCTTGAACTCCTCGACATTGTCGATCGCGGCCGGGTTCGCCTTCAGCGTCTCGATGATGTATTCGAGCGCGTAGACCTTGGTGTTGGACTCGTCATTGTATTCGCCGAACATTTTCGTATAGCGTTCGACGAACTCCTTCATCGTGTCGGACGCGATTTCGGGCGTCGATGCGCCGCCGACCGAGATGAAGCCGTTGGCCAACTCGCCCGCGCCCTCTTCCAACACCTTGGCATCCTGCGCCGTTTCGGTGGAGATCAGGCCTTCGTAGCCGAGCTCGCGCGCGGCGCGGATCAGCAGCGGCGCATTGCCCGGCGCGACGCCCGAAAGCACCAGCAGGTCCGGTTTTTGCAAAACGATCGGCGTCAGTACCGGCGTGAAATCGCGGGTATCGTTTTGGTAGACATCCGTGGCAGCCACAACCTCGAGCCCGAGCGCCTTTGCCGCGGCAACACCGCCATCCCGCTGGCTCAGCGGATCGGATTCGTTGGCGGCGACAAAGGCAACTTTTTTCACGCCCCTGTTTTCCATGAGATATTTGTAGATCGCCGGAGCCGACTGGTAGTTGGCGATCATGCCGAGCACGGCGTTGGATGCCGGCGGGGTGTAGAGTTCCTTCGGGAATGCGTAGGGAAAATAGATGATGCCCTTGGATTCTGCCACGGGACGCACCGCCGCCGCGCCGTCGTCGACATTCGGACCGACGACATAGTGGATGCCCTCCTGGGCCATCTTCTCCATGCCGGCGATCGCCCGCTTCGGGTCCTTCTGGTCGTCGAAGGTGACGATTTTGACGTCATAGGTCTCGTCACCAATCTTCACACCGCCGGTTTCGTTGATCCAGGCGGCGCGCGTCTGCATCGAGCGGACGTTGGATGTGCCCCACGCAGCGGCCGCGCCACTCGTCACGCCGACAAAGCCGATCTTGAGTTCCTTGTTGGCGGCGTGCACCGCTATTGTGCCGCCGGCCATGATTGCCAGCGCGGAGACGGCGCCGCGCGCCGCGGATGTGATTATTGAACGTCTGTTGATCATTGTTCTTTCCCCTTTGGAGGCCGCGCATTGTTGCGACAGAACCCGACCGATACGCGGATTTTTGTGAGTGAAAGCTCAAATCAATCACCTGTCAACAAAACTTTCTCAGATTGTCGACAATCTGTGAGCGGCCGTAGACGAAGAACGTGGGACCGATCGCGGTTCGGTGCTTTGCTCGAGAGGTTCGTGGTGTCGGAATTCCTGAAGCTCGCATGGTGGTCAGAGCGACGGGTGTCTTTCTCACACTACCGGACCAAGGATCAGGACGAGGTCGGCGTCGTGATCGAGGATCGACGCGGTCGGGTCGTCGGTATCGAGGTGAAGGCCTCCGCAAACGGTTCCGCAGGACTTTCGGGGATTGCGCCAGTTGCAGGAAGGAGTCCGCGATCGTTTTGTGCGCGGGCTGGTGCTGCACGACCATCACCGTGTGACGCCGTTCGGCGAAATAATTGCAAGCTGCACCGCTGTCGGTTCTGTGTTCGATGTAAAGTTGCATAAAATGCGGTCTAGAACTTGGGTCGCGAGGTGGTCTAAATAATCCCAGATCGATACGAGCCGAGCCTTCATTGGTCGCGGTGATTTCTGGCAACTTCGCCACCCCCCCGTAAGCCATCTTGCATCGAACCAGCGGTCCGCCGGCCCGTCATAGGGCAGCCGCGTGACATCCCAGTGGCTGACGAAGCGCGCGTAGGCGTCCCAGACCGGTGGACCGCCGCCGATGAAGACGACACGGCCGGCAAAGCGCTTGAGCGTGTCCTCGGGATCCATACTGGAGCGAACGACGACAAGTTCCCGATCCGCGCGAGCAAAATCCGGAACGCTCGCGATCGTCTTGGGACCGGCGAGCAAGACGTGTCCTCTCGTGACGTCGAAAAACCGTGCAACGTCGGCTACGAACTCCGGCGAGCCGAAGCGATATTGGCAAACTGAAACGTCAGAGCGGGCATCGCGCAGATGCCCGCCACCATGGGTACGGATGCACGCAAGGGACCGAAGAAGCGCCGGCGACCCCCCACCGCTCGAAGAACAGGAGAGGGGCCAATAGTGCGAAACCCGCTTTCCAAGCCGTTTGCCGATCCAGAAGGACAGCCAGTCCCCCAGTGCCGCCCCAATGGCGGCGGCAAGCCATCACGAAATTCCGGTTCTTCTCAGCAGCGCCACGCGGGCTAACGCTGATTATCGTATGGCCGGCCTGCAGCGCGAATCGCGCTGCTGGCTCGCCCAGGTTCGGCCATCGTCAATCGCCAGATCACGCACGATCAGCACGGGATGGAGCCGGTGAACGACAGCGCAGGGTTCGGCGTCGTTTTGGCCTTCGGCCTATTGGTGCTCAACTGGCTGGCGATCCGCTTATCGATGTTGTCGCCTGGCTGGCGAGCTTCTGATGCGTACGCCGTTCCACCCCGGTGCGAGGAACGGGAGAGCACCAAGGACGGCGATGAAATAGCAGGGCGGTACAACCCGCCCCAACCGAAGCCGCGTTCTCGACGACATGGTTACTGTGACAAGACGAACAGGGTATAAGGCTATCAGGCAGCAGACTGGTTGAGGAGCGCCCCCCCGTCATGAAGCCGATGAACGAAGAGCATCTCGCGGTTCTACGCAGGCACATGGTCGAGATGATTGCAATTCACACCGATCTTGCAAGCGAAGAACTTGGCAAGGCGGCGCTCGATGAGCGGGTATTGGCGGCGATGAGGCGGATACCGCGGCATCTCTTCGTGCCAGCATCAGTTGCGCCTTATGCCTACCAAGACATGCCGCTGCCGATCGGCTTTGATAAAACCGTCTCGCAGCCCTTCATCGTTGCTCTCATGACCGATCTCCTTGCGCCGCAACCGCACGAGGTAGTGCTCGAGATCGGCACCGGCCTAGGCTACCAAACCGCAATCCTCGCGGACCTTGCCGGGCAAGTTTGGAGCGTCGAAATCATCGAGGAATTCGCAAGCCATGCCGAGGCTCTCCTGCGGGGTCTCGGCTTCTCCAATGTCGGCATTCGTGTCGGAGACGGGTCTCGCGGCTGGCCTGAGCACGCCCCATTCGACAAGATCCTGGTCACCGTGGCGGCTGGGCGGGCGCCGCCGGCTTTGATTGAGCAGCTCAAGCCGGGGGGACGCCTGGTTCTGCCCGTGGGACCTGGAGAAGCGCAGTTGCTGACCGTCATCGACAAGGATGCGGCAGGGCAACTGAAGACTCGCAAACTCATCCCAGTTCGGTTCAGCCGTCTCGAAACGGTCTAATGAGGGGGGCCCAACGACCGGGCGGAGAACTCGCATCAGCCCGGCCTTCGGCGGTTTCGAAGCTAAACTGCCACTCGCTTGATCCCGCTGCCCGGCCAGCGATGGAGCCGGGCTACTCCAGCACAGACTCTGCCCGTCGATCACCTCGATCGGCACGGACTCCAGACCGACATCGTCGAACAGCCGCGCATTTGACCGCGTTCGCCAAATTAATGGCCGATCTTTGCGAAGCCTCCGCATTTTCGTGGGGGGAAGCCCTCCCAGCATCATCGTGATTGGACTTCACGATCGGTTGGAGTCACGCTGGCTGCAGGCATAAGAAGGATATGGGTGGACCAACTATCGTCCGAATAGGAGGCCAAAATGAAATACCAGACGATCGAGCAACTGCAGATCGTCGCCGAGATCGATCAGGCCTACCCGCGCCAGGCCATGTCGCGCAGCGAGCGTCTTGAACGCTGGGCGGAGCTCCTTGAACGGAACCCTGACCGGCGACTCTCGACGCTACACCAGACCGAGTATCAGCCGGTTAGATCACGCGGGGCCATGCGCGGCGACGGCTCGCCGATCTCAGTCGCTTTCGAGGATCCTGTCCTCCGCGCCGCCGGGTTGGAAAACGACAACTACGGCGAAGCGAAGCGGTTCTTCGAACTGACCGACAGGCAATTGCATGAGATCATCTGCTATTGTCATTTCGGCGCGACGGTGAGCGCCGTAACGGCCGCCCGTCACATCCGTGCGGCGATTGCCGGGAGACAGCCAGGCATGTTCGCTCGGATGCGTGAGGCGTTCGTCGGATAAAGCCGGAGCCGTTTCGCAGCATCATTTTTGAAGCGGCTCGCATGGAAAGCCGCCGCCGTAGCGCAGGCAAGCGCTCCCCACGCGGGGAGGCTGCGTTTGCATGAGGGGGTGCGGCTTTCCGCAGGAGCACGCCGACGCCCCCTCCTGCATCTTTTCCATCCGAACCGGAAAGATCCCAATGCTGCCAGCACATCCGTGGTCAGCGCCGGTGTTCAAAGGCTCGAACAGAGCGACATGCGCGCCGGATAAGCGCTATACATTCGCTGTCGAAAATTCGATGCTTCATGGTCAGTCGAAGGTCGCGGACCTATGTCGATCGGGACCGGGAAAGCCAAATCGTGATCGCGAGCAGCTTGGCCTTGTGATCGAGGCCGTCCCGAGCCAGCGCCTCCCCGAACCCGAAATCGATCGAAAGCTGCGCGAGGTCGGGCGCGATGCCGGCGAAGCGGTCAAAATAGCCCTGCGCGTCGCCCGCTACGAGCCGCTCCAGCATCTCGCGTCCGGCCCATCCGCGTCCCGCTCCGTAACCCGTCGCGGGCTTGATGGGCTGAAATGCCAGCTCGCGTTCGGCGAATACCGACCGGACGATGCCGACGGCATTGACGGTTGCAGGGAAGCCCAGGACCGCGACCGAGACGAAGAGCAGTTCGACGATCGCTTCGGGGGTGCCGCCGGCATTGAGAAAGCCGGCGATATGAAACTTCAATTGCGGCTGGGCGCTTCCGTCGGCCAGCAGCATCGAGACGGTGCAGAGCTGCCTTAGCGGGAGATCCAGCCCCGGGCGGGACAACACATCGCCATAGGGATATTCGACGGTGAAGCGCGACAAATCGGCGGAGGTCTCCGCCAGAGCATTGATCGGTCCATCGAAATTCTCCCCGCCGATCCGGCGGAGCGTCTCCAGGCCGCGTGAAAATCGATCCTCATGAGTTTCCGAGGCCATGGCTTGCCCGCTCCGACTGATGGCGAAAGAACTTGCTGCGATGAAGGCAGCCTCAATAAAGCGTCGGCGAGAACTTACTCTTCCCGTTGCTGCGGTGGTGGGACCTGACACTCATGTTCTCTAACTCTGCCCGCCCCCGCTTTATTTCAGGTCAGACCTTGCATCGGCGATTGCGATAAATTCAATTCATTATTAGCATCGCCGTGATGAAGAAGATTCATATCGCTAACGTCGATCTCAATCTGCTGGTCGTCTTCGACGCCCTCGTTGCCGAAGGGCACGCCACGCGCGCGGCCGAGCGGATTGGGCTGACCCAGCCGGCGGTCAGCCATTCGCTCAATCGCCTTCGGGCTCTGTTCGGAGACCCGCTGTTTGTCCGATCCCCGCGCGGCATGACGCCGACGCCACTGGCGCAGGACATTGCGCCGAGTGTTCGGTCGATCCTCGAACAGGTTGAAGGCGTCCTGCTCGGCGGGCGCTCGTTCGATCCGACCGAAAGCACTCGGCAATTCGTGGTCGGTCTCTCCGATTATGCCGCTTTCGTGCTGCTACCGCGTCTGACTGCACGGCTCGGCCGCGAAGCACCAGGCGTTTCTCTGGTGGTCCGCAACACGAGCCGCAGCGTCGGTTTGCCGATGCTGGACGACGGCGCAGTCGAACTCATCGCCGGCAACTTCCCCCAGCCGCCGACCCATATGCGAGAAGAACTGCTATACGAAGAGGACTTCATCTGCGCTGGCCGCGGCGATCACACCGATCTGGCCGATAGTCTCGACCTCGACCGCTATCTCTCGCTGCGCCATCTTCAGGTTTCGATGAAGGGCAATCCGAGCGGCTATGTCGATGCTGTGCTCACCGAGAAAGGATTGAAGAGGAATGTCGTCGTGACGGTCGGCCACTTCTTGATGGCACCGATGCTGGTCGATGCCTCCGAGCTCGTGGCAACGGAACCCCGTCGTCTCTTCGCACCGTTGGCAGGGCGGCTACCGCTCCGACTTTTTCCGCCGCCATTGGATATTCCTTCATTTCGAGTGGTGCAGACTTGGCATGCGCGCCACGACGCCGACCCAGGGCATCAATGGCTGCGACGGGTGCTCAGTGAAGTCGGTCAAGGGGTTTGAGGGCGAAAGCCCCAATCCCCGCTGCCGCCCCAACTGCCAGGACACCGATCCGCCCTGCACGATGCCACTGACCTCGCGGCCGAGCTGGCGGTCGATGACTGGCCGCCACGGGACAAGCGTGAACTCGTGGGACTTCTCGACGATGGCGAACTTGCCGCTGGATAGCTGCGCGGCCCCGGTGAAGGTGCCGGTCACGGTTTCGCCCTCGGCGGCAGCTCGGAACGGCAGTGCCTTTTTCGCCGCCAGTTCCCCACCGGCACGGTCAACCTCGCGTTCCTGAAGCGTGGCGATCAGGTTGCGCCGGTAAGCGCCCTTTCAAATTTGTAGGTTCGCTGAAAGATCTGTCGATCGATCCAAGCCGCGATTGCCGACGAGGAGCTGAGGACCCTGTGAGAGTATGGCGCTGCAGATCAGGTCCTCGGCAACAAATTTCGTTCTTGCAGTACCGCATTTTTCGAGGGCAGCCACAGCCGGCCTACTGAAAGCCACCCTTTGACCTTGCAGCCTCGGCACTGACGTTGGCTGCTTATGGGACGCGCGTCCCATCCATCAATGTCGGAAATGGGGGGCGGTAGCAGTCATCCAGCTCTTAATCGTCGAATGCGAACTTTTCCGTGATCCACACCTATGAGCTGCCAGTCCGCTCTCGGCTCCATGGCTGTCGTGCAAGGGACCGTATGTAGCGCTGGCACGACAACATTGATTACGGCTCAGGCCTCGTAAGACGTGCCATTTGACCAGGTGGCTAGGTCAGCCTCGTGCGATACGGACTGAGATACAAACTGTGATACAAATCGCTGTGGGCTCCTAGACTAGAAAAAACATCGTAAAATCAATGCCTGCCGAGGCGCGGCATTGCGTCTCGACAGACCCCACCTCAAATCGCCACCTGAAGCGACATCGGTGGCCGCCCGTCCCAACAATCTACTCAATTCCAGAATCATGGAAATCCACAACTCGGTTGGATTGAGCAGCTGAAGCCGAAGTTCATGCGAAATTCGCCGTACTAATTGCCGTACTAATTTACCAAAAAGTACGGCGGCTTGTTGGCTAAGCGCTTGAAAAACTTGGTGATCCCGACAGGAATCGAACCTGTGACCTACAGATTAGGAATCTGCCGCTCTATCCTACTGAGCTACGGGACCATCGCGCCCGACACATAACCGCTTCGGATCGTTTCGCCAAGAGGCAGCTAGGCTGCTCGCTTGGGTTCGACAGCGAACGGGCTCAGGCCCAGCCAAGTCTGCATTTTGCGGGCGATATCCTGATCGCCCGTCAGAATGACTTTCGGCCCGGCCTTCTCGACGGTGATCAGCCCCATCCAGATTTCGGTCATGGTGTGCAGGTCGGTCGAGACGTAGAGATCGACATCGAACCCCGGATCGTACCAGCAGAGGTCGACCTCGCCGTGCTTCTCGACGATCAGCCACCACGACCGTTTGGAGGCGGGGAGCTCCTGGTACAGAAATTGTATCACCGTGCGCCCGTCGGGCAGCGGCGACGCGTTTAGATTGCGCCGCATGTCCCACATCAGCAGCGACGGATCGAGGTTCTTCAGCGACAGCCGCGACTCGACCCATTTCTGCCCCCAAAAGCCCATCGCCTCGACGACGGACCGCAGATCCCTGCCTGCCTCGGTCATCCGGTATTCGAAGATGCCTTTCTCGCCGCGCACCTCCTTTCGCTCGACGATCCCGGCCAGCTCGAGCTCCTTGAGCCGTTGCGACAGAAGGGTCGGCGACATTTTGGGGACGCCGCGGCGCAGATCGTTGAAACGGGTCGAGCCCGCCACCAATTCGCGAAGCAGAACCATGGTCCAGCGGGTGCACAGCACCTCCGCGGCCATCGATAACGGGCAGAACTGCTTGTATCCGGCCTGGGTCATGATGTTGCCTTCCCCTCAAACTCAGCCGGGAGCATAGGCCTTTCCCAGCGGTGCGGCGAGTACAGAAACTGTACCGGCCCAAGTGTGGTGGATTTGAAGTTCCTGCTTTCTGGGTGGCATCAGCGTTAGGAACTTCAAATCCAAAACCACACTGGAAATCCAAGCACTTGCTGGTGTGGCTTTTGAATCCGAAATTCGCTCGCTGCGTTGCTCCAAAGTGAATGCGAATTTCGAATTCGCCGCACCAGTACAGATCGCGGACTGGCTGGCGCCGGCCTTGCCATGCGACCCCTCTGCCGCTGCACGGGATACCCCTGTGCACGACCAGGAGACATGACCCATGACCGCTTACGTTATCGCAGACATCAAGGTGAGGGACCCGAAGTGGATGCCGGCCTATGCCGCGTCGGTCCACGACCTCGTTCACAAGCACGGCGGCAGATATCTGTCGCGCAGCGGCAATGTGAAGACGCTCGAAGGCAAGCCGCTCGACACGACGCTGATTGCCTTGATGGCGTTCCCGACCGAGGCCGCGGCGCGCGCCTTCACCGACGATCCCGCCTACGCACCCTTCGTTTCGGCCCGTCAGGGCGGCAGCGACAGCCGTTTCCAGTTGATCGACAACTCCGATCTGGCCGGAACCATCCCGTATCTGCCGAAGGGATGATCTTCCCCTGCATTCGTCGCATCGGGACAGGGATCTCCCAGCAACAACAGCCACAGCGCCCACCTGCCGGACCTCCTTACTTCCGGCGGCCGGCCGGGCTGTGCTTTTCAAGAAGAATGGAATGACTATGACAATCAACTTTCGCAACAAATTCCTCGCTGCCGCGGCGCTGCTGTCGGCCTGCACTGCATTGGCGCAGGCGCATCAGGCAGCGCCCGCGTCCGGTCCCAATCCGCTGGCCGACAAGGTACGCGCCGCCAACAGCCGCTTCGAGAATGTGGCGGCGGCGACCGCCGAGGGCTATGCGCCGATCCCCTGCGCCAGCGGCATCACCGGCGGCGCCATGGGCATCCACTACGTCAATCCCGGCTACCTCAAGGACGACGCGGTCGATGTCGCCAAGCCCGAAGCGGTGATGTACGAGCCGATGGCCGACGGCACGCTAAAACTGATCGCGGTCGAATACATCACCTCGAAAGGCCCGGCCTCGCTCGATGGGCATCTGTTCAACTTCAACAGCGCGCCCAACCGCTATGGCCTCGGCCCGTTTTACGAGCTGCATGTCTGGGCCTGGAAGGGCAACCCGACCGGCGCGTTCGCCGACATGAACCCGAACGTGTCGTGCGAACCGACGACTGCTGCCAGCCAGTAAGCAGCCGGGCCAGGCGGCGCCAACGCCGCCTGGTTTTTAATCTCACAGAGGGGCCAAGCTCCGGGAGATCGCGATGCAACCTGGCATCGTTGGCGTGCCTGTGTGCCCATCGAGCTGTCTTTGCAAAAAGAGTCGCTTGACTGGCGATGTAAAATGCTCATTCTAGAATGATCATTTTACATTGGGTTGCTCCATGACCAGACCGCGACTATTTGACGAAGCCACTGTGCTGGGTGACGCGATGAACGCGTTTCGACGGGCCGGTTTCGCGGGAATTTCGATCAAGGATCTGAGCGATGCCACCGGCCTGACGTCTGGCTCGATCTACAATGCCTTTGGCGACAAGGAAGGTCTCTATCGGGCGGCCTTCGGCCACTATATCGATGCCGTCATCCGACACCGTATCGAGACCTACTTCGGCGAAGCAAGCGATCTGGATGGTTTGGAACAGTTGTTCCTGTCGTTGTTGCTGCCCGCCCCGGAATCCGGCGACCTCGGCTGTTTGTTAACGAACGCTGCTGTCGAGTTCGGTGCGCAACCGTCGGTCGCCTCGGAAGGTCTCGCGGAAGGCTTCGCCGTGCTGGAAGCCGCCATCCGGCAGGTCGTGGAGCGCCAGATCGGTGGAGGGCAGGTCGATCTCCACGTCGTCAGGCTTCTGCTTCTCTACCAAGGCATTCTCGTGCTGATCCGCGCCGGCCGAGACGTCTCGGCCTACCCGGCCGTCATTCGATCAGAATTCGAGCAGCTAAGGAAACTTCTGCCATGATCACCCTTCCCGCAGGGCGGTGCTTCTCGGCACCGCCGGCTGTCTTCTTGCGCCTTGCCTGCCGGTCTTTGGCGCGTCGCCGGCCATGCCGCCGGTCCGATACGTTCGCTCCAACGGCATCGATATGGCTGTTTATGAAGCCGGCAAGGGACCGGCGGTTGTTTTGCTGCACGGCTTTCCCGAACTCGCCTTTTCCTGGCGTCACCAGATCGCGCCGCTCGCGGCCGCCGGCTACCACGTCATTGTTCCCGACCAGCGCGGATATGGTCTGACCGACCGGCCGTCCAAGGTCGAGGATTATGACATGGTCCACCTGACCGGCGATCTCGTCGGTCTCCTCGATGCTCTCGGCGTCGAAAAGGCCGTGTTCGCGGGCCATGACTGGGGCGGCCTGGTCGCATGGCAGATGCCGCTTTTGCATCAAAGCCGGGTCACTGGCGTCATCGGTGTCAACACGCCATTCATTCCCCATGAAATGCTGTGGCTGCATCCGAGCCTCACCAAGGGGCTGACCGCCCCGGACAAGCCGTTCGTGGCCAACCCGGCAAAAGACCCGATCGCGCAGATGCGCGAAGTCTACAATCCCGACATGTATGTGCTGATGTTCGAAGATGGTGATCTCGCGGACCGTTTGATGGCGCACGACGTGGCGCGGGTGTTCAGGAGCAATATGCGCAAGGGTGTTATCACCGCCGCGCAATACGCCAAGCTGCCGCCGCAGGCCCGACACATGACATTCCTACAGGCGCTCTCGCAGCCGGAGCCGAAGACGCTGCCCGGCGAGCTGATCCTGACGCCAGACGAGCTTGCTTTCTATGCCGAGAGCTTCGGGCGCACCGGTTTCACGCCGGGCATCAACTGGTACCGCAACTTGTCCCGCAATTGGAGAGCCGGCTTGAATGTCGACCAGACGATAAAAGTGCCTTCGCTCATGATCGGCGCTGAGGACGACGTCGTGTTATCTCCAGCGATGATGGATGGAATGGACGCCCACATCGCCGATCTCGAAAAACATGTGGTCGCCGGCTGTGGACATTGGTCACAGCAGGAGAAGCCGGGCGAAGTCACCACGCTAATGGTCGATTGGTTGAAGCGGCGGGTTCCTGCGTAGCCGACATGGCGAGCGGTGCAAAGACGGTTAAGATAGCGGAACTTTCGGGATGCCGGCGCGCTTTAGTGTCCCGAAGGAGACACCGCATGAGCGCCACAAAAGAGTTCTTTGAAACCTGGCTGCAGGAGAATGTCGGCAATCTGCCGGCCGAGAGCGAGGTGAGCGTCGCCGTCCTGGCGCAGCAATTCGAGCAGGATGCCGATGCTGCCGGCTACGGCCACGAGGTTCGCGAAGACGAGCTCGGCAACATCCAGGAGGCGATCGAGGCAGCCCTGAAGAAGGCAAGGACAGGCGAAGAGCCGCAGGCTGCCGACGACAATGAGCTGGCGCCGGTTATGGAGGCGCTGGAGGTCGAGGATCCGAAGAGCGGACCGTAGCGGTTGCGGCTCTTCCCTTCCACGCTACATGACCGGGCATAATGGATGCCAAACACCTCACACTCGGCGTCGTGATCGGCGTGGCCATCGGCGTCGTGTTGGACAACATTGTTGCGGGCATTGGTATAGGTATTGCTCTGGGCATTGCCTTCGGCCTTGCCCGGAAGTCGTCCGGCCGGAAGTGACCAGCAGAACATGTCCTGCCCGATTTTGCCGCCCAGAGGTGCGGCGGTCGCCGCACCGCCGATGCCGAACGGCTACGCCGCCAGCGCCGTCTCCGCCAGCTTCACCCAATAGCTCATGCCGTGCGGGATGACCTCGTCGTTGAAGTCGTAGGCCGGGTTGTGCAGGCCGGCGGTATCGCCATTGCCGATGAAGATGAAGGCGCCCGGCCGCGCTTCCAGCATGTAGGAGAAATCCTCGCCGCCCATCACCGGCTGGATGGCGCGGTGCACATGGCTGTCGCCGGCGACGTCGGCCGCGATGTCGCTGGCAAAGACCGTCTCTTCCGGATGGTTGAAGGTGACGGGGTAGTTGGCATTGTAATCAACCTCGATTGTCGCGCCGAAGGCAGCGCCCACGCCTTGGCAAAGCGCGCGGATGCGCTCTTCAGCCTTCTTGGCGACCTCCTTCTTCAGCGTGCGTACGGTGCCGGCGATCTCGGCGCTCTCGGGAATGATGTTATAGGCGTCGCCGGCATGGAATTTCGTCACCGAGACGACCACCGCCTCGACCGGATCGGTGCTGCGCGAGGCGATCGTCTGCAATGCGCCGACAAGCTGGCTGGTGATGACGATCGGATCGATGGTGCCGTGCGGCATCGCCGCGTGGCCGCCCCGGCCCTTGACGGTGATGGTGAATTCGGCGGTCGCCGCCATGATCGGACCCGGCCTGATGGCGAACTGGCCGACCGGCAGGCCCGGCATGTTGTGCATGCCGAACACCTTGGAGATGCCGAAGCGCTCCATCATGCCGTCCTTGACCATCTCGTTGCCGCCGCCGCCGCCCTCTTCGGCCGGCTGGAAGATAACCGCGACGGAGCCGGCGAAATTGCGTGTTTCGGCGAGGTATTTGGCGGCACCCAAAAGCATCGCGGTGTGGCCGTCATGACCGCAAGCGTGCATCTTGCCCGGGACGGTCGAGGCATAGGATTTGCCGCTGATCTCGTTGAGCGGCAGGGCGTCCATGTCGGCGCGCAGGCCGATCGTCGAGCCTTCGCCGTGGCGGCCGCGGATGATGCCGACGACGCCGGTCTTGCCCAAACCCGTCACGATGTCGTCGCAGCCGAAAGCCTTCAGCTTCTCGGTGACGAAGGCGGCGGTCTTGAAGACGTCGAAATTCAGCTCCGGCGTCTGATGCAAATGGCGGCGCCAGCCGGCCACCTCATCCTGCATTTCGGCGGCTCGGTTCAGGATCGGCATGATGGTTCCATTTCGCTGTTGGAGCAGGCGGTCTTGACCTGCTGCTGTGCAATTGTGCCTGCTGCCCTGCAACCATGCACGCTGCTTTGCATTGTGCTGCTGCTTCCACATTGTGATCGGCAGCACTTTGCCATGTTGACGTCACATAGAGTAAATAGCACCGCGACTGTGGTCCGGGAACAGAGAGCCGGACCATTATCCTGGCGATCGTGTAACGAAATCTTACGGAGCCAGGGGCGACTGCGGCAAGAGGCTATTTCGGTTTTCATGATGCGCTATAGGCATTTCCTCAAACTGTTGGTGGCGGGCGCGGTGGTGCTTGCGGCGCTGGCCGGGCCTGCCTTGGCCAATCCGACCATCCTGTTCGACCTGAACAGCGGCAAGATCCTGCAGCATCAGGAGGCGTTCAGGCGCTGGTACCCGGCATCGCTGACCAAGCTGATGACCGCCTATGTGGCGTTTCGTGCGATTGCCGCGGGCGAGGTCCAGCTCGATTCGCCGATCAAGGTGACGAAACATTCCGCCGGCGAGCCGCCGAGCAAGATGGGCTTCAAGCCGGGTTCGGTGATGCGGCTGGACAATGCGCTGAAGATGATGCTGGTCAAATCGGCCAACGATATCGCCATGGCGGTCGGCGAGAATATCGGCGGTTCGCAAGCGGCCTTTGCCGAACGCATGAATGCGGAGGCGCGGAGGCTCGGCATGAGCGGGTCCCATTTCGTCAATCCGAACGGGCTCTATTCGCCGGACCAGTATACGACAGCGCGCGATCTCGCTTTGCTGGTGATGGCGATCCGCAAGGAATTTCCGCAATATGCCCCCTGGTTTTCGATCGAAGGCCTTGCCGTCGGCAAGAAGGCGATCTCCAACTACAACCTCCTGATCGGCCGCTATCCGGGTGCCGACGGCATGAAGACCGGTTTCGTCTGCTCGTCCGGTTTCAACATGATCGGCTCGGCTACCCGCAACGGCCGCACCCTGGTCGCCGTGGTGCTCGGCGAGCAATCGGCCGTCACCCGCGCCGAGGCGGCGGCAAAACTGCTCGACCAGGGCTTTGCAACCCCGGCCCCGAGTTGGCTGACGGTCGCAGCGCTGCCTGCCTATGGCGACACCATGTCGGCCAACGACATGAACGACGAGATCTGCAAGAAGAAGCCGGTCGAGGAGCAGTCGGAAGCCGCACCCGCCGTCGGCGACAAGGGCAAGGACGTGCCGAAATCGCCCTATCAGGAAAAGCTCGACCATGTGCCGACGCTGATCGCCGTCGGCCTCGGCGGCGCCACGGGGCCGAAGCCGAAGGCGATGCTCGATGCCTCCGGGCAGGAATATCCCGACGTGCCGCTGCCGACATGGCGGCCGGACCGGGCGCCGCCGGCCGGCGCTGAGCCGGCCGTGGCCGGGTCCACCACCGCCGCGCAGGTCCAACGGCCGGCCAAGGCGCTGAACTAGCCGTATGGCCGGCTTCCCGATCCCCGTTTCGGTGCTCACCGGCTTTCTCGGCGCCGGCAAGACGACGCTGCTCAACCGGCTGCTCCGGGATCCCGCGCTCGCCGACACCGCCGTCATCATCAACGAGTTCGGCGAAGTGGCGATCGACCATCTTCTGGTCGAGCAGGCGTCCGACGGCATCATCCAGCTTTCCGATGGCTGCCTCTGTTGCACGGTGCGCGGCGAGCTGGTCGACACGCTGGCCGATCTCGTCGACCGGCTGCAGACCGGCCGCATCGACCGGCTTGCCCGCGTCGTCGTCGAGACCACCGGGCTCGCCGATCCCGCCCCTGTGCTGCAGTCGATCATGGCACACCCGGCCCTGGTCCAGGCCTTCCGGCTCGACGGCGTCATCACCCTGGTTGACGCCATCAACGGCAATGCGACGCTCGATGCCCATGTCGAGGCGGTGAAGCAGGTGGCCGTCGCCGATCGCATCGTGCTCAGCAAGGCCGACCTGGCTACGGATGCAGGCGACGCGGAGGCGTTGCGGGCGCGGCTCAGGCAGATCAACCCGGGCGCCGTGGTGCTCGACGCGAGCCAGGCAAGCGCGGCGACCCTGTTCGATTGCGGCCTCTACAATCCGGCCACCAAATCCGTCGATGTGCAGCGTTGGCTCGGCGAAGAAGCCGGCCACGACCATGATGTTGGCAGCCATGACCACAGCGGTCATGGTCATGCCGACCACGGTCACCATGACCATGGCCACAGGCACGATTCCCGCATCCGCGCGTATTCGCTGGTTCATGACGGGCCGGTGCCGTTTTCGGCAATCGAGATGTTCCTCGATCTGCTGCGCTCGGCGCATGGCGAGCGCCTGTTGCGGATGAAGGGCGTCATCGAGCTTGCAGAAGACCCGTCGCGGCCGCTGGTTATCCATGGCGTGCAGAAGATCCTGCATCCGCCGGTGCAACTGCCGGCTTGGCCGGACAGCCAGCGCGGCACCAGGCTGGTGCTGATCACGCTCGACATGCCGGAAGACTATATCCGCCGGCTGTTCGCCGCCTTCACCAACCGGCCGTCGATCGACACGCCGGACCGCGCGGCACTGGAAAGCAACCCGCTGGCTATTGCCGGGCGGTAGGCTTTTCGCCTACTCGCACGCGCCGCGCTGCCCCTCATCCGCCTGCCGGCACCTTCTCCCCGTATAGTGACGGGGAGAAGGGACTGATCGCAACGTCGGCACTCTTTTTGCAGCGCGACAAAATTGGCGAAATCCTCAATGACAGCGTCCTTCTCCCCGTCACTATACGGGGAGAAGTGCCTGGCAGGGCGATGAGGGGCGGCGCCAAGCTGGCAAGAAAATTAGTCTCTGGCGGTACCGCGCTCGACCAGGAAGCGGTGGCCGCCCGATATTGCCGCCGTTTCGATCAGCCGATGGCCGCTCTCGGCGCAGAAGGCGGGGATGTCGATGACGGCGAGGGGGTCGGTGGTTTCGAGCCAGAGGCGGCTACCCGGCGGCATTGCGGCCAAGCGCTTTTTGGCCTTGAGCGCGGGCAACGGGCAGTTCAGACCTTTGAGGTCGTAGACGGCGGCGGGGCTGGTTGAGGGCCTGTCTCCTTGGCCCCCATCTTCTTGTTCAAGCATGAAGCTCAGCCGCCAAACATGCCGAGCAGCTTTTTCTTCAACCTTGTCGCCGTGCTTTCGGCGTCCGCAGCCTGCGTTTCGACTGCCGGGGCGGCCTCCGATGGCGCTACAGTGGCGGTGACGACAGGCATCTCGGCGGCGGTCTTGGCAGCTTCCTTTTCAGCCAGTGCCTGCGCCTTGGCCGCTTCCTTCTCGGCCAGCGCCTGCGCCTTGGCTGCCTCTTTGGCGGCCTTGGCCGCTTCAATGGCGGCTAGCCTTTGTTCCTCGGCCTTCTGCTTGGCGGCCTTTTCGGCGTCGAGTGCCGCCATCTTGCGGCCGGCCGGCGAATCGACGCGGCCCATGCGCGCCGTCTCGGTCACCGTGCCGTCTGGGTTGAGCGACGGCGGCTCGATCGGCACGCGTTCGCCGCGGGCACGCCGTTTCGACCAGTCGGAAACGATGCTGGCTTCCTTGATCCCGGCGATGGTCGGCTTGGGTGCCGGCACGCTGGCCTTGACGGCGCCGTTGAAGGCCGCCTCATAGGTGCTTTGATAGGCGTTGATGGCGCTCTTCAGTGAATCGGGCTGGGTGGTCGCAGGGCAAGCGCCGGTCGGATTAAAGGTCGAGCCGTCGGCCGCAACCTGGTTGAAGACGTAGCGCTTCTCGCAGACGTCGACTTTCGGCGGCACCTTGGTGACTTCGAAATTGTCGTAGCCGACCTTCAGCATCTTCCAGAATTCGTAGTTCGGGTCGTTGCGGTAGCGCGCCATGTTGGCTGCAGTCATGCGGAACGGAAAAGCCTGGATCTGGAACTCGGTCTGGCCGCCCTGGAAGGCGTCACGACCGAAAGCGTAGATCTGCTCGATCTGCGCGTCGGTCATCGAATAGCAGCCCGACGACGAGCAGGCGCCATGGACCATCAGGTTGGAACCAGTGCGGCCATTGGCGCGGTCATAGGCGTTCGGGTAGCCGATGTTGAAGGACAGGTGATAATTCGACCGCGGGTTCATCTGCGCCGGGCGGACCGTGTAAAAGCCTTCCGGCGCTTGGCGGTCGCCTTCGGTGAACTTCGGCCCGAGCTTGCCCGACCATTTGCAGATGTCGTAGCTGGCGACCAGGTCGTAGCGGCCGTTGGTCTTGGCCTTCCAGATTTCGAGCTTGCCTTCTTCCTTGAAGATGCGGGCCATCACCGAAGAGGTGCGGACCATGCCCTTGGCCCTCATCTCGGCCAGGATCTTGTCCGGCAGCGGCTTGTTGGCCTGCGGTGCAAAATCCTTCATCGAAGCATCATTGCAGCCGGCGACGCCGATCGCAGCGATCAGAACTCCGGTGCGGGCAAGCTTGGCAAACATGGATATGGCTATCGTCTTCATCTCTGCGCCGCGGATGCCGCGGCTGCTAAACTGACCACTGACGGACCTTAAGCCCGTTAACCTTGAAAATTCCTTACCGCAAGCGACCTTGCGCCAAGCAGCCCTCTTGCCCCAAACGAAATTGGCGCGTCCCCTACGGCAAGCTCACTGTGACGAACGCAGCGGCATTTTTGTGGCGAAATTGCTCCACGCCGTCACATTTCAGGCCGCGCACCTGCGTTGGCTACAGATTGCGGCCCATCGCCAGGTATTTCTCGCGGCGATGCTCGCGGAAGTCGGTGTTGGCGCCGGAAAATTCCTTCATCGTCCTGGCGATGAGGTCGCCGGTGGCGGCAATCACCGTTTCGGGGGCGCGATGGGCACCGCCGAGCGGTTCGGCGACGATGGCGTCGATGATCTTCAGCTCCAGCAGATCCTGCGCCGTGATCTTCATGTTGGTCGCAGCATCCCTGGACCGGGTGGTGTCGCGCCACAGGATCGAGGCGGCGCCCTCCGGCGAGATCACCGAATAGATGGCGTGTTCGAGCATGTAGACGCGGTTGGCGGTGGCGATCGCTATGGCGCCGCCGGAGCCGCCTTCGCCGATCACCACCGAGATCGACGGCACCTTCAGGCCAAGGCAGGCTGAGGTCGAGCGGGCGATGGCTTCCGCCTGGCCGCGCTCTTCGGCGTTGACGCCGGGATAGGCGCCGGCAGTGTCGACCAGCGTCAGCAGCGGGATTTGGAAGCGGTCGGCGAGTTCCATCAGCCGTACCGCCTTGCGGTAGCCCTCCGGCCGCACCGAGCCGAAATTATGCTTCAGCCGGCTTGCCGTGTCGGAACCTTTTTCCTGGCCGATGATCGCCACCGGCTCGCCACGGAAGCGGGCGAAGCCGCCGACGATCGCCTGGTCCTCGCCGAAATTGCGGTCGCCGGCGAGCGGCGTAAAATCGGTAAGCAGGCCCTTGATGTAGTCGATGCAATGCGGCCTGTCCGGATGGCGCGCCACCTGCACCTTCTGCCATGGCGTTAGCGCCTTATAGGCGTCGCGCAGCGCATCGCGTGAGCGCTTCTCGAGACGGGCGATCTCATCGCCGACGTCGACCGCCTCACCGTTCTCGGCAAGCTTCTTCAGCTCGAGGATCTTGCCTTCGAGATCCTGCACAGGCTTTTCGAAATCGAGGTAATTGTACATTCTTGGGCGAACCGGCAGGTCGGAAGGCAATGACTGACGCAAGCCCGAAAATGCAGGCTGGGCGCGGTGGAACGTCGTTCTCACATAGCGACATGACGCCTAGTCGGCAAGCGGATGATGATCGTTGACCAGACGCACCAGCCGCTCCTCCAGTACATGGGTGTAGATCTGCGTCGTTGAAATATCGGCATGGCCGAGCAGCTGCTGCACGGCCCTGAGATCGGCGCCGTTCTGCAGCAGATGGCTGGCGAAAGCATGGCGCAGCACATGCGGCGATATCTTCGCCGCGGCAATGCCGGCTCGCGCGGCAAGCCCTTTCAGCTCGCGGGCAAAGACCTGTCTCGAGAGATAGCCGTTTTCGGAGGCGGCCGGAAACAGGAACGGGCTGTCGGCAAGAGCCGGCACCGCCGCCCGTGCGGCAAGCCAGGTCCGCATCGCCGTGCGCGCCTTGGCCGACAGCGGCACCATGCGTTCCTTGTTGCCCTTGCCGCGCACCATGAAGAAGCGGTCGTCGCGCTGCGCCACCGTCACCGGCAGGCTGACCAACTCCGAAACCCGCAGGCCGGTGGCGTAGAGGACCTCGACCAGTGCGTGCAGGCGCAGCGCCGCCAGGCTGTCGTCGTCGTTGAGCGAGGGGTCGATCGCCTCCTGCGTGGCGCGGTCGAGCAGCCGGCCGGTATCGGCCTCGCTCATCGTCTTCGGCAGCGGCCGGCCTTTCTTCGGGCTGTCCAGCGTGCCGGTCGGATCGTCGCCGCGCAGGCCTTCGGCGTAGAGGAACTTGAAGAACTGACGGATTGCCGACAATTTGCGCGCCTGCGAGGTGGCGGCAAAGCCGCGCGCGGCGATGTCGTCGAGATAGGCACGGATGTCGGTGCTGGTGGCAGCGGCGAGCCCGCCGCCGATCCCGGCGGAAGCGTCCTCGAGGTCGCGGCGATAGGAGGAAAGCGTGTTTTCGGCAGCGCCGCGCTCGGCGCTCATCATCTCGAGAAAGGCTTCGATGCGGGCGGCGCTGTTCATTTTTTGGGATTGAGCTTTTCCGGAGGGATACGCACGCTCATTTCCGCCTTTCTCGGCTCGACGAACATGACCAGGGCGAACATCGCGCCGTAGACAATGCCGGCCAGAATCACGAGCGTCACGACAAAGCGAAACAGTGTCGGCATTAATTTTCGCCCGTCGTCTTGTTCTGCATTTCCAACCCTGTGCCCTTATGAGACGCCAATCCCACCAATTCAAGGGTGAAGCCAATAACAGGTCCCGGGCGCGCCGCGCTTGACGCAAACAGGCTTTTGATGTCGATACGCCGGCAAAGAGGCCCTAGAAACATGAACGCGTTACCAGCAAACCCTCCGGGCAAGAGCCATGCCGCGCTGCTCGGCCGGCTGGGCGACCGTTCCATCGTCTTTGTCGGGCTGATGGGCGCCGGCAAGACGGCGATCGGCCGCAAGGTGGCGGCGATGCTGGCGCTACCCTTTATCGACAGCGACCAGGAGATCGAAAGTGTTTCGCGCATGAGCGTCCCGGACCTGTTCGAGCGCTATGGCGAGGCGGAGTTCCGGGCACTGGAGCAGCGCGTCATCCTGCGCGTGCTGGAGCACGGGCCCCAGGTGCTGTCGACCGGCGGCGGCGCCTTCATGAATGCGCAGACGCGCGAGGCGATCGCCAGCCATGGCGTTTCGGTCTGGCTGAAGGCCGAGATCGACCTGTTGATGGAGCGCGTTTCCAAGAAGCAGAACCGGCCGCTGCTGAAAAGCGCCGATCCCCGGGGGGTGCTGGAGCGGCTGATGGCGGAACGCTACCCGGTTTACGCCGCGGCCGATGTCATCGTGCCGACCCGCGACGACCGCAAGGAGATCATTGCCGCCGAAGTGGTGGACGCGCTGCGCGGCCATCTCGGCGTTGCCGACATCGACGAGGTGCGGTCGTGAGCGCTGATGCAACGGTCTCTGTCGAAGTCGGGCTTGGCGAGCGTACCTACGACATTTTGATCGGCCCCGGCCTGCTGTCACGCGCCGGCGCCGAAATTGCGCGCCGTCTGCCGGGCACAAGGGCGGCGGTCGTCACCGACGAAAACGTCGCTAGCGCGCATCTCGCAACGCTTGCGGCCGGCCTGGCAAGCGGTGGCATCCAACATGCAGTCATCACGCTGCCGCCCGGCGAAAAGACCAAGAGCTTTGCGCACCTGGAAGAGGTGGTCGACGGCGTGCTGGCCGCCAAGCTGGAGCGTGGCGATGTCGTCGTCGCGCTCGGCGGCGGCGTCATCGGCGACCTCGCCGGCTTTGCCGCCGGCATCGCGCGGCGCGGCATGAACTTCGTGCAAATCCCGACCTCGCTGCTGGCGCAGGTCGATTCCTCCGTCGGCGGCAAGACCGGCATCAACAGCAAGCGCGGCAAGAACCTGGTCGGGGTGTTTCACCAGCCGAGGCTGGTACTGGCCGACACCGAAGTGCTCGACACGCTGCCGATCCGCGAGTTTCGCGCCGGCTATGCCGAACTGGCCAAATACGGGCTGATCGACCGGCCGGAGTTCTTCGCCTGGCTGGAGGAAAACTGGTCTCGCGTGTTTGCCGGCGGGCCGGAGCGGGCAAAAGCGATTGCCGAGGCCTGTCGCGCCAAGGCCGACGTCGTTGCACGCGACGAATTCGAGACCGGCGACCGTGCGCTGCTCAATCTCGGCCACACCTTCGGTCACGCGCTCGAGGCGGCGACCGGCTATGACGGCACGCGGCTGGTGCATGGCGAGGGCGTTGCCATCGGCATGGCGCTGGCGCACCGTTTTTCTTCAAGGCTCAATTTGGCGAGCCCCGACGATGCGGCGCGCGTCGAGGCGCACCTTCGCGTCGTCGGCCTGCCGTGGTGCATGGCCGACATTCCAGGCGAATTGCCTGACGCCGAAAAGCTGTTCTCCTTCATCACCCAGGACAAAAAGGTGTCGCGCGGCGCGCTGACCTTCATCCTGACGCGCGGCATCGGTCAGGCCTTCATCGCCAGGGATGTGCCGGCCTCGGAAGTGCTGGCGTTCCTCGGGGAGAACCATCCGGGATGAGCCAGGCCGGCTGGATCGCGGCTGCTGCGCTTGCCGGCCTCGGCCTGCTGGGCTTCGTCTTGCGTCGGCACCTGTTCGCCGCCTTCGGCTACGAGTTGCAGCGTATCGAGCCGCAGCGCTCGACGCATGAGGAATTGCGTGGCGCCGTCGACGATTTCCGCCGCGACGGCCAGGTGGTGCGCGAGGATCGTGCCCGCATTGGCGGCCTGTTCGACCTTGAGGAGCTCGAAGTGTCGGACGTGATGGTCCACCGCACCAATATGCGCTCGGTCAACGCCGACGACCCGCCGGAAGCGGTGGTGCGCGAGATCCTGCAGAGCCCGCATACCCGCATGCCGCTGTGGAAGGGCTCGCTCGACAACATCGTCGGCGTGCTGCACGCGAAGGACCTGCTGCGCGCGCTGAACGAGGTCGGCAATGATTTCTCCAGGATCGACGTGATGAAGATCGCGTCGCGGCCGTGGTTCGTGCCCGACACCACGACGCTGCAGGAGCAGCTCAACGCCTTCCTGCGCCGCAAGGCGCATTTCGCCATCGTCGTCGACGAATATGGCGAGGTCGAGGGACTGGTGACGCTGGAGGACATCATCGAGGAGATCGTCGGCGAGATCGCCGACGAGCACGACATCGACATCCAGGGCGTCAAGCAGGAAGCCGACGGCTCCGTCGTCGTCGACGGCACGGTGTCGATCCGCGACCTCAACCGGGCGCTCGACTGGAACCTGCCGGACGAGGAAGCCACCACCATTGCCGGCCTTGTCATCCACGAGGCGCAGTCGATTCCGGACGAAAAGCAGGCCTTTACGTTTCACGGCAAGCGCTTCGTCGTCATGAAACGCGACAAGAATCGGATCGCGCGGCTGAGGATCAAGCCGGCGATGCTTGGCGAATGACAGTGCACGCCTTATGGCAGCCGTGGGCAGTCAGGAGTCTATGACAATCGATCGGCGAACCCTGCTTCTGGTGTCGATGGCGGCGCTGCTGCCGGGTCAGGCTGCAGCGGCATTGCAGCTGCGTCCGCCATCACCCGAAACCTTCGACTATGGGCCGGCCAAGCTCGACATTTATTCCCGCGATGGCGCAAGCGGCCTGCCGGTCGTCTTTTTCGTCCATGGCGGCGCCTGGCGGGTCGGCAACCGCAACAACGTCAACTCCAAGCCGCAATTCCTGCTCGACAATGGCTTCTGCTTCGTCTCGATCGACTACCGGATGCTGCCTGAAGCCGACGTCGCCACCCAGGCCGCCGATGTCGAACTGGCGTATCGCTACGTCCGCGCCAACATCGCCAGCCATGGCGGCGATCCGGACCGGATCGTCGCGATGGGCCATTCGGCCGGCTGCCATCTCGTCGCGCTGACCGGCCTGCGCGGCGGCCTGCCCGGCGTCGCGGCGCTGGTCCTCGACGATACCAGGGCCTACGATCTGGAGGCGTTGGCCAGGAGCGGCGGCATGGCAGGGGTCTATGCCCGCGCCTTTCCCGATCCGGCGCAGTGGCGGGCGCTGTCGCCGGTCACCTATGTCGACGGCCGCAAGCATCCGCCGACGTTCATCGCCTATTCGCGGGCGAAAACCCGCGCGGCGGACGCGCAGGCCTTTGCCGGGCGTCTGGGCGCCACCGGAACCAGGGTCACGCTGTTCGATGGCAGCGCCTATTCGCACATGTCGATCAATCGCGACTTCGGCACCGAAGGCGATGCGTTGACCGCCGCGGTGATGGCTTTCCTGAGGGCGAGCCTCGCCTGAGTTACCAGCGGGTCTTTTCGCCGGGCGCCGCCGGCTCGATCGCCAGGGCATGGACGCCGGATTTCAATTCCTCGGCCAGCAATGCGTTGACGGCGCGGTGGCGTTCGACGCGGCTCATGCCGGCAAAGGCGGGCGCGACGATGCGGACGCGGAAATGCGTCTCGCCGGTGCCGTCGAAGGTGGCGTGATGGCCGGAATCCAGATGATGATGGCCGGCATGGAGATGGCTTTCGTTGATGACGGCCAGCCGTTCCGGCGAAAACGCCTTTTTCAGCTTGTCTTCCATCGTTGCCTGTATGGACATCGCCGCTTCCCTTCACCACATCTATGTCATCGCACAAAATTCGCCGTTCGCCGGTTTTATGCCGCGATTCAGCGGTTAGGGCGATCATCGCGAAAATGTCAATTCTTGTTTCGCATCAGCGAACAGCCCATAAATGGGTGAGATGAAGCCGTACCCAAAATATTTCGAAAAGATTCGCATCCGCCCGGAGAAGGACGCGGAGCTGAAGTCGCGCTCGCCGATCTGCCAGTGGGATGGCTGCAAGGAGGCCGGCACCCACCGCGCCCCGGTCGGACGCATGAAGGAAGGCGAGTACTTCCAGTTCTGCTTCGATCATGTGCGCGAGTACAATAAGGGCTTCAATTATTTCTCGGGCGTTCCCGACACCGAGATTGCCCGCTTCCAGAAGGAGGCCATGACCGGCCACCGGCCGACCTGGAAAATGGGCGTCAACGGTGCTTCGACACGCTCCTCGCCCGACTTCGCCCAGGCGCGCTCCGGTCGCGCCGGCTACTACAACCGCATGCGCGATCCGTTCGATCTGTTCAAAGGCCCGAAGGACCCGCGCGAAGCACGCGAGCGCAAGGCCAAGCCGCTTGAGGCCAAGGCACTGGAAACGCTTGGCCTTGATACAAAGGCGACTGGCAAGGATATCAAGGCGCGCTATAAGGAACTTGTGAAACGCCACCATCCGGATGCGAATGGCGGCGACAGAGGTTCGGAAGACCGGTTCCGCGATGTGCTCCAGGCCTATCGCGTGCTCAAGCAGGCAGGTTTGTGCTGAGCGACCTTACGGTTCGTGTCGCTTTCCAACTTTCATAAGGTTGGAAAAGGCTCTAAGACCGCCCCCGAACAAAATCGATTGCCAGCGAAACGCGGCGTTTCGCTTGTGGAGACGTTGATAGAGATGAACAAGGTCGATCGCGACATCGCCAACCTGCCCGACACCACGGTGTCGGTGAAGGAGACATTCGGCTTCGACTCCAAGATGGTGGTGCCGGCCTATTCGGTGACGAGCGAGCATGTGCCCGACATCGACCCGGACTATCTGTTCGACAAGAACACGACCATGGCGATCCTCGCCGGCTTTGCCTACAACCGCCGGGTCATGGTGTCGGGCTATCACGGCACCGGCAAATCGACGCATATCGAGCAGGTCGCCGCCCGCCTCAACTGGCCCTGCGTGCGCGTCAACCTCGACAGCCATGTCAGCCGTATCGACCTCGTCGGCAAGGACGCCATCGTCGTCAAGGACGGGCTGCAGATCACCGAATTCCGCGACGGCATCCTGCCTTGGGCCTACCAGCACAATGTCGCGCTGTGCTTCGACGAATACGATGCCGGGCGGCCGGACGTGATGTTCGTCATCCAGCGCGTGCTGGAATCGTCGGGCCGGTTGACGCTGCTCGACCAGAGCCGGGTCATCCGCCCGCATCCGGCCTTCCGGCTGTTTTCGACCGCCAACACGGTTGGGCTGGGCGACACCACCGGCCTCTATCACGGCACCCAGCAGATCAACCAGGCGCAGATGGACCGCTGGTCGATCGTCACCACGCTGAACTATTTGCCGCACGACAATGAGGTGAACATCGTGCTGGCCAAGGCCAAACACTATCGCGACGGCAAGGGCAAGGAGATCGTCAACAAGATGGTGCGCGTCGCCGACATGACGCGCTCGGCCTTCATCAACGGCGATTTGTCGACGGTGATGAGCCCGCGCACGGTCATCACCTGGGCCGAGAATGCCGAGATCTTCGGCAATATCGGCATGGCGTTCCGGCTGACCTTCCTCAACAAATGCGACGAGCTGGAACGCTCGCTGGTCGCCGAGTTCTACCAGCGCGCCTTCGGCGAAGATCTGCCGGAATCGGCTGCCAATGTGGTGCTGGGCTAAGCAGAGTCTCGATGGCGGGTCCGGGCGACAACACGCGAAACAAATCCAAGACCGGCGCTGAGAACGACAGCTTCAAGCGCGCGGTTACCGTCTGCATGCGCGCCATCGCCGGCGACAAGGACCTCGAAGTCGGCTTCGCCAAGGACCGGCCGGCGCTGGCCGGCAGCCGCGCCCGGCTGCCCGAACTGCCGAAGAAGGCATCGAAAGCCGATATCGCCATCACCCGGGGGCTCGGCGATTCCATGGCGCTGAAGCGCGCCTGCCATGATGCGCGCATCCACACCAGGCTGGCGCCAGAAGGCAAGCAGGCCCGCGCCATCTATGACGCGGTCGAGCAGGCCCGGGTCGAGGCGATCGGCAGCCGCGCCATGCAGGGCGTTGCCGACAATATCGGCTCGATGCTCGAAGACAAATACGCCCGGGCCAACCTCGTCGACGTCAAGGACAAGGCCGACGCGCCGATCGAGGAGGCGCTGGCGCTGATGGTGCGCGAAAAGCTGACCGGCCGCACTGTGCCGAAGAGCGGCGAACGGCTGGTCGATCTCTGGCGGCCTTGGGTCGAGGAAAAGGCCAGCGCCGACCTCGACGGGCTGTCGGCAAAGCTCGACGACCAGCAGGCCTTTGCCCGCGTCGTGCGCGAGATGCTCGCCTCCATGGAAATGGCCGAGGAACTCGGCGACGACCAGGAGACGGAAGACTCGGAGGACAACGACGAAAACCAGCCGCAAGGCGAGGAGCAGAGCGAGGAGGGCGGCGAAGACGATTCCGGCTCCGAGCAGTCGCAGTCCGAAGATACCGAGGCATCGTCCGACGACGAGCAATCGGCCGAGACCGAGGCCTCCGACGCCACTGCCGACGACCTTTCCGACGATGACGACGCCGACGCGGAGACGCCCGGCGAGGCGCGCCGCAACGACAATCCCTTCACCAATCTGCCGAAAGAGATCGACTACAAGGTCTTCACCACGGCCTTCGACGAGACCGTAGGCGCGGAGGAACTGTGCGAGGAGGAGGAGCTCGACCGGCTGCGCGCCTTCCTCGACAAGCAGCTCGCCAACCTGTCCGGTGTCGTCGGGCGGCTGGCCAACCGGTTGCAGCGCCGCCTGATGGCGCAGCAGAACCGCTCCTGGGATTTCGACCTCGAAGAAGGTTATCTCGATCCGGCACGGCTGGTGCGCGTCGTCATCGACCCGATGCAGCCGCTGTCCTTCAAGCAGGAGCGTGATACCAAATTCCGCGACACGGTGGTGTCGCTGGTGCTCGACAATTCGGGTTCGATGCGCGGCCGGCCGATCACGGTCGCGGCGACCTGCGCCGACATCCTGGCGCGCACGCTGGAACGCTGCGGCGTCTCAGTCGAAATCCTCGGCTTCACCACCCGCGCCTGGAAGGGCGGGCAGGCGCGTGAGAAATGGCTGAAGGAAGGCAAGCCGCCGAACCCCGGCCGGCTCAACGATCTGCGCCACATCATCTATAAATCCGCCGACCATCCGTGGCGGCGGGCGCGCCGCAATCTCGGCCTGATGATGCGCGAGGGCCTGCTCAAGGAAAACATCGACGGCGAGGCGCTGCTTTGGGCGCACAACCGGCTGATCGCGCGGCCGGAGCAGCGCAAGATCCTGATGATGATCTCGGACGGCGCGCCGGTCGACGATTCAACGCTGTCGGTCAATCCGGGCAATTATCTCGAGCGGCATCTGCGCGCCATCATCGAGCTCATCGAGACGCGCTCGCCGGTCGAGCTTTTGGCCATCGGCATCGGCCACGACGTCACCCGCTACTATCGCCGCGCCGTCACCATCGTCGATGCCGAAGAACTGGCCGGCGCCATGACCGAGCAGCTGGCCTCGCTGTTCGCCGAGGAAACCGTGCGCGACACGCGGCGCGGCGGCATGCGGCGCGCCGGATGATTTTTTCCCGCGGCGGCCTTTGGCAGACGCTTTTGGCCGCCATTGCGTTGTCAGGCATCAGTTTGGCGCCGGCTGTCGCTGCCGGGCCGGCCCCGGTCGAGCCGGCCGAAATCTCGGCACGGCCGATCAGCGAATTCCATATCGGCCGGCCGGACAAACAGTTCGGGCCGCTCGAATTCGTCGGCGGGCTCGAAATGACCTCGCCGACGCGCGATTTCGGCGCGCTGTCGGCGCTTCGGTTCCTCAAGCCGGGCAGCGATTTCATCGGCGTCGCCGATACCGGCTTCTGGTTCTTCGGCACCCTTGTCCACGATGCCGACAAGCGGCCTTCCGGCATTCAGAATTTTCGCATGCAGCAGATGGTCGATGCGGCCGGCCAGGCCATCGACCTGAAATGGGCGGTCGATGCCGAAGGCCTCGCGGTCCAGGACGGCATCGCCACGGTCGGCTTCGAGCGCGATCACCGTATCGCAGAGTTCAAGATCGATCCGGACGACATGAAGGCGCCGTTCAAGCAATTGGACTTCCTGATCCCGGCCTGGGAACTTCGCCGCAATCGCGGCTTTGAGACCGTCGCCCGCGCCCATCCTTACGGACAGCACGCGGGCGGGCTGGTCGTGGTGTCGGAAAAGAGCCTCGACAAGGCCGGTAACATCTTCGCGGCGATCATCGAAGGGCCGCATAAGGGCGTCTTCACCGTCAAGCGCAATGGCGACTTCGACATCACCGACGGCGCCTTCCTGCCGGATGGCGACCTGTTGCTTCTGGAGCGCAGTTTTTCGATGGCCGGCGGCGTCAAGATGCGGCTGCGGCGCCTCTATGGCGAAAGCGTCGAGAAGGGCGCCGTCGCCGACGGGCCGGTGCTGCTTGAAGCCGACATGGATTACCAGATCGACAACATGGAAGCGCTCGACGTCTGGACCCGCGACGACGGCGCGCTGATCGTGTCGCTGATGTCCGACGACAACCACTCGATCCTGCAGCGCAACCTCTATCTGGAATTCATCCTGCACGAGGATTGACGCGCGATCGGCCATTGATCGGCTGTTGGCGATGCTGGCATTTCCGCGCCGTTTCGCAGCGCATGCAATTTCCCATGGCGATTTCCCCTCGCAATGACCCGCGTCGCGGGTTTCCAACCGGCTCTCACCATCTGCAAAAATACTTTAGTTGTGGCTTGACAATTTGTGTCATCGGCGAAATACTCAAGTCCATGCTTAACTATTCCGAGATCGACAGCATCCTGCGGGCTCTTGCCGAGCCGACGCGGCGGGCAATCCTGGAAAGGCTGGGCCGCGGGCCGGCCACCGTCAGCCAGCTGGCGGAGCCGTTCGGCATGACCTTCGCCGCGGTGCTCCAGCATCTCCAGGCGCTGGAAGCGTGCGGGCTGATCCGCAGCGAAAAAATCGGACGCGTGCGCACCTGCCGGATCGAGCCCGGCGGGCTCGCCCCGCTCGCCGACTGGATCGCCGCGCGCCGCACGCCGGCCGAACGCCACCTCGACCGTCTCGGCCAGATTCTGGCGGAGACTGACCAACCGAACGCAACACTCCACGACCAGGAAAGGGACGAAGAGAAATGAACCAGATTGCGCCCGTGAACGACCACTCCGTCATCCATTCGACCTTCACGATCGAGCGGACCTATCCGCAATCGCCCGAGCGCGTCTTCTTCGCCATTTCCGACGAGGCGACGGTGCGGCGCTGGCGCGTCGACGGCGACGGCTTCACCATCGCCGAATTCACCTTCGATTTCCGTGTCGGCGGCGGCGAGGTTTCGCGGTTCAGCTATCAGGGCGGCCCGGAAATCAGGCTCGATGCGCAGTTCCAGGACATCGTCCCTGACCGACGCATCGTATTTTCCTACCGGATGGCGGTCGGGTCGCAGCCGCTGTCGGCGTCGCTCACCACGGTCGAGCTTGCACCTTCCGGCGACGGCACCCGCCTGACCTATACCGAACAGGGTGCCTTCTTCGATGGTGTCGATTCAGCGCAAGGGCGCGAGGAGGGCACGCGCGGGCTGTTGCAGGCACTTGCCGCCGAGCTTCAGAAGGCGAAGTAGAGGTTCGTCGGCGTACCGGGCGGCGTCCAACAAGGCCCGCCCGGATTGCGAGGGGCCTATTGCCCTTTGCTCGCGAGCCAGATGACGTGACGGGCGCCGCGCTTGCCGTGAGCCCGCACCTTGACCTCCTCGACCGTGAAGCTCGCCTGCTTGAGCCGCCGGGTGAAGCCTGCGTCAGGGCCCTGCGACCAGACCGCCAGCACACCGCCGGGCTTGAGAGCTGCTCTCGCGCTGTTCAGGCCGGCTGCGCTGTAGAGCGCGTCGTTGCCCTTGTAGACGATGCCTTCGGGGCCGTTGTCGACGTCGAGCAGGATCGCGTCCCAGGCCGAAGCTTGCGATCGAATGAGCTGCCCGACATCGGCCTCGCGAATGCCGACGCGCCGGTCGTCAAGGCAACCGTCGAAAACCTCGGCCATCGGGCCGCGCGCCCACGTCACGACTGCCGGCACCAGTTCAGCAACGGTGACCTGCGCATCGTCGCCGAGCTCGGCCAGCGCCGCGCGCAAGGTAAAGCCCATGCCGAGGCCGCCGATCAGGATGCTTGAATTCCCGCGGCCGGCAATCCTTTGACAGGACAGTTTGGCCAGCGCCTCTTCGGAACCGCTGAGCCGATTATTCATCAGCTCATTGGCGCCAAGCATGATCGAGAATTCGCCGCCGCGCCGTTTCAGGCGAAGCTGCTGTCCGCCGTCAGGCGTTTTTGCCGAGTCCAGTTGAAGCCAGGGGATCATGCTCGATAGTCTTTGAGCATGATCTTGTCCGAAAACCGGTTCCCACTTTTCGCTAACGCGGACCTTCGGTTCGGGATCATGCTCTATGCCGCCAGTGCCGGCTGGCTCCAGCGGGCGGCAAGCAGCCGGTAAGGGATCAGCGCTACCACCGCTATGATCAGCTTGACGCTGAGATCGCCGAGCGCCCAGGATATCCAGCGCATCGTCTCGACTGGCAGCATGCCCATGAGCGGTGCGGTCTCCAGCGCAAAGCCATCGTTCGGCCCGGCGAAGGCGAAAGCCGCCGCGAAGGCGACGGTGAAAAACACCACCGTATCGAAAACGGAGCCGACCAGCGTGCCGACGATCGGCGCGCGCCACCAGCTCTGCCGGCGCAGTCGGTTGAACACGGTGACGTCGAGCAATTGCGCGGTGAGGAAGGCCGCACCCGACGCCGCGGCAATACGCACCAGCCGGTCGGCGGCGGTCTCGAATTCGATCAGGCCGTGGCGAAACAGCAAGGGCGGGATGACGATCGAGCAGACCACCGCTGTCATGAACCCGACAAAGACGATCCTGCGCGCCACCGCCGGGCCGTAGCGGCGATTGGCGAGATCGGTGACCAGGAAGGAGAACGGATAGGTGAAGGCGCCCCAGGTCAGGATGTCGGCCAGCGACAACCCGCCGATTGCGCCCTGCATCGGAAACTGCACGAGGATGTTCGAGGCCACGACGACGAGCGCCATGGCGGCCACGAAGGGCAGGTATCGCGAGAGGAAAATCATTTTTTTATCCTGGGTAATGGAACCAGCGGAACGCGATCCGGAGTTCGGATCACGCCCTGGAAGGCGGCTGCCGCCGAAAAATTCAGGCGGCCGGCTGTTCGGCGAGCTTCTTGGCGATCTGCTTCTTCAACAGGCGGGCGCGCTGCGACAATTGCTTGGCATCGGCCTTGGCCAGGAAGGCATCGAGGCCGCCGCGATGCTCGACCGAACGCAGCGCGTTGGCCGAAATGCGCAGGCGCACATTCTGGTTCAGCGCTTCAGAGATCAGCGTCACATTGACGAGATTGGGCAGGAAGCGACGCTTGGTCTTGTTGTTGGCGTGGCTCACATTGTTGCCGGACATGACTGCCTTGGCAGTGAGTTCGCAGGTGCGGGACATGATACTAACCTTCGGTTCTCGGTCCTGGCCAAACATTCGACCCGCGCCGGGTGGCGCGCGGTTTCGGTCAGGCGGCCTTATGGAAAAAGTTGGCGTTCCATAGTTGCATTTCGCCGATGCGTCAAGCTTGGGGTTGGTTCGGGAGAGGGAATTGCACCTTCAAGAGATGAGCACCAGTGGCGAAGCTGCCGATCTCCCCGCTTGCGGGGGAGATGGCCGGCAGGCCAGAGGGGGTGCTGTCCCTCCGACTTAGCTCCGTTGCAGCCAAAACTCTCGGCACTGGGAGGATAAGCTGGATCTTGGCGATCCTTCCCACCCCCTCTGCCCTGCCGGGCATCTCCTCCGCAAGGGGGAGATCGACAAATTCATCGAGCGCCACATTTTGTTCTTGCTTTGTGCCGGCAGCTATGCTACTAATTTGGGTATGGTGCTGATTCGCGCCGACGACCCGCCCGCCGAGGCGGGTTTTTCATTTCTGGCTTCCGTCACCTCCCACCGACCAGCCCAGCGTTCCCTGCCGACGCCGCCTTCACATTAAGGCCGGAATTCAGCCTATAAGCGGTCACACAGGGACATGCCAGATCGCCCGTCTCCGGTCGACAATCAAGGACCCGCCATGCCTCGTTCTTTCCTCCATGCCCTGGTCGTGCTGTTCGCCGTCGCGCTGTCGACGACGGTTTCGGCCGCCGAGCCGCAATCCTTCACGGGCGAGTATTCGGTGTCGTTCCTCGGCCTTTCCGTGGCCAAGGCGAAATTCTCCAGCCATTACGAGGGCGACACCTATTCGATCGAGGGCAGCGTCTCCAGCGCCGGGCTCGCCACATTGTTCGACGATACGCGAGGCACGATCTCATCGAAGGGCAAGATTTCGGGCAAGCAGTTGCAGCCGCAGGCGTTTCGCGCCGACTACACGTCCGGCAAGAAGGCGTCGATGATCGACATCCAGTTTGCCAACGGCGTGGTCACCTCGACCAAGGTCGTGCCTGAGCCAAAGAAGCGCAATCCCGAGAATTGGATACCGCTGGTCGGCAGCGATCTCGTATCCGTCCTCGATCCGATGGCCGCGACCGTCATCCATGCCGACAGCCTCGACCAGGTCTGCGGGCGCACGGTGAAGCTCTATGACGGCGAAATGCGTGCCGATCTGAAACTGACCTACGAGTCGAAAGGGTCGATCTCGGTGGCCGGCTACGAGGGCGATACGGTCACCTGCAGGCTGGGTTTCGAGCCGGTGGCCGGCTACCGCAAGAACCGCAAGGCGCTGAACTACCTGAAGAAACGCAGCCGCATCATGGTGACGTTTGCACCGGTCGGCCAAAGCGGCGTATATGCGCCGATCCGCGCCACGGTCAGCACGCAAATCGGCCCGTTGACGGTCAGCGCGGAGCGGTTCGAAGCAGACGAATAGGCGTGATGGTGCGCCGCCAATGGGCCACGGGGCGACGGGTATGGCGCGCGCAACACTGATCGGCTTCTCCGCGGTCGCCATGTGGGCGCTGCTGGCGCTGTTTACGGATGCTTCGGGTTCGGTGCCGCCGTTCCTGCTTTCGGCAATCACCTTTACGATCGGCACCTGCGTCGGCCTGGTTGCCCGGCTGTTCATGCCGGCAGCCGATGGCGCCGCGAAGATACCGCGCCAAGTCAAAATACCACGCAAAGTCTGGGTGATCGGCATTGCCGGCCTGTTCGGCTACCACTTCTTCTACTTCACCGCGCTGCGCAATGCGCCGGCCGTCGAGGCCAGCCTTATCGCCTATCTGTGGCCGCTGCTGATCGTGCTGGGATCGGCGCTGATGCCTGGCGAGCGGCTGGCCTGGAACCATATCGTCGGCGCGCTGCTCGGCCTTGCCGGCACGGTCCTGATCGTCACCAAGGGCGGCGGACTTGCCTTCGATGCACGTTATGCCTTCGGCTATGCGATGGCCGCCGTCTGTGCCGTGTTGTGGTCGTCCTATTCGCTGTTATCGCGGCGCTTCCCGTCGGTGCCGACCAGCATCGTCACCTGGTTCTGCGCCGCCACGGCGGCACTTTCGCTCGTCTGCCATCTGTTGCTGGAAGAAACGGTGCTGCCCAACGGCGCCGGCCAGTGGCTGGCCGTGCTCGGCCTCGGTCTGATGCCGGTAGGGGCGGCGTTCTATGCCTGGGACATCGGTGTCAAGCGCGGCAACATCCAGGTGCTGGGGGCGGCAAGCTACGCCGCGCCGCTGCTGTCGACACTGGTGCTGATCGCCGCCGGCTTCGCCGAGCCGTCATGGCGCATCCTCGCCGCCTGCGTGCTGATCACCGGCGGCGCGGCACTGGCGGCGAAATCGCTGTTGCTGCGCAAGAGGGCCACGAGCGAGGCAAACGCTTGATGCCGTTTCCCGGCGGCATCGATGCCAATGCCAATGCGACGCTGCTGTTTTCATTGGCGGCGGCGGTGATCTATGCGTTCAGCCTCGGCATGCCGCCGCGTCTTTCGCGGTCGGCGGCAAGGACATTGGCGGTGGCGATGCTGGCGGTGCTGGTCGTGCAGCAGAGCGGCCCATGGCTGCTCGTCGCCGCACTGGGCGTCAGCGCCGTCGGCGACGCCTTCCTGTCGCGCGACGGCGAGAAGGCATTTCTTGGCGGCGCGGCCAGTTTTCTTGCCGCGCATGTGCTTTACGTCGTGCTGTTCCTGCGTGCCGGCGGCGGCCTCGGGCTGCTTTTGGCCGAGCCGTGGCGGGCAGCGATCGTGCTGGCGATGGTCGTGTTGGCGCTGGCGATGGTTTTCGCGCTCCGGCGCCGCGTCGGCCCGGCACTGCGCCTGCCGATAGGCCTTCGTGTGGCGGCAATCCTCGCCATGGGCATTGGCGCGCTTACCCTGAGTAGTGCCTGGGTCATCGGTGGCGTCGCCCTGCTCATATTGTCCGACGGGCTGCTTGCCGCGGAAAAGTTCCTGCTGCCCGCCATCTCGCCGCACCGTGCCTGGATGCGCCATGCGGTCTGGGCGCTGTATTACGCCGGCCAGCTGGCGATCACCCTGGGTTTCGTTTTAGGCTAGGCATGTCGATATTCAGATGATGCCGGCCTGCAAACGGCGAAAGATCCGACGCTTGGTGCCCATGGGCAAGCCTTTGTGGCGCAATCCTCGAGGTCGTCAGATCAGAGGGTAAAAATTCTCGCTTGACCTAGAGCTGCTCCAGCTTGGTAGCCTAGCGCACAATCGGCAGGGTAGGCGACACATGCGCATTTCGGAGGCGGCAGCTACAAGCGGACTGAGTATCGACACTATCCGCTATTATGAAAAATTGGGTTTGCTTCCGAAGGTCAGGCGAGGACGTGACGGGAGGCGGGACTTCTCGGCAGAGAATGTCGAATGGCTAATACTCCTGTCCTCGCTGCGCGAGACAGGTATGCCCATGGAGCAGATGCGATACTTTGCGCGGCTTTATCAGCGGGGCAGCGAGACTCTGCCCGAACGGAAAGCGGTTCTTCTTGATCACGCAGCGCATCTGGACAAGCGGCGAGCTGCGTTGGATGGCTGCGCCGAACTCCTTGCCTACAAGCTCAAACGATATGACGAGATGGCAGAAGAAATATCATGAGAATTATTGTCGTCGGCGCGGAAGGTGACATCGGCAAAGCGGTTTGCGACGAGTTGGGTTCCCGCCACGCGATCATCAAGGCCAGCCGCTCTAGTGGCGACTTTCAGGTTGATATGGCTGACCGCGCATCGCTCGATGCCATGTACGCCAAATGTGGCAAAGTGGATGCCGTCATCTCTACCGCAGGCAATGTCCATTTCGGGCCGCTTGGCAAGTACACCGAAGAGACGTTCATGCTTGGCCTGCGCCATAAGGTCATGGGCCAGGTCAATCTGGTGTTGGCAGGGTTGGCCACTGTCAGCGATGGCGGCTCGTTCACACTGACTAGCGGAGTGCTCGACCGCGATCCCATTCGGATGGGAACAGGGGCGGCAACAGCGAACGGCGCGCTCGGCGGTTTTGTCCTTGGTGCGGCGATCGATGCCGCGCGGTCTTCGCATCAATGTTGTGAGTCCCGGACTTCTGGACGTGTCCGTGCCGAGATATGGCGAGTGGTTCCCCGGTCACGAGCCCGTTTCGTCGAAACGGGTGGGGCTCGCCTATGCGAAGAGCGTGGAAGGGGCCATCACCGGCCAAGTGATCATCGTCGGGTAGTTTCGCAGAAATCCTAAGTGTTGGGACATATTGGTCGCCCCCTGAATATCAAGGGTAGTTTCCGTTGCAAAATTTCGGAGGTTCGAGAGTGACTCTTGCGACAACCTGAACGACGGCTTTCCATCCTGAGCGGCTGTTGTCGTTGGGTACCAAGCGTCAGGTCTTCACCACTACGGCGTGCCCGGCAGCCAGCCTGGTTCGGCCAATTCGAAGGCGGCGAAATCGAAGCCCGGCGCCACGGTGCAGCCGACCAGCGTCCATTCGCCGAGGCTGCGTGCCGACTGCCACCAGCCTGCCGGCACGACGATCTGCGGCCGCTCGCCTGCGGCAAGCGCCGTGCCAAGGATCTCCTCGATGACGGGACCGCCTTCTCGATGTATCGACAGCGCCAGCGGCGCACCGTCATAGAAGTGCCAAACCTCGGCCGCGTCCTTGACCCGGTGCCAGGCCGACAATTGGTCCTTCTCCAGAAGGAAATAGATCGCCGTCGAATGGCCGCGCGTGCCTGCCGCGCCGTCGCGAAAGGTTTCGGCATACCAGCCGCCTTCCGGATGCGGCTTCAGGCCGAGCAGGGCGATGATTTCGGCGGAACTGGTCATGCCCTAGCTCCTGGTGCCGCTCAGAAATTGTCCTTGCGCTTGCGGATCTCGGCGAACACTTCGGCGTCGGAGGCCTTTTCCAGGCCGAGATGCCTGCGGATCGCCGGATCGTGCCAGCGCAGGAACGGATTGGTCGACAGTTCCTCGCCGATCGTCGTCGGCAGCGTCGGCTTGCCGTCGGCGCGCAGCGCCTCGATCTTGGCGGCACGCTCTTTCAGCGCCGAATTGGTCGGGTCGACGGTCAGCGCGAAACGGGCGTTGGCCAGCGTATACTCATGTCCGCAATAGACGACCGTCTCGGCCGGCAGCGCTGCGAGCTTTTTCAGGGATTCGTACATCACCGGCGGCTTGCATTCGAGCAGCCGCCCACAGCCGAGCGCAAACAGTGTATCGGCGGCGAATGCCACTTTTGACGCCGGCAGGTGATAGGTGACATGGCCTGCGGTGTGGCCGGGTGTGGCGATGACCTCGATCCGCTCATCGCCGAGGTGGACGACCGAGCCTTGCTCGACGGTTTCGTCGATGCCGGGAATCTTTGCCTTTTCGGCTTCCGGCCCGACGATGCGCAGCTTGAAACGCTCCTTCAGCGCCAGATTGGCTTCGACGTGGTCGAGATGGTGGTGGGTGGTCAGGATCATCGTCGGCGTCCAGCCGGTGCGCTTGATGGCGGCCAGGATCGGCGCCTCTTCGGGTGCGTCGATGAGCGCCGTCTGGCCGCTTTTGGGGTCATGCACCAGCACGCCGAAATTGTCGCTGCGGCACATGAATTGTTCGATCTCGACCGGCATCATATCTCTCCGTTTACAGGCGCAGACATAGGGCGCCTGCCAGCTGATGTCATCTGCCTTTGTTGAACTTGGACTGCTTCGAAGCTACCGTTCCGCCCATGCATTCAGATATTGTCGACCTCCGTTCCTTCTATTCGACCACGCTCGGGCGCCTGGCCGAACGCTCGATCACCATGGCGCTGTCCTCGCTATGGGCTGTTGTGCCCAACGAGCGGCTGGTCGGCCTCGGCTATACCTTGCCATGGCTGGAGCGCTTCGGCAGCGATGCCGAGCGCGTCTTTGCCTTCATGCCGGCGACGCAGGGCGCGGTGGTCTGGCCGGCGACGGGGCCGACGGCGACCGCCCTGGTCTTCGACGAGGAGCTGCCGCTGGTCGATTCCTGCATCGACCGCATGCTGCTCGTCCATTCGCTCGAACATGTCGAGAACCCGCGCGAGACGCTGAACGAGATCTGGCGGGTGCTGTCGCCGGCCGGCCGTGTCGTCATCGTCGTGCCCAACCGGCGAGGCGTCTGGGCGCGCTTCGAGCATACGCCTTTCGGCAATGGCCGGCCGTTCTCGCGCGGCCAGCTGACCGAATTGCTGCGCGAAGCGAATTTCACGCCGGCGGCATGGTCCGATGCGCTGTTCTTTCCGCCGTCGCCGCGACGTTTCATGATGCAGTTCCACAATGTGCTGGAGCGTGCCGGCCGGCGCTTCTGGCCGATCTTTTCGGGCGTCATCGTTGTAGAGGCGCAGAAGCGGCTCTATCAGGGCGTCCCGGTGGCGCAGCGCGCCTCCCGCCGCGTCTTCGTGCCGGTTCTCTCGCCGCATGGTGCGCCGACGCTTGGCCGGCTGTCGGGGGCCGAACGTCCGGCGTCGCCAGGATGACGCGTTCGTGATCCGACGCAGGCTTTTTCTCACCTATCTGTCGCGGACGGGTTCGCTGCCCGATTGAAGGCATATGCGGTCGATCCTATCACCGGGGTTTAGCACCGCTTCCGAATGCAAGGATCCACTCATGGCTGATCATCCGGATGTCGAGCCCAGCGCCCAGAAGCTTGCCACGTCGATCGAAGCCAGCAGCCTGCGTGAGCAGCTGGCAACAATCAAATTGGCGCTGACCACCTCGCCAGTGCGAAAACAATTGCTTTGGGCAGCGATCGGCATCGTCGCCGTCATCGTGGCGAGCTCGATCGGGCAGGTTCTGCTCAATCGCTGGAACCAGCCTTTCTACGACGCGCTGGCGCGGCGCGACATGCCGGCTTTCCTGCATCAGCTTCTGGTCTTCGCCGGCATCGCCGGCGGGCTTGTGGTGCTCAATGTCAGCCAGACCTGGCTCGACCAGATGCTTCGCCTGAAGCTGCGCGAGGCGCTGACGCTCGACCTGATCGGCGAATGGATGCGGCCGGCGCGTGCCTTCCGGCTGACCCATGCCGGCGCCATCGGCGTCAATCCCGACCAGCGCCTGCAGCAGGATGCCGGGCATCTCTCCGACCTTTCGACCGGTCTCGGCATCGGCCTGCTGCAGTCCTGCATCCTGCTTGCCTCGTTCGTCGGCGTCTTGTGGTCGCTGTCTTCCGGCTTCGTCTTCCACATAGGCGGCCATTCGCTGGCCATACCCGGCTACATGGTCTGGGCGGCGATCCTCTATGCGGGCACCGCTTCGTGGTTGAGCTGGCTGGTCGGGCGGCCGCTGATCCGCTTCAACAACGATCGCTATACGCGTGAAGCGGAGCTGCGCTCCTCGGTGGTTCGCGTCAACGAGAATGTCGATGCCATCGCGCTTGCGCATGGCGAGGCCGATGCCAGGCGCCGGCTCGAATTCGACCTTGGCATGGTGCTGGGCGCCATGCGGCGCATCTACAGCGCCCAGATCAATCTTTCCTGGGTTACCGACACCTATGGCTGGATCACTGTCGTCGCGCCGATCCTCGTCGCTTCCCCGGTCTATTTTGCCGGCGATATCAGCTTTGGCGGCTTGATGATGGCGGTCGGCGCCTTCAATCAGGTCCATTCCTCGCTGCGCTGGTTCATCAACAATATCGGCGGCATCGCCGATTGGCGCGCCACGCTGATGCGGGTCGCCGACTTCCGCATCGCGCTTGGCGACACCGACGCGCTGCACGATACGGAAAGGCGCATTTCGTTCGGCGAAAATCCCGACGGCAGCCTGACCTTCGAGAAGCTCGAGATTGCCTCGCCGGACGGATGCACCAAGCTTGCCGAGCCGCATGTCGAAATCCGCGCCGGCGACCGCGTCATGATCACCGGAGATCCGGGCGCCGGCAAGACGCTTTTCTTCCGCGCCATTGCCGGTCTGTGGCCATGGGGCAGCGGCCGGATCGGCATGCCGGCCGGAGAAGCGCCGATCTTCGTTCCGCGTACTCCCTATTTCCCGCTCGGCAGGCTGCGCGAGGTGCTCAACCATTCAGACGGCGCGGCGGAGGCGAGCGATGCCGAGATTTCGGAGGTGCTGGCCGATGTCGGGCTGCAACGCCTGTCGTCCTCGCTCGATCACTCGGCGCGCTGGGAGCGTGAGCTCAGCGACGACGAGCAGCGTCTGCTGGCCTTTGCCAGGCTCGCCTTGCGACGGCCGAAATGGGTGATCATCGACGAGGCGCTGGACGCGTTCGACGGCGCGACGCTGAGGCAAGTGCTGTCGATGCTGGACAAGCGCCTTCCCGACGCCGCGATCCTCAATATCGGCCGCGGCCAGCACAATACCCGCTTCTTCCCGCGAGCGTTGACCATCGTCAAGGATGCCGGCCAACCGCCCCTCAAGCCGGCCCGTGTCAGGGCAGGCGCCATCGAACCGCCCCCGGTTATCGCCTCGGCCCGCCGAAAGAAATAGAAGCCAAGCTTTATTTCGCCGCGATCGCGGCGAAAAACTATCGCGATCGTTTCAGATGGGAACGTTCCGATCGGCCATGCTTGACGCTCTCGCCCTGCTCGCCTGCCTTGCCTGCGCCCCGGCAGCACCTGTGGCCGCGCCCGCCAATGCCATTGCCGTCGACGTCGAGCTGGTGCTGGCCGTCGACATCTCGCAGTCGATGGATGAAAGAGAGTTTGCCCTGCAGCGCGCCGGCTATGTCGCGGCGCTGCGCCATCCCGACTTCATCAATGCCGTGCGTGCCGGCCCTTCCGGCCGCATCGCCATCGCCTATTTCGAATGGGCCGGCACCATCCGCGACGATGCGGTCATTGCCTGGCACGTCATCGACAGCAAGGAGAGCGCCAACGCTTTCGCCGACAAGATCGCGGCCCGCCCGTTCAGGAGCTTCCGCGGCACCTCGATTTCCGGTGCCGTGGCCTTCGGCGCCGAGCTTTTCGATGGCACGGCCTTCGTGGCCAAACGCCGCGTCATCGACGTCTCTGGCGATGGCCCAAACAACACCGGCTTGCCGGTCACAACGGCACGCGATGCGGCGCTGGCGAAGGGCATCGTCATCAACGGGTTGCCGATCCTGATCAGCCCGTCACCGACCTTCAGCCATCTCGACCGGTATTATGCCGAATGCGTCACCGGCGGACCGGGCTCGTTCGTCCTGCCAATCTATGCGGTTTCCGAATTCGCCACCGCCACTCGCCGCAAACTGATCCTCGAGGTCAGCGGCGTCGAGTATCCCAAGGAGGATCCGAGGACGATCCGCATCGACGCACCGATCGACTGCCTGCAAGGCGAGCGCGACCGGCGGTTTTTCTCCGACCCGTATTTCCCGGAACTCGACCGGTAAGGCTTGCCCACGGGTAAGCTAGGCCGGTGGCAGGCCGAAGGCCGGGAACAGAGATGGCCCGAGCGGCCCTATGAAGATCGTCAAGGAAGCGATCCCGCCCTCGGCTGGCTCGAACACATGCAGGGAATGGGCCCGCCACGCCGGGTCATCGTGGCTGCGGGAATAGACCCCGACCGCCGGCTGGCCATTGGCCGCGGTGGCCAGCGTGCGGAAGCCGCCGAACCTCGGCCAGACGGTCTCGAAGAAACCGCGGATCGCTTCGCGGCCTTGATACCATTCGCGCCAAGGCGGCATGGTATAGATGGCGTCCTCACGCAGGAGCTCGATCAAACCTTCGAGATTGGCGGCCTGCCAGGCCTGCATGTAACGTTCGAGCAGCAGGCCTTCTTCGGGGTTGGGCCGTGATCGGCTGGCCGGCCGTCCGCCAGGATAGCGCGCCGTCAGCGTTGCGCGGGCGCGCTGCAACGCGCTGTTGATCGAAGCCGTCGATCCGCCCAGCAAACGCGCCGTCTCGACGGCCGACCATCCCAGGACGTCGGCAAGCAGCAGCGCGGCGCGCTGCCTGGGCGGCAGATCCTGGATAGCGGCGACGAAGGCGAGCTGGACGGCCTCGCGGCTCTCGTAACGGGCTTCCGGACCTGGCTCGCTGCCGGCAATGTCTGGAAGCTCGGCGTCGGGGTAGGGCTCCAGCCACGCGACGTCAGCTACGGCCCCGCCTATGGCCGCCCCGTGCGACGGCGGCCGTCCGGGTTCCCGGAGAATGCGACGCGCCCTCGACCTCGCCTTGATGGCGTTAAGGCAAGCATTGGTCGCGATCATATAGAGCCAACCGCGAACCGAACCCCGCCCGTCGAACTCCGACCTTGCGCGCCAGGCGCGAAGCAACGTGTCCTGGACGAGGTCGTCGGCCTCGTGCAGCGAACCCATCATGCGATAGCAATGCAGCTTGAGCTCGCGGCGATGCGCGGCCGTGACCTTCTCGAAGGCCAGCCGATCGAGGATCGGCTGGCGTGCCGGTTCCAGAGGTGGTTGAGCGTCTGTCATGCTACTTTCGGGTTCCGGGTCAGGTTTGCATTACGCGCGCCTCAGGCGGCCGGGGCAAGCCCGCTCCCGCTCACCATGAAGGAACTGCCTTGCGGCTGGCCGGTGGCGAGTGCGACCACCGCCCGTCCGACATCGGCCGGCGTCTGCATGTCGGTCATGGCGGCGATGAAGTCCGCCGGCTGGATGCCCATATAGGCCGCGATGCTGTCGACGCCGGCCTTGCCCACGCCGGTCTCCGGCATGATCCGCATCGGCGCGAGCGCCATGAAGCGCAGGCCGAGGCCAAGCCGGTCCGACTCCTTCTGGCTATGACCGGCCAGGAACATCTGCATGCGTTTTGCGCCGGCATAGCCGCCGGCATTGGGTGGTCCGCCGGTCAAGGCCGCGCCGCTGGAGATCAGAACGATCCGGGTTCCCGGCTTGAGCGGACGGCGCAGAGCGGCCCGGCAAAACAGGAACGACGCCTTGACGTCGGTGTCCCAATTTGCCGAGAAGGCCTTCCAGTTCTGTTCATGCACCGGCGGGGAAGGGGCCAGCGCACCTGCGCAGATCACCAGCACGTCCGGCTCAAGCGCGGCGAAGACCTTATCGGGGGCGGAGTCCACCGTCGCATCGATCGCGAGCGTCTTCACGCCGGAGACCTCCCAGGCAAATTGCGCCAGCGCCTGTTTTCCGCGGGCGACCGCCAGCACCGTCGCTTTCTCCTTGAGGGCGACCTCCGCAATGGAGCGGCCGACACCCCGGCTGCCTCCGACGACGACGACATTCTGATTTTGCAACGATCCCATGGATCACCTCTCTGTTCCCGGCCGCCGGACCATCCAGGCGCGCTCATCGATAAGGACAGCGCAGGTGGGCGGAAATCATCGGTGCCAGGCAGAAATATCTTTCAGGTGACGGCAGCGGCGCGCCAGTTTTGTATTCGGTGTCATTACCTCGGGGGTAATCGACCAGCGCGCAACGTCCCGGCAAACTGCTCCCATCAAGCCGGTTGTCCGGCTTTCGACCACAAGGAGTTACACCATGACCGCCTACGCCGTCGCCCATATGCGCCAGGTCACGCCGGGGCCGCCGATCGTCGAGTACCTGCAGAAGATCGATGCCACGCTTGAGCCGTTCGGCGGGCGCTTCATTGTGCATGGCAGCGAGGTGGACGTGGTTGAAAACACCTGGCCGGGGCACCTCGTCATGATCGAATTTCCAGACATGCAGCAGGCGCGCGGATGGTACCGCTCGGCCGCCTATCAGGAGATCTTGCCGCTGCGCACCGAGAATTCTCAGTCCGATGTGGTCCTTGTCGACGGCGTTGCGCATCCGCACAAGGCCACCGACGTACTTGAATAGGGCAATGATCGGCTACGATCGGCTTCTATGGCGCCGCCATCTGTCCGGCGACACTGAATTTGGATCGCGTCTGCATCGGCAGCTTCACCGCCCCTGCAGCACCTTGATCGCGTTGGACATGTCGCCGTGCGACAATGCAGCCAGGTAATCCGAGTAGTTGATCCTCCCGTTCGCGAAGCCGTTCATCAATCGCGTGCAGAACGTGTGTTCCAATCCGGCGTCCGGGACGTTCATGAGCGCGGCGAGGTTTGCCCTTTCAACCTTGCCGAACCGCATCTTGAACTTGGTCATGCACCGCTGGATCGCCTGCCGCTTCAGCGCCGGGCTGCCGCTCAACGCGACTTGTCCATTCTGGAAATCGGTCTTCGATGTCGTACACCCAGAAATCAAAGTGGCCGATATCAAAGCTGTTGCTAATACTAGCGTCTTCATTGCTTCCCCCAAACCAACCCATTTGAGACCTGTTAAAGCAACAAAGAATGCTGGGCAACTTCATTGAATGGAAAACTGAAAATATGGTTTTTTGCGGAGGTCGGAGGTTCGTTGCTTCTGCCTGTTAACCTATCGTTTCAGCAGAAATACCGCCTGCTGGCCGAAAAAGTTCCAGAACCACCACGGCATGGAGAAGCCGATCCGCTGGCCGTTGGCGTCGAGCGCGGTTGCCTTTTCCACCGTCGCGCCCAGCTCGTCGCATAGATTGACGAAATCGCGAATGGTGCAGAAATGGATGTTGGGGGTGTCGTACCAGTAATAGGGCAGGTCCTTGGTCACCGGCATTCGGCCGTTGAAGAGCAGCGAAAAGCGCACCCGCCAGTGGCCGAAATTGGGAAATGAGACGATGGCGCGGTTGCCGATCCGGAGCAGTTCGTCGAGCACCAGCTTCGGATTGCGGGTCGCCTGCAAGGTCTGCGACAAGACGACAAAGTCGAAGCCCTTGTCGGGATAGAATTGGAGGTCCTTGTCGGCATCGCCTTGAATGACCGACAGGCCGCGCGCCACGCATTCGTTGACGCCGCGCTGCGACAGTTCCAGCCCGCGGCCGTCGACCTTCTTGGTCGCCTGCAGCAATTCGAGCAGCAGGCCGTCGCCGGAACCGACGTCCAGCACCCGCGACTGCGGCGGGATGAGATCGGCGACGACTTCGAGGTCGACGCGCTGGGCGCGGTTGACGCTCATTGGCTCGGCTCCTGCCTGGCGCATGGTCCTGATCCGAAAAGTCTGCAACTTTTCGGGGCCATGCGCTGATGCCTGGCGCATGATCCTGATCCGAAAAGTCTGCAACTTTTCAGGGTCATGCGCTGATGCCTGGCACATGGTCCTGATCCGAAAAGCGTGCAACTTTTCGAGGTCATGCGCCGAGCCCTCTAGCCCGGGCCGCCGAGGCGATGAAGCCTTTGATGGCGGCGAACAGTTCCGGCTCGTCGAGCAGGAAGGCGTCGTGGCCGCGGTCGGTCTCGATTTCGACGAACGATACCGAGGCGCCGGCCGCGTTCAGCGCGTGAACGACCGAGCGGCTCTCCTCGGTCGGGAACAGCCAGTCGCTGGTGAAGGAGACCAGGCAAAAACGGGTCTTGGTGCCGGCGAAGGCATCGGCCAGCCGGCCGCCATGGTCGGCGGCGAGATCGAAATAGTCCATCGCCCGGGTCATGTAGAGATAGGAGTTGGCATCGAAGCGATCGACGAAGGTCATGCCCTGATGGCGCAGATAGCTCTCGATCTGGAAGTCGGCATCGAAACCGAAGGTCAGCGCTTCGCGGTCCTGCAGGTTGCGGCCGAACTTGCGGTGCAGCGCTGCTTCCGACAGATAGGTGATGTGGGCGGCCATGCGCGCCACCGCCAGCCCCTTTTCCGGTCGCTTGCCGTGCTCGAAATATTTGCCGCCATGCCAGTCGGGGTCGGCCATCACCGCTTGCCTGCCGACCTCGTGGAAAGCGATGTTCTGCGAGGAATGGCGGGCGCCGGTGGCGATCGGCAGGGCCGAGAAGACGCGCTCGGGATAGCTGGAGGCCCATTGCAGCACCTGCATGCCGCCCATCGAGCCGCCCAGCACGCTGAACAGCTGTTCGATGCCGAAATGCTCGACCAGCATCAGCTGCGCCCGCACCATGTCGCGGATGGTGATGATCGGCAGGTCGAGCCCGTAAGGCTTGGCGGTTGCGGGATTTGTCGAGGCGGGGCCGGTGGAACCGAGGCAGCCGCCGATGACGTTGGACGAGATGACGAAGAAACGGTCGGTATCGATGATCTTGCCGGGGCCGATCAGCACTTCCCACCAGCCCGGCTTGCCGGTCACCGGATTGGTGTTGGCGACATGCTGGTCACCGGTCAGCGCATGGCAGACGAGGATGGCGTTGGAGCGCGCGTCGTTGAGCGTGCCATAGGTCTGGTAGGCGATCTGGAACGGCGACAGCAGCGTGCCGGCGTCGAGCTTGAGCGGCTTGTCGGCGCCGAAACGCAACACCGGGCTCGACGGCTGGTCGGCCTCGTTGTTGGTTTTTCGCGCGCGCAAAGCGACCATCACATCTCCTTGCCCGGCCTTCAGTTGTCCGCCGGTCCGGGCAACAACCAGTCAGGGCAACAAAAAACCGGCCATGCCTTCGCAAAGCCGGTTACAAGATGCAAACGGCCCTTTAGCAAGTTGTTTAACGTGGCTGCAAGCCGACCGGCCAAATCACCACGGAACTGTCGCTGCTCTTCTAGGACTGACGCATGGCTTCGTCAACGGCAAGTTATTGATCCCGAATTGCCGCCCCTCGACATTCCGGGCCACGGCTTGTATTTCCGCTGCGGCTTCCGGATGGAGGCTTCCTCGACGGATTTCATGGAATGAGCCAGACACCGGATCAGACACGTCCAACGCCCCGCGCCGGCATCATGGACATCGAAGCCTATGTGCCCGGCAAGAGCGCGGCGCCTGAAGGTGTCGTCAAAGTCCACAAACTGTCGGCGAACGAGAACCCGCTCGGTCCTTCGCCAAAGGCGATAGAGGCCGCGCGCGCGGTCGCCGACAAGCTCGCGGTCTATCCCGACGGCAGCGCCAGGCGCCTGCGGGAGGCGATCGCCGACGTGCACGGGCTCAATCCGGCGAACATCGTCTGCTCCAACGGTTCCGACGAGATCCTGGGCCTGCTTGCGCAGACCTACCTCGCGGCCGGCGATGAAGCCATCATCACCGAACACGGCTTCATGGTCTACAAGATCTACATCCAGTCGGCCGGTGCCGTCCCGGTAACGGTCAAGGAGACTGATGAACGCGCCGACATCGATGCGATCCTCGCCGCGGTGACGCCGCGTACCAGGATCATCTTCCTTGCCAATCCGAACAACCCGACCGGCACTTACGTGCCGTTCCAGGAGGTGCGCCGCCTGCATGCGGGCCTGCCGCGAAACGTGCTTCTGGTGCTGGATGCCGCCTACGCCGAATATGTCCGGCGCAACGACTATGAAGCTGGCGTCGAGTTGGTGGGCAGCGCGGAAAACGTGGTCATGACCCGCACTTTCTCGAAATTGGGCCTCGGTGGCGCGCGGATCGGCTGGATCTATGCGCCAATGCACGTCATCGACGCGATCAACCGCGTGCGCGGGCCCTTCAACGTCAATGCGACGGCGATCGAGGCAGGCATCGCGGCGATCCGCGACCGGGCTCATATCGAGCGCAGCGTCGCGCATAACGAGACCTGGCTGGCCTGGCTGAGCGAGCAATTGACCGGGCTCGGGCTGCGGGTGACCCCGAGCGTCGGCAATTTCATCCTGATCCACTTTCCCGAGGACAAAAAGCATTCGGCGGCGGCCGCCGACGACTACCTCAGTGCGCGCGGCTACATATTGCGGCGCGTTTCCGGCTACGGTTTTCCCAACGCGCTGCGCATGAGCATCGGCACCGAAGAGGCTAATCGCGGCGTTGTCGCAGCACTCGCGACATTCCTGAAAAGCTAGGGCACCATGACCTCACCGATGTTCGAAAAGATCGCGCTGGTCGGCATCGGCCTGATCGGTTCGTCGCTGGCCCGCGTCATCCGCCGCGAGGGACTTGCCGGCCAAGTCGCCATTTCGACGCGCAGCGAAGCGACGCTGGAGCGGGCGAGCCAACTCGGCCTTGGCGACACCTACACGACAGATGCGAAAGAAGCGGTTCGCGATGCCGATCTGGTCATCGTTTCGGTGCCGGTCGGCTCTTCAGGCACGGTCGCCCAGGAGATCGCACCGGCGCTGAAGAAGGGCGCCATCCTCACCGATGTCGGCTCGACCAAGGCATCGGTGATCGCGCAGATGCAGCCGCATGTGCCTGATGGCGTGCACTTCATCCCCGGCCATCCTTTGGCCGGCACCGAAAAATCGGGACCGGATGCCGGTTTTGCTGAACTGTTCGAGAACCGCTGGTGCATTTTCACGCCGCTGGCCGGCACCGATCCCGTGGCGCTGGAAAAGCTCTCGGAATTCTGGCGCCGCTGCGGCTCCAACATCGACACGATGGACCCCCAGCATCACGACATGACGCTGGCCATCGTTTCGCACCTGCCGCACATCATCGCCTATAACATCGTCGGTACCGCCGACGATCTGGAGTCGGTGACCAAGTCCGAGGTCATCAAATACTCGGCTTCCGGCTTTCGCGACTTCACCCGTCTCGCGGCGTCCGACCCGACCATGTGGCGCGACGTCTGCCTGCACAACAAGGACGCCATCCTCGAAATGCTGGCGCGGTTCTCGGAAGATCTGTCCTCGCTGCAGCGGGCGATCCGCTGGGGCGACGGCGAAAAGCTGTTCGACCTGTTCACCCGCACCCGCGCTGTCCGCCGCTCGATTATCGAGGCCGGCCAGGACATCGACGTACCGGATTTCGGCCGCCAGGCAGTCGAACACCCGCCGAAGGGATAAGCCGCGGCAAGCCGATCGCAGGCCGTACCGCCCCAGAACGGTTCATCGTTTCACGGAAACGCCGAACCGGTCTATCTTTTTGTTTGACGCAATCCGGACGGAAAACCGTTCACAATTTTCCTGGAATTGCTCTAGTCGAGCGGCTTGATCTTGCCGAGCGGGATGAAGCCGAGCGAGGCCTTGCCCTTGACGATCTTCAGCGGCATCGACGGTGCGTTGCCGAGCAGCGCCAGTCCGGCGAAGCCGGTCTGGATTTCTTTCTTCTGCTCGGGGATGGCGGTGGCGAGGATTGCCGCCACGGCCTTCGGGTCAGTGACCTTGATCATCAGGTCGGCATTTATGAGACCGTCGTCATCGACCGACAGCGGTCCGGAAACGGTGATGCGCGCGGTTCCTGAAGACAGATCGAGCTCGTGGATTTCGGCCGCCTGGCCGCGCAGGCTCTTCGGATTTTCCTTGATCAGCGTCACGCCGTTCTTAAGCGTCACGTCGCCGCTGCCGTCGAGTGGCGGCAAGACGCGCCCGCCGATGGCCTCCGCGTCGATTTCGAGATCGGTGAAATTGCCGGCATAGTCGATGTCCTGGCCGTTTGGGCGCAATTGCCCGGTGGCGGTTCCGGCGCTGAACAGCGAGACGGGATCGGTGTCGTCCGCCGGATCGGTCTGGCCGGACAGCCCTTCTGCCTGCAGCGAGAGGCGCCCCGGCAGCGGCCAGGACAGCTTCATGTCGGCCCGCAGATCATCCCAGTCGATCCACAGCGGCGTCATGCCGGGAACAGAGGTCCTGAGCGGCCCCCTGAACTCGGCGGCAGGCGACAGAAGCCGCGTGATCTGCGTGGCGGCGTTGATTTTGCCTGTCGATGCAGCGACGTTGCGGCTGTCGTCCTCGTAAGCCAGACTTTCGCAAGAAAGCGTGAAGGTGAAGGGATAGCCGCTGACCGCGAGATTGGCGCAGTCGGCCTTGATGCCTTTGTCGTCGAGATCGGCGACCGCCTTGTCGGTTGCACTCTCGACCAGGTCCGCCAGGTAGAACCAGCCGGCGCTGTAGATGCCGAACAGCACGAGGATGAAAGCGGCAAGCCACAACAGGCGGCGACGTTGGCTGGGCGGCGGGCGCTCGTCACTTGACGTCATGCTGCGGCTTTCGTTAACGCGGGTGGCACGGGCGGGCTGTCGCTTTCGGCAACAACAGGTAGACGGACTGAAACACCACCGGTGAGGTGGTTCGTCACAATCAGGCTTGGCGATATGGGCGATTTTTGGGTTTTTGGCTACGGCTCACTGATCTGGCGGCCGGGATTCGCGCATGTCGAGACGCGGCGTGCCCGCCTGCATGGCTATCGCCGTTCGCTCTGCGTCTATTCTTTCGTGCATCGCGGCTCGCGCGAACGGCCGGGCCTGGTGCTCGGCCTCGACCGCGGCGGCTCCTGCGTCGGGCTGGCGTTCCGGGTTCCAGGCGAGCTGCGCAACGAGGTCGTCACCTATCTGCGCGAACGCGAGCTGGTCACCAACGTCTATCTCGAGCGTGTGCTCAGCGTCCGCCTCGACAAGCGTGAAACGGATGGGGGCGAGACGGTCGAAGCCATCGCCTATGTCGTGGACCGCAGCCATGAGCAATACGCCGGTGCGCTCGACGCCGCCGAGGCAGCAGCCGTCGTTCGCGGCGCCGTCGGCCAGTCGGGGAGGAATGAGGATTACGTGCTCAGCACGCTGGAGCACCTCGAAGCACTGGGTATAAGCGATCGCTGGCTGGAAGAGGTGACAAGACGGGTCGCGACGTAGCTTCTTTGGTCGTTGACCATGATGCTTTCGGCGTCGTGGTCCGGGCTACATCCTGAAAATCTGTTTGCCAAGATCGGCGCGATCCAGGCTGTTTGCCACGGCGAGCTTGAACTCGGTCAACGGGCGGAGACCGCCGACAGGAACGTGGAAGCCGGGCTGGCCGAAGATGTCGATGATCTCGCGTAGCACAGGTCGGTCGGCTTCGACCGGCGGCGAAAAGAAGTAGCGATAAATATTCGCCCTGATCTCCACGCCGCTCAGCAACACATCGAAATTGTGAAGTTCGAAGCGCTCGGCACTCATGCCGCCATTGATCACCATCTGCCCGCCGAGCGCCAGGGTGCGGATCAATTCGCCGCTGACAGGTCCGCCGACATTGTCGATAATCCCGTTCAATCCGGCGCCACCGGTGATATCCATCACGGCTTCCCGGATACTTGCCTTCAAGTCCGAAAGGTCAAGAATGGCGGCGACGCCAAGCGTCTTCAGATCGAAGCTTTGGTGCGAGCGCCGCACCAGCGCGATGACGTTGATGCCGCGTCGTTGGGCGAACTGCATCACCATTGTCGAAATCGACGAATAGCCGGCCGTGACAGCCAGCCACTGGCCAGGCCGCACACGGGAATCCACCATCAGATCCCACGCGGTAATGGGGTTCACCATCTGCCCGGCGCGTTCGACCGGATAGCCGGCAGGCAACGGGATCAGCCATTCGGCGGGAATGGCCGCGTACTCGGCCCAACTGCCATAATAGCTGAACGCGACGAGCGTGCCCGGTTCCAGCAAAACGTTCGCGCCAACGGCTTCGACGATGCCGGCGCCATGGTTTCCCGCGATCTGCTGGGGAAAATGCGGCTTCTTCGGTTCGGGATAGAGGTTCTGGACAAACAGGAAGTCGCCCGGATTGATCGAGGCCGAGACCATCCTGACCAGCACCTCGCCATCGCCGATCCGCGGCATCGGCAGGTCGTCAACGTAGAGCACGTCGCGCGGCGAGCCGATGGCGTCAAATACAATTGCTTTCATGCCGGTCTCCATAACAAACGATCCGGGGCAAACAGTCTGGGCTTGGCCAGACCGTGCCGAAATTTGCGTCGGCGCCGCGGAACTTATGGCCAGCCGGCAAAGGCCAGAATTGGCAGATTTGACAATCTATGTGCTAAACTTGCCAATTTCCTCAGAGGGGCTGGTTTGGAAGCCGGACACGGCGCGGCGGGTCGCGGTTTTGTGAAGCGCCAGCGGGTTGGAAAAGAGGCTATGCGTTTGACGTTGCCATGGCGCGACATAGGTTAGCCCGGTCGGCGGCTCCCACCCGCCTCAGCATGAATCACCATGGAGATCAGCCTTGCAGAAACGTCGTCTCGGTCGCACCGACCTATCCATCGCGCCATTGGTTCTGGGCGGCAATGTGTTCGGCTGGACCGCCGATGAGAAAACCTCGTTCGACTTGCTCGACCGCTTTGTCGACGCCGGTCTCAACGCCATCGACACGGCCGATTCCTATTCGCGCTGGATTGCCGGCCACCAGGGCGGCGAATCCGAAACCATCATCGGCAAATGGATGAAGAGCCGCGGCAACCGCGACAGGGTTGTCGTCATCACCAAGGTCGGTTCGGACATGGGGCAGGGCAAAAGGGATCTGTCCGCCGCCTATATCGAAAAGGCCATTGATGCCTCGCTGAAGCGGCTGCAGGTCGATACCGTCGATCTCTATCTGTCGCACTGGCCCGACCCTGCGACCCCGTATGAGGAAACGCTCGGTGCTTACCAGAAACTGCTCGACAAGGGCAAAATCCGCTATGCCGGCGCTTCCAACCTCGACGCCGCCCAATTGCGCGCCGCACTCGACGTAGCAAGCCTGCGCGGCCTGCCGCGCTACGAGGTGCTGCAGCCGGAATACAACCTCTACGACCGCTCGTTCTTCGATGGTCCGCTGCGTGATCTGTGCGTGGCCGAGGACATCGGCGTCATCACCTATTTCAGCCTCGCCAAAGGGTTTTTGAGCGGCAAGTACCGCAGCGAAGCCGATCTCGGCAAAAGCCCGCGCGGCGGCGGTGTGAAAGGGTATCTCAACGCGCGTGGCATGCGCATTCTCTCAGCGCTCGACGCCGTGTCGGCCAGACATTCGGCCAAGCCGGCGGAAGCGGCGCTGGCCTGGATCATGGCGCGCGCCGGCGTCACCGCTCCGATCGCCAGCGCGACGACGCTCGGCCAGCTCGACAGCCTGGTGCGTGCGGCGTCGTTGCAGCTCAGTCCGGACGATATCGCCGAGCTCGACAAGGCCAGCGCATAGCCGCGCACGATCGTTCAAGACCCGCACCGCTGCCTTGCCTACCGTCCTACATCGTCACAGGAATGCAGGGACGCCGCATGGCCGGACAGGTTCTTCTCGATCAGCAGCTATGGCAGCAATTGCTGGCGCTTGTGCTAGCATCGGCCATCGTCATGGGCAGCCCGGGGCCGGCGACGATAAGCGTCACCGCGATCGGCGCCGCGTTCGGCCTGCGGGATTCGCTCCGCTATGCCTCGGGGATCGTTGTTGGCACGATCCTCGTGCTCGTGGTGGTGGCGACGGGCATCATGGCCGTTCTCGCCGCGTTGCCGAAGCTCGCGGCGCTGCTGGCGGTCGCCTCCGCAGCCTACATCCTTTACCTGGCGTTCAAGATAGCGACGGCGCCGCCACTGACGGCACGCGTCCGTGGAGCGGCGCTTCCCACTTTCCTTGGCGGGTTTCTTCTGGCTGTTGCCAACCCGAAAGCCTATGTGGCGATTGCCGCCGTGTTCGCCGGCGCGTCTTCCGGCGCCGGCGGTCTCGGTATTTCAGCCAAGCTGGGGGTTCTCACCTTGATGATCGTTGCCATTCATCTCTTGTGGCTTCTCGCCGGCGCAGCCTTTGCACGTTTGCTGCGCAAACCGCTGGCGTCGCGGATCATCAATCTGGTGTTTGCCGTGACGCTGGTTGCAACAGCCGCCCTGGCTGCCCTGCCGTGAGCCCTTGTGGCATCTGAGGCCGTTGCCTCAGCCTTTCAATTCAGGTTTCGCGTCCAGCTCACCAAGCCTTTTCACCGCAGTCGGCGGCATCGGCGGCGGGTTCGGCGTTTGCGACGCCTCGACGAGGAGCTGGTCGCAGGCGGCCTCCGTCTCGCCGATCAGCCGTTGCATGAATTCGTCCTTGCCGAGGCCGGGCGGGATCGGCGACAGGAAGCGCGCCTTGATCGTGCCGGGATAGCGCAGGAATTTGCGGCGCGGCCAATAGAGGCCGGCGACGTGAGCGACCGGCACCACCGGAATGCCAAGTTGCGCATAGAGTTCGACGATGCCGTATTTGTAGACCGGCTCGTCGCCCGGCGCCCGGCGCGTGCCCTCGGGATAGATGATGAGCTGGCGGGGATTGCGCGCCAATTCCTGTTTGGTCGCGGCGATCACCATCTTCAATGCCTTCGAGCGGCTGCCGCGGTCGACCGGAATCATCCGCATCTTCAAGATGTACCAGCCGAAGAACGGGATCCAGGTCAGCTCCCGCTTCAATATGTAAACGGGATCGTCGAGGAACGGCAGGAAAGCGATCGTGTCCCAGAAGGACTGGTGCTTCGGCGCCAGGATGAAGGAGCCTTCAGGCAGGTTCTCCTGGCCGGTGATCTCGCTTCTGGTGCCGGCGATCTTGTCGTAGAGCCACATGCTGGTGCGCGACCAGAATTTCGGCACGAACCAGGCGCGGTGGCGCGGCGACAGGAAATAATACGGGGTCCAGAGGATCATCTGGACGATCAGATTGAGGTAAAAGGCGAGATTGAACGCCAGCGAGCGGAAATAGAGCATACAGCAAGTGCCCGGTGAGGAGGTGTGCGTTGGTTACACCAAGCGCCGGCAAAAAGGAAACGGTGCGAGGCCGGCGATCGGCCCGGTTTTGCGGTAGGCCGTCTTTCGTCACGCCTGCCACGCCGCCTGCAGCAGGCGCTGCTTCAGGCGTGGGGCGGCGAAGTCGAGGAACGCGCGCAGCTTCACCGGCAGCAGGCCCTGGCCGGCATGGACGAGGCTCACCGGCCATGGTTCGGGCTCGAACTCCTGCAGCACGGGGCGCAGCGTACCCGACCGAACCGCGGCGGCGATCTGGTAGGAAAGCAGCCTCGTCACGCCGACGCCAGCAATCGCCGCATCGATTGCCGCCTCAGCGGTGTTGACCCGTAACCTGGAGCGGACCGGTACGGTGAATTCGGCCTTGCCGGTGGCGAAACTCCAGGCGGAGGCGTTGAGCCCTTCGAAGGTGATCGCACTGTGTGCCGCAAGCTCCTGCGGCTTTTTCGGCGTGCCGTGCTCGGCGAGATAGGCCGGGCTCGCGCAAACGACGCGGCGGATCGAACCGAGGCGGATGGCGACCAGGCTCGAATCGGCAAGGGCGCCGATGCGGATGGCGAGATCGATGTGCTCTTCGACCAACTGGGTTATCCGGTCGGCGAGTGTCAGCCGCACACTTACGTCGGGGTAGGCGGCGAGAAAGGCGGTGACGACCGGCAGCACATGCAAGCGGCCGAAGACGATCGGCGCGGTGACGATCAGTTCGCCGGTCGGGGCGCTGTACTCGCCGGCGGCTATTCGCTCGGCCTCGCCGACCTCGTCGAGAATGCGACGACAGGCGGCGAGATAGGCGTGGCCGGCATCGGTCAGCGACAGCTGCCGCGCCGAGCGGTTCAACAGCCGTGTCTTCAGGTGCCTTTCCAGGTCCGAAACCTTGCGGCTGACCGTCGTCAGCGGAATGCCGAAGCGACGCCCGGCAGCCGAAAGGCTGCCTGTCTCCGCCGCGGCAACGAAAAGCGACATGGAGTGGAGGCGATCCATAACTTTCCCGAAAAAATTGGCCCTTCCGAAGAATGGAAGGACGCATCGCAGATATGGCATCTGCTTCTCGAAGATGGAAGTATCTACTTTTCGGTGAGTAATGCAGCGTAGCTCGGCAGTTGAGGAGGGTCTTCATGAACGCTCACACCAGCGATGTTGCCTTCACACCGACGGTGAAGGCGATCCAAGCCCGCAAGGGCTCGCGCCAGGCCTATGCCCGTGTTGAGGAGCGTGGTGGCTGGCAGGCGGCAATCACGCCCGATCTCGCCGCCTTCATCGAGGCGCAGACCAGCGTCTTCCTGTCGACCGCCAATGCTGACGGGCAGCCTTACATCCAGCATCGCGGCGGGCCTGCCGGTTTCCTCAAGGTGCTCGACGAACGGACGATCGGCTTTGCCGATTTTTCCGGCAACAGGCAGTTCATCACCCAAGGCAATCTCAGCGACAACCCACAGGCTTTCCTGTTCCTCATCGATTATGCCCACCGGCAGCGCATCAAGATCTGGGGCACAGCGCAGGTCGTCGAGGGCGATGCCGAACTGATGGCAAAGCTGGTGCCGCAAGACTACAAAGCGCGACCCGAACAGGTCATCCTGTTTACCGTTTCTGCCTGGGATTCCAATTGCTCACAGCACATCCCGCAGCGTTTCGAAGCGGCCGATGTGGCGGCGGCTCTGGCCGAACGCGACAGGCGTATAGAACGGCTCGAGCAGGAGATCGCGCGCTTGCGCTCGGGTGCAACAGCCAGGGAATAAAAACTGCCGGTGCCGTTCAGTTTCCGCCCGCGGCGTCGGCCAGCGTGACGCTGTTGGGCGGTTGCTTCACCGGCATGATGCCACGCGCCAGCGCCAGCAGGTATTTGCTGTATTCGGTGAACAGCACGCGCAGCGCTTCCGGCTTGGTCAGCCAGCCGCCATTCCCAAGGTTGGTGTTGACCACCGGATAGGGTTCAAGCCTGGCGCCGTGCAGCAGCCGTCCCATTTCCAGCAGGCTGCGCGGCATGTGATAATTGTTGGTGACGAGGATGACGGTGCCGTAGGCGTGGTCCTCGACCCATTTGGCGCTTTCCTCGGCATTGCCGATCGTGTCGAGCGCGGCGCGGTCGATGTCGACGCAGCAGGAAAACAGCCTCTTGTCGCCGCCGGTCGCGGCCTGAAGCTGGCGGCGGCTGGCGGAGGGATGGACGCCGCTGATCAGCAGCCGCTCGCCCTTGCCTGACGCAAGCAGCCCCATTGCGGCGTCGAGGCGCGACTGACCGCCGGTCAGCACGATGATAGCGTCGGCCCTTGCCGGATTGGCGGGCGTCGTCAGACGGCTGACGGTGTTGGCGAACCAGCCGAAGCCGGCGACAAACAGCGCCACAAGGGCGAGCAGAACGAGGGCCGAAAGTCGCAAGGAGCGGGCTGCCAGCAGCCGCCCGTGTGTGGCGAATTGATCCGGCTTGGCAAATTCATCAGGCCCGGCGAATTCATGCGGACGCGCAACCAGCACTGGCATGCACCCAGCGGTATCGGTCGAGTCCCGAACGTCCATCATGAAATGGTTAATCCCGAAATACGGCCTTTGGTAGGAAAAAAATGCAATTTTCGTGACGATGCGTTTTCATCCGTGATCGATCTTTCCTTTAGCCGGCGTCCGGCTGGCGAATGTCGATGTCGCTGAGATAGGTAACCACGGTGAAATGGGAGGTTGCCGCGGTCAGCGCGCCGATCACCAGCACCATGACAGCGACCCCGAGATAGCCTGCGGAGCCGATGGCGAAATTGCCGAACAGGGCGGTCGCCTGGTCGGCCTGCGGCGTCGCCATATTGCGTGACGACCACCAGGAGAAGACGATGAAGACGAGTATTGCCGCGGCGCCGCCTGCCGCGGCGCCCTTCATGCCGGTGACCAGAAAATGCCGGCGGAATTCGCGCGCGATGAAGCGCGCCTCGGCGCCGACGAAATGCAGCACCTCGATGATGTGGCCGTTGCCGGCCATGGCGCCGCGTGTCGCGAACACCACGGTCAGCACCGTCGCCGACAGCATCAGCGCCAGCACTGCGATACCGATCGTTACCGTGGTGCGGGCCATGGCAACCAGCCGGTCGACCCAGGTGCGATGATCGTCGAGCGAGGCGCTCGGCAGCTTCGGCGTGATCGCCGCGCGCAGTGCGGCGAAATCGGGCGGACTGTTCTCGTCGATGGTGATGATGATCAGACGCGGCACCGGCAGCTCATCGATGTTCAGGCCCGAGCCCAACCAAGGCTCGAGCAGCCGGGCCGTCGCTTCGCGGTCGACGATCCTGGCGCTTTTCACGCCGGGGAATTCGCCGGCGATCTGCGAGGCCAGCGCAAGTGCGGCCTCCATGTCGAGGCCGTCGACCGGCTTGATCTGGATGGTCGCCTCGCGCGAGATCTGGTTCTCCCAGACCGAGGCGGTGTCACGCACCAGCGTGACTGCGCCAAACGTCAGGCAGGACAGAAAGGTCATGATGGCGATGACCAGCACCAGCGCCCGGCCGGCGATGTTCTGCGCCGGCACGATCGGCGCCATCTTGCGCTGGACGCGGGGCTGGGCCGCCGCGGCGTCGTGACCCTCGAAGTGTTCGACGGAGAGCTCAGTCATAGATGTCCAGCCTTCCGCCGGCCAGGATCATGCGCCGTGCGTCGACCTGTTCCATCAGGCCGAGGTCGTGCGTGGCGATCACCACGGCAGTGCCCAGCCGGTTGAGCTCGATGAACAGCCGCAGCAAGCGTCGTGCCAGCGGTGGATCGACATTGCCGGTCGGCTCATCGGCGAGCAGGATCTCGGGCTGCTCGATCAACGCACGGGCGATCGCGGCGCGCTGCTTCTCGCCGCCAGACAGCACCGGCGGCAGCACATGCATGCGTTCGCCGAGGCCGACCCATTTCAGCAGCTCGGTGACGTCGGTGCGGTAGGTCGCCTCCTCGCGGCCGCGCACGCGCAGCGGCAAGGCCACGTTCTCGTAGGTGGTCATATGGTCGAGCAGGCGAAAATCCTGGAACACCACCCCGATGCGGCGCCTCAGATGCGGCAATTCGGTGCGCGAGATGCGCGAGCGGTCCTTGCCGAAGATGGTGATCAGGCCGCGCGTCGGCTTCAGCGACATGAACAAAAGCCGCAGCAACGTCGTCTTGCCGGCGCCTGAAGGTCCGCTCAGGAACTGAAAGGAGCGCTCCGGAATGTGCAAGGAGATGTCGCGGAGGATCTCCGGACCCATGCCATAGCGGAGGCCGACATTTTCGAAGCGGATCACTTTCGACGACCTGAAATTCTCGGCGGCAAGATGCCAGCCCTTTCTGTGGAAAGACCATCGGCCGGCATGGTTAACCGACGGTTAATTTGGGGGCTTTTCAAACGAGTCACAGGGGTTCCGGTGGGGAAGCGTTAACCATTTCCGTTTACCCAAAGAAACGAACAGCGAACAGGTGCCGTAGTGTTGGGCCACGATGGCTGAGGATCGAACCGCGCGCCCGGTTTCCGGCGAAATCATGACCGATGCGGCCGCCGAGCCGGAACGCATCATGCGCGACGTGACCGCCGACGTCATCGATGCCGATTATGAGGTGCTGCCCCGCCATTTTACGCGTCCAGACTTTGCGCCGCCGCCTGCGCGCACGATTTCCGCCCCTTCGATCGAAGGCATGGACATGTTGCGCAAGCCGGAAACCGCCGTCGAACGGCCGTTATGGGTGCACGGTGGGCCGATCTTCTGGATTGCCGGCGTCGGTGCCGCCTTGGCCGCCTTCTGGATTTCGGGCGGCCATGCGCTGGTTCGTTAGAACGGCGCCAGAAAATCAACAGGTCACCAGATAAACGATTTGCGACGCGCAGGGGACGGTTCGCGGGCGCCCTGCCAAAGATTTGGCCTTGCCAGACGGCTCGACATGCCTAGAAACGGGTTGAAGACCGTTTTCGGTCAGCTTCGCCTACAAGGCGATCATTTCTGGAAAGGCGGCCAATGCCAGTTGTGCGCGGCAAGGACATCGAAGTCCTGTTTTCGGCGTCCGCCATCGCGCGGCGGAATCTGGAACTTGCCAAGGAGATTGCCGGGCACGACTACCACGACCTTCTGGTAATCTCGGTGCTGAAGGGATCATTCATCTTCGCCGCCGATCTTATCCGTGCCATGCACGATGTCGGCCTGTCGCCGGAGGTTGAGTTCATCTTCATCTCGAGCTATGGCGCCGGGACAACCAGCGGTGAGGTGAGGGTGCTGCGCGACATCGACAACGAGGTCGCCGGCCGCGATGTGCTTCTCATCGACGACATCCTCGAATCCGGCAAGACGCTGAGCTTCACCCGTGACCTCATGCTGTCGCGCGGCGCGAGGAGCTGTGCCATCGCCGTGCTGCTCGACAAGCGCATGCGCCGCCAGACCACGCTCAACGCCGACTATGTCGGCTTCGACTGCCCCGATTATTTCGTCGTCGGTTATGGCATGGACGTCGCCCACGCGTTTCGCGAATTGCCGTTCGTCGGCATGGTCAAGGGCGACGCTTGAGGCCTTTTTGATAATTCTACTCCGGCGGACACCTGACGCAGTGTTCTGCGCTTCCTGCAGCGCAGCGCGTCCTTTGGACGCGCAAAGGACGCTGTAGCACTTTTGATTTTGCGCATGATGCTTTCCGAAATCGAAACCGAGTTCGGGATCAAGCGCGAAGCTCCCGGACTCGAACGTCCGCTCCCCTCCGGTTCTCGAAAACCACGCCATCTGACTCGCCGGAGCGAATTCTGAAAAGGCCTCATCGACACTCAGCGCCTTCAGGAAACATCAACTTTTCCTCGCCAAATATCCTGCCCATGGCAAAGCTCTTGATCGTTGAGGACGATGAATCCGTCCGCACCCTCGCCGCCCGTGCGCTCGAACGCGCCGGGCATAATGTCACTATTGCCGCCGACGGCGCGCACGGTCTTTCTCTGATCCGGGCGGCGCAAGGGGGCTACGACCTTGTGCTGTCCGACATCCGCATGCCGGAGATGGACGGCATCGAGATGGCCAAGGCGGCAGCGGCGCTGTTCCCGGCGATGAAGATCATGCTGATGACCGGCTTTGCCGATCAGCGCGAGCGCGCCGAGGAATTGGACGGCGTTATTCTCGATGTCGTGCAAAAGCCGTTCACGCTGGCTGAAATTCGCGCCCGCGTCGAACAGGCGCTCGCCTGTTTCGCCTAAAGCCCAAGGCCGACCCCTTCACGCAGGGTCGCAGGTCGCAGCGATGGCTGGCGCGCCGCTCCGGCGCCGGCTGGCATTGAGCGCAAACAGGCCGGCGCCGATGATGAGGGCTGCGCCGGCCGCCGTCGCCGGTCGCGGCACTTCGGCAAAGAACAGAAAACCCCATAGCGGCGACCAGATGATACCGGTGTATTCGAAGGTGGCGACGCTGTTGGCGGGCGCCAACCGGTAGGCCTGCGACAACAGGATCATGCCGGCCGAGGCAACGAAGCCGCATGCCCCCATCTTCAGCAGATCCGACGTCGTCGGCCAGACCCATGGCCGGACTAGGAATTCGAGGCTCGGATGCACGGCATGGTCGATGTCTGCCAGCCAAAACAGCCCCGCCACCAGGGCAGCACCGGCCAGATAGGCGCCGTTCTGGTAAAACGCCATAACGGTCGAGGATTCGGTGTCGCCGATCTTGCGTGCCATCAGTTGCGAAAAACCGTAGAGCAGAGCCGAGCCTAGCGACAGCAGCGCCGCCCAGTCGAACACGCCGGCACCCGGGCGCGCCATCACCAGCACGCCGAGCATGCCGACCAGGACGGTGGCGAGCGCCTGCCAGGACACGCGTTCGCCGAGATACGGGCCGGCCAGCGCCATGATGAACAGTGGCGCCATGAAATAGAGCGCCACCGCGTCGGCCAGCGGCAGGGCGGCGATTGCCAGATAGTAGGCCGTGTAGGAGGTGAACTGGATGAAGGCGCGCATCGTCAACATGCCGAACCGCTTCGACTGGATCGCCTGCAATCCGACGTCGGCGTGGACGAGGAAAACCAGGATCGGCAGGGCGACGATCGAGCGGATCGCCATCACCTCGGTGACGGGATAGCGGCTCGACACCGCCTTGACCAGCGGGTCCTGCAGTGAAAAGACCAACACGCCGAGACAGAGGCTGAGGATGCCGAGCACAAGCCGATTCTGCATGGGCGCTCCGGTCTCCTGCGCGCCGGCCGGAAGCAGGCCTGCATCCGGGTAAAAAGAACCCGCCACCGTTTCGGGCAGCGGGTACGAGTGAGGACTTTTGATTGGTCCGCGGCCGATTTCGCGGCCGCATATCCAATGGGTGAGGCGACTATCGTCCGCCGTTTGACATGTTGCAAACGAATTGGAATGATGCCAGCAATCAGATTTTCTTATGGCGGGCACATGCGACCCAATCTCGACAGCGACCTCTTGCGCACCTTCGTCGCGGTCGCCGACACCGGCAATTTCACCAAGGCGGCGGAGCGGGCCGGCCGCACCCAGTCGGCGGTCTCGATGCAGATGAAGAAGCTCGAAAGCATGGTCGGCGACAGCCTGTTCGAGCGCGGCTCGCGTGGTGTGGCGCTGACGCGGCGCGGCGGCGAGCTCATCGCCAACGCCAGGCGCATCGTTTCGCTGCTCGACGAGACGGCGGCATCGATGGTCGCGGCGCCGCTTGGCGGGCCGGTGCGCATCGGTATCCCGGAGGAATATGGCCACGCGATCCTGTCGCGCGCGCTCGGTGCCTTTGCCAAGCGCCATCCTCAGGTCGACATCACCGTCCGCTACGCGCATTCCGGTGCGCAGATCGCGGCGCTCGCCGCCGGCGAGCTCGATCTGGCGGTGGTGTTCGAATGGCAGGATCTCTCGGGCGGTGAGGTGCTGATGCATGATCCGACCGTATGGGTGACGTCGGAGCTGCATCACATGCATGAGGACCGGCCGGTGCCGATCGCGCTCTACAACCGCGCCGGCTGGTGCAAGGATTTCGCGATAAAGTCGCTGGAACAGCGCGGTCTCGCCTATCGTGTCGCCTACACCAGCGATACCAATGGCGGCCTGCGGCTCGCCGTCACCTCCGGGCTGGCGATTGCGCCGATCTCGCGCAGCAACATTCCGGCCGGCTGCCGCGAACTTACGGCCGCCGACGGCTTCGGCGACATCGATTCCTCGAACGTAGTGCTGCGGCGCAATCCGAACGCTTCCGGCGAGGCGATCGACGGCATGGAAGAGGCGATCCGCGAGGCGTTCACCAACCGTTAAACACGTCGCTCGGTCCGGCGATAGCTGCCACCACGGAGGACCGCGCACGGCGATCTTCCAAAAATGTAGAGTGCAGCCTTACTTCAGCTCCAGCAACCGCTCCAGATAGCTGCGCTCGATATCGGGGCTGAGCGCGTTGCCGAGCCGCTTGCGGATTGCCTCGAGGATCTGGCGGGCGCGCTGCACGTCGATCTCGTCAGGCACTCTCACCGAACTTCCGTCATCGGGACCCTCGCTGGTGCGGGGCCGCCCGAGCGGGTCACGGTCGGCATTCTGCTGGCGTCCGCCCTGCCCGTTGCCGCCCTGGTCGCCTTGCATCGCTTGCAATTGCTTCATCATATCCTTGGCGCCCCTGCGCAAGGCTTCCAATGCGCGGCCCTGGTGGCCGACGGCTTGGTCGCCCTCGCCCTCGCCGAGCGCCTGTTCGGCATTGCCCATGGATTTGCCGGCTTCGCCAAACCCCTCATTGGGGTCGAGGCCCATGCCTTCGAGGCCCTTCCTCAATTGATCGAGCTCGCTCTGCAGCTTGCCCTGGCCTTCCTGCAATTGCTTCAGCGCATCGGCAAATTCCTGCGGCGTCATCGGCTTCGGCCGGCCGAGCGGATCGCGGTCGTCGCCCGGGCTGGGCTTGCCCCCTTCGCCCATCGGGCCTTGCTCACCGTTCTCGCCGAGTTGCTCGTCGCGGTTCTGCCCGCGCTGTTGCTGGCCGCGCTGCATCTGGTCCATACGGAATGTGTCGTTCATCATCTCCTGCTGGCGCCGCATGATCTCGCCCAGCTTGTCCATCTGCTGGCGCATCTCGCTATCCTGCTGGCCGCCTTGCTGCTGGCGGCCTGCCTGCAGATTGTTCATCATGTCCTGCAGCTCCGACAGCAATTGCTGCGCCTGGTCGCGATTGCCGGATTTCGCCAGGTTCTCGATTTGGTCCATCATGCGGTCGATGTCGCTCTGGCGCAGTTCCTGGCCGTTTTGCTGCATCTGTGGCGCATTCGGATTCTGCTGCGCCCGCGCCGCGAATTCCTGCAGGAACTGGTTCATCGCCTCGCGCAGTTCCTTCATCGCCTTCTCGATCTCTTGGTCGCTGGCGCCGTTCTTGATCGCATCCTGCAGCGCCTGCTGCGCCTGGCGCAGCCGCTTCTCGGCCGCCGACAGATTGCCTTCCTCGATGCCGAGCGCGATCTCCCAGAGGTAAGCGACCTCGTCGCGCAACTGGTCGTCGCTGTCGGCCATCTTCAGCCGGGTGCGGGCGCTCATGATGGCGAGGTAGTGCGCCATATTGTCGAACGTGTCTTCCGGCCTGAGCGTGATCGCATCCATCAGGTCGAGCACGCGGTCCTTGGCATAGGCATCGAGCGCCAGTATGCGGCGCTGCTCGACCACGGCCCGCGCCAAGGGGTTGGAGAATGGCCGCTCCGGCATCACCAGCGTCTTGGTTTCGCTGGTCGCCGTGTGTCCGGCGCCGTCGGTAGCGACAAGCGACAGCTTGACGTTGCCACCGGCCCAGACATGGTCGGTCAGATCCTTCGTCGTTTTGGCGGCATTGGCCTTGCCGCCGCGGCGCGGCAACGTCAGCGGCATTTCCGGCGGCCCATAGAGCGGATGCGCGTTGGGCACCTGCGGATCGGCCAATGCGAAAACCGCCTTGGCGGAGGCCGCGCCATAGTCGTCGTCGATCTGGTAGTTGAGCTCGAAGGCGCCGTTGACGGCGCGTTTCGGCTCACCGACAAAGCGGATCTGCGGCGGCTTGTCGGGGATTATGGCGAAGGCCCAGCGGCCGAGCTCGCCGTCGCCGGATTGCAGCGTCAGCATGCCGTCGGCCGTCAACTTGCCGCTGAACTGGCGCACGGTGGAAGGCGTTGCAGTATTTGCCTCTGGCTTGGCTTGCGGCCCGGTCGGATCGATGGCGCGGGTGTTGCCGCCGGCGTCGGCGTAGTTCAGCGTTTCCTCGCCCGAACCGCCCGTGACGCGCAGCGACACGTCGCTGCCTTCCGGAACGGTGAAGGTCGGCGCCGCTTGATTGGCATTGTTGGCAAGGACAGGGGCGTTGAGGAATACTGGTGGCCTGCCGGTATAGGCCGGTGGCGTCACCCAGGCATCAATGCGCGGCGGCACGACGTCGCGCGCGGCACGGGCAACAAACCCGTCAGTCAGCTTGCCGCCCGACGGCCCGAAGGAGAAGGCAAAGGCGGTGACCAACAAAAGCGCCGCAACGGCGCGCAACGCCCACGGGTCATGCTCGGGGACGCGCGTGCGCGGCACGTCGCCGCCAAGCTCGCCCAGCCGGTCGGCCATGCGCCGCTGATGCTCGCGCCACAGGGCTCGCGAAAAAATGCTTTCCTTGCCGCTCGGGCGATCGGTCTGGACCTGCACCGGGCTGTGCAGCAACCGGTTGGCCGCCTCGATGCGGCGGTCGACCTCGACACTGGATGGCGTGCGGAAGAAACGCAATGGATAGAGTGCGGCAAGCGCTGCGACGCCGAATGCCGTGATGAGACCGATTCGCGCCAAATCGGGCAAAAGCGGGAACAGACCGAGCCACGAGATACTGAGAAACAGGCTGGCGACGATGATCAGCGGCAGCAGCAACGGCCAGCCGCGCTCGACGATTATTGACACCTGCGTCGCCAGCCGGCTCAAGGCAAGGCGCCCGGCCAGGCTGCGATCGCTGGTGAAGATGGGTCGTTGCGTCATCGGCCCTTCCTGGCCGGGCGGGATAGCCCGGACCTCACGAGTCTATCGCATGGACCCGAAAAGTCGATTTTTCGGGAAGCACGATGCGAAGACCCAAAATCTTAGCGCATACTTCGTGCATTCAGCGGGCTGCACGTCGCTCTAAGGATACCAACAAACACGGCGAAGGCGAGGCGGTTCCCCAAAACGTGAACAATAATGCCCCGGATATTGTCAAAATTTCGCTGGATTGGCGTTTGCGCCGCAGACCAGAACGGCAACGCGCTCGCCCACAGCCGGCCTGTAGCGGCCGGACAGGAGCGCCGCGAAGGCGGCCGCACCGCCCGGCTCGGAGATGATTCGCACATGATCCCACAGCGCCGCCTGGGCGGCGATAATGTCGCCGTCGCCGACCAGGATCGAGCGCTCGACGAACGCCTCAGCGATAGGAAACATCATTTCGCCGACGCGCTTCGGCGCGAGCGAATCGGCGGCGATGCCCTCGGTCGGAGCATCGACAGGCCGGCCCGCCTCGAAAGCGCGGTGTAGCGTCGGCGCACCCTCCGGCTCGACGGCAATGATCCTGATGCGGCCGGAAAACCAAGCGGCGATGCCGCCGATCAAGCCGCCGCCGCCGACAGCGACCAGCAGCGTGTCGAGCTTCGGCAGGTCGGCCTCGATCTCGAGGCCCAGCGTGCCTTGCCCGACCAGCGTCTCCTCCTGGTTGAAGGCGTGGATCTGCAGCGCGCCGGATTTTTCGGCGAAGCTCTCGCTGGCGGCCAGCGCCTCGGCATAACGGGCGCCGCCGACGATCAGCTCGGCGCCATAGCCGCGGATGCGGTCCAGCTTGGCCGGCGGGCTCACTTCGGGAACAAAGATGGTCGCCTTATGGCCGAGCCGCATGGCGGCATAGGCGACCGCGGCGCCGTGGTTGCCGCCCGATGCGGCGACGACGCCAACTGCGGGAACCGGCCGTTCGAGGAGATTGGTGAACGCGCCACGCGCCTTGAACGAGCCGGAATGCTGCAGGCATTCGAGCTTCAGGTCGACAGGCAGAGGCGGGCGGTCGAAATCGGCCATGTCGACGCGCAGCACCGGCGTGTGGCGCACGAAGGGCCGGATGCGGGGTTCCATCGCCGCAATGCGCTCGCGGGTGATCGTGTGGCCATGCAGCATGCTTCACTCCCAGAGTTGCCATTCAGAGTTGACATTACTTAGTAACTTGGCAAAGTGCCTAAATGCAAGAGGTCGACGTCTTCAAAGCGATTGCCAGCGAGCGCAGACTGCAGATCCTCGATTGGCTCAAGGACCCGCGCGCGCATTTTCCGCCGCAGGCGGACGGTGATCTGGTCGAGGACGGGGTCTGCGCGCTGCTGATCGCGGAAAAGCTGGGGATCACGCAGGCGACGCTCAGCGAGCATATGCGCGTGCTCACCCAGGCAAGGCTTTTGCGCAGCAAGCGTATCAAGCAGTGGATATTCTATCGCCGGAACGAGGACAGGATCGCCGAGGCCAGGGCGCTCATCCAGCACCGGCTGTAGCGCTGCAAGGTATCTCTCAGGTCAACCAATCAGGCACCGAATCCAGCCCGATCAATTCGTCATAGGTCTGGCGCGGGCGCACGATGTGGAAGCGGTCGCCGTCGACCAGCACTTCCGGCACCAGCGGCCTGGTGTTGTAGGTGCCGGCCTGGACGGCGCCATAGGCGCCGGCGGTGGCGACAGCGATCAGGTCGCCGGCTTTCAGCCTGGGCAGGTCACGGTCGAGCCCGAGATAGTCGCCGGTCTCGCAGACCGGGCCGACGACGTCGACCTTCATGCGCGGTGCCGCGACCGGCTGCTGCACCACCGGCCTGATGTCGTGGAAGGCGTCGTAAAGGGTCGGCCGGATCAGATCGTTCATCGCGGCGTCGACGACGAGGAAGTTCTTGGCGTCGCCCTCTTTCACGAAGATGACCTCCGAGACCAGGATGCCGGCATTGCCGACGATCAGCCGGCCCGGCTCGAACATCACTTTCAGCCCGAGCTTGGCGACATGCTTACTGACGATCTGGGCATAGGCTTCGGGCAAAGGCGGCGGGTTGTTGTCGACGCGGTAGGGAATGCCGAGGCCACCACCGACATCGATATGCTCAATGGCATGCCCGTCGGCACGCAACGCGCCGACCAGTTCCACCAGCAGCGCGAAGGCGTCGTCGAAGGGCTGCAATTCGGTGATCTGGCTGCCGATATGGGTATCTATGCCGGTGATCCTGATGCCCGGCAACTCAGCCGCGCGGGCATAAACCTTCCGCGCCTGCTGCCAGGGAATGCCGAACTTGTTCTCGGCCTTCCCAGTCGAAATCTTCTTGTGCGTCCTGGCGTCGACATCCGGGTTGATGCGCAGCGAGATCGGCGCGATCTTGCCCAGCGCGGTGGCGCGGGCCGACAGCAGCTCCAGCTCCGGTTCGGATTCGACGTTGAAACAGAGAATGCCGGCCGAGAGCGCAAAATCCATTTCGCGCGCGGTCTTGCCGACGCCTGAAAACAGGATCTTGCTTGCCGGAATGCCGGCAGCCAAAGCGCGGCGCAGTTCGCCTTCCGAGACCACGTCGGCGCCGGCGCCAAGCCTTGCCAGCACCTTCAGCACAGCCTGGTTGGAATTCGCCTTCATGGCATAGCAGACGAGCGCGTCGAGCCCGGCAAAAGCTTCGGCAAAGACGCGAAAATGCCTGGTCAGCGTCGCCGTCGAATAGCAATAAAACGGCGTGCCGACACTGGCGGCGATATCTGATATCGCCACGTCCTCGGCATGCAGTACGCCGTCGCGGTAGTCGAAATGGTTCACGAGATCGGTCCGAAAATCAGAGCAGCGGGTCGAGGATGAATTTCTTGTCCTCGACAGGTTTTTCCGGCTCCGGCGGCAAAGGTTGCTTGGCCTTCTCGGCGTCCTTGCGCGCCTGCACGGCTGCCGCGTAGGGCGTATCGAGCGCAGCCTTCCTGCCGCAGGCCGCAACGGTCGCCATCGCCGCTAGCAGCGTCAGCGTCACCAAAATCCTGCTTCCGGTCATCGCGTCATCCGTCCGAAACTGTTGCCCGCAGCGCTTCTATCCGAGTTTTGCGGCCATTGCACCCCGCGTCTTACGCCTTGGCGAGCCGCTTTTTCCAGTAGCGGATCTGCTTGCGCACCTCGGACGGCGCGGTGCCGCCGAAGCTTGTGCGGCTCCTTACAGAATTCTGCACGGCCAGAACCGAAAACACGTCGGCGCTGATACCGGGGTGAATGGACTGCAAATCCTGCAGCGAAAGCCTGTCGAGCCCGACCTTCTTGTCCTCGGCCAGCGCCACCGCCCGGCCAGTGATATGGTGCGCCTCGCGGAACGGCAGGCCGAGCGTGCGTACCAGCCAGTCGGCGAGGTCGGTCGCAGTCGAATAGCCGGCGCCCGCCGCCTTTTTCATCGCGGCAGTGTTCACCGTCATGTCGCGCATCATGCCGGTCATCGCCGCCAGCATCAGGTCGAGCGTCTCTGCCGCGTCGAAGACGGATTCCTTGTCTTCCTGCATGTCCTTGCCATAGGTCAGCGGCATGCCCTTCATTACCGTCAGCAGGCCGACCAGATGGCCGGTGACACGGCCTGTCTTGCCGCGCACCAGTTCGGCGGCGTCGGGGTTCTTCTTCTGCGGCATGATCGACGAACCCGTCGAGAAGCTATCCGACAGCCTGACGAAACCGAATTGCGGCGTCGACCAGATGATGATCTCTTCGGCCAGCCGCGACAGATGTGTCGCACAGATCGCCGCCAGCCCCAAGAATTCCAGCGCGAAATCGCGGTCCGAAACGCTGTCGAGCGAATTGCGCATCGGTTCGCGAAAACCAAGCGCCGTTGCCGTCTGGTGCCGGTCGATCGGAAAGCTGGTGCCGGCGAGGGCGGCCGCACCGAGCGGGCTTTCGTCCATCCGCTCGATCGCGTCGCGGACGCGCGACAGGTCGCGCGCAAACATCTCGACATAGGCCATGCAGTGGTGGCCGAAGGTCACCGGCTGCGCCGCTTGCATGTGGGTAAAGCCCGGCATCACCGTTGCCGCATGCTCCTCGGCCCGGGCGAGGAACGCTGTGATCAGGCCTTTCAGCGCCTCGGCGACACGAAAGCACTCGTCTTTGACCCAGAGCCTGAGGTCGACCGCCACCTGGTCGTTGCGCGAGCGGGCAGTGTGCAGGCGGCCGGCGGCAGGGCCGATCAAATCGGCGAGGCGGGCCTCGACATTCATGTGGATGTCTTCCAGCCTGGTCGAGAACTCGAATGTGCCGGCCCCGATCTCTGCCAGGATCGTGTTCAGCCCGTGACTGATTTTTTCTTGATCGGCCGCCGAAATAATGCCCGTTTGCGCCAGCATCTCGCTATGGGCGATCGAGCCGCGAATGTCCTGGGCATAGAGTTTGCGGTCGAACGAGATCGACGCGTTGATCGCTTCCATGATTGCGGCCGGACCCGAGGCAAAACGTCCGCCCCACATCTGGTTGCTGGCCTTCTTGTCGCTCATCGCTATAACCCGTGCTCCGGAGCAGTTTTTGAAAAATGGCAGACGGCAATAGATTTTTCCCGGCTTTGCGTCTCATCCTCGCCGCTTTGGTTGCGGGCGTGCTGGCCGGCGCGGTCGCGGTATATGTCAGGGAAAGCGGTTCTGGCAACAACGCGCCCGCGCAAGTGGCCGCCGGCGGCGGCAAGGACGACGTCGCCTGCGCCGCCAGGACCGACCATGCCAAGAAGATCGCCGCGGCCGCTACCGGTCAAGTCGCCGCGCTTTTGCCGGCGGATCCGCCGCAATCGCTGAAAAGCCTCGCCTTCAACGGCCCCGACGGCAAGCCGACGACGATCGCCGATCATGCCGGCAAGACGGTGCTGCTCAATCTGTGGGCAACATGGTGCGCACCTTGCCGCGCCGAAATGCCGGCGCTCGATGCACTGCAGAAGGAGATGGGCAGCGACGCGTTTCAGGTTGTTGCAGTCAACGTCGATGCCGGCGACGATACCAAGCCGAAGAAGTTCCTCGAGGACACCGGCGTCAAGGCGCTCGGCTATTATCGCGATGCCACCATGGCACTGTTCAACGACGTCAAGACGCGCGGCCTGGCGCTCGGTCTGCCGGTCACCATGCTGATCGATGGGCAAGGCTGCCTGATCGCCCATATGAACGGCCCGGCCGAATGGTCAGGGCCGGATGCCAAGCGTCTGGTCGAGGCAGCGCTTCAGCCGGGATAGGCTCAGACCGTGCGCAGGCGCGGCTTGAGCACGGCGATGCTTGCGCCGCGCCGGCTGGCGGTGCGGACTGCCGGAGCCGTGACGCCCGTCAACTCGCCGAATGTCTCGATCGGAGCCGGTTTGCCGAGGTAATAGCCTTGCCCGATCTCGCAAGCCTCGGCGTCAAGGAACTGCAATTCGCCCGGCGTCTCGATGCCCTCCGCCAGGACCGGCAGGCCGAGACCGCGTCCAAGCCCCAGCACGGCGCGGACGATCGCCGCGAACTGGCCGTTCTTGTCGACCGATTTGATGAACGACCCGTCGATCTTGATCTTGTCGAAGGGAAAGGCGCTAAGGTTGGACAGCGAAGAATAGCCGGTGCCAAAATCGTCCATCGCCACATGCACGCCAAGCGCCTTGACCTGCCTCAAGGTTGCCAATGCGCGGGGCATGTCCTTCACCAGGGCCGTTTCGGTGATCTCCAGTTCGAGCCTGCCGGGTGCGAGGCCGGATCTCGACAGTGCGTCGTGCACCTTGCGGCTGAAGTTCGGATTGTGAAGCTGCACGGCGGAGACGTTGACGGCGACCATCAGCGGATTCGTCCAGCGAACAGCATCGTTACAAGCCGTCGTCAGCACCCAGTCGCCGATCTGCGCGATGGCGCCACTGTCCTCGGCCACGGGGATGAAAACGGCCGGGGAAATGTCGCCCCGCTCCGGATGCTGCCAACGGACCAGGGCTTCGAAGCCGATCATCTTGCCGCTGCGGATTTCCTTCTGCGGCTGGTAGACGAGGTGGAACTCCTTGCGGGCGATCGCCTGGCGCAGTTCATGCTCCATCACGCGCTTGTCACGGGCGGCGGTGCCCATGGCTATCTCGAAAAAACGATAGGTGTCCCTGCCCTCGGTCTTGGCGCGATGGAGTGCCGTGTCGGCATGGCCGATCAGGCCGGCCTGATCTTCGGCATCCAGCGGAAAGAAGGCGATGCCGATGCTGGCCGAAACAAGGCCGGAGCCGACTGAAACCCTGTTTTCCTCCCGGATCGCCGCCAGCAAGTCCTCGGCTATGCGGCCTGCGGCCAGGGGGTCGGGGAGGTTCGGAGCTAAGACGGCAAACTCGTCGCCGCCGAGACGCGCGAGCATCTGTCCGTGGCGCGGAATGCCGGAAATGCAGTGCGCCAGCTTCTGCAGCATGGCGTCACCGGCGCTGTGGCCGTAGAGGTCGTTGACTTGCTTGAATCGGTCGAGGTCAAGCAGCAGGAGCGCCAGATATCCATCCTTGCTGCCACGCTCCATCGAAGCGATTTCTGCTTCGAGCCGGGAAGAAAAGCTCCGCCGATTGGCAAGCCCGGTAAGTGGATCGAAATGCGCGAGACGGAGGATCTCTTCTTCCGCCTTCTTGCGCTCACGGATGTCGCGAACGGCAAGCACCGTATGAGGCCTGCCGCAGTAGGCGATCTTCCTGGCGATCAGCTCGACAGGAATTCTCGTGCCGTCGCTGCCCCTCAATTTCGTTTCTTGTGCCTGTTCGCCGAAGCCGGATACATCGGCTGCGCTCTGTCCATCGAACAGCTCGCCGAGTTGCATCGTGTTCAGGGTGGCTGTCGCCGTGCCCGTCAGTTTCGCCATGCTGTCATTGGCGCTGACTATGCGTGTGCCATCGCAAACGATCAGCCCTTCGACCGCGGCATTGGCGAGATCGTGCATGCGATCCGCCTCGAGCCTCTGCCGGCGAAAGCGCAGGTCGATCCACAGCGCGGCGCCTGACAGCACAAGGATTACCAGGCTGGCGACCGCTGCGGCAAAGGCCTGGGAAATGGGCTCGATGGAATGTTCGGATATTTCAATCGAGGAATCCGGAATGATCGACACCGCGGCCATCGCGATGAAATGCAAGCTGCAAATCGCCAGCGTCAAAAGCGCGGCGCCGCCGACAGTCGCTAGCGCCGACGGGCGGCGCAAGACGACAAGGAGCGCCAGTGCCGCGAGCGTCCCGCCGGCCAGAAGCGATATCGCGACAAGGAGCAGGTTCCATACGATCCGGCCCTCGACCTCGAACGCCGCCATGCCGATGTAGTGCATCGTCGCGATGGCACCACCGAGAATGGCACCGCCAACGAGGAAATGGTCGATGCCGCGGCGCAAGGTGGCAACCCACATCCCGAGCGCGGTCAGGATGACGGCGGCGGCAAGCGAAAAGGCGGATAATCCCGGATTATATGCGTTTGGTATTCCCGGCGTAAACGCAGTCATGGCGATGAAATGCGTCGCCCATATGCCGAACCCGGTCGAAGTTGCGGCGATCATTAGCCAGACAAGCCGGTTTCGATTGGTCGATCGGCCGACGTGCTTAAGGAGATTTACTGCAGAGAAGCAAGAAATGCCGCAGACGAGGGCGGCAAGTGCGACCAGTCTCAGGTCGTGCTGACTTACAATACAATTATAGACCGTCAGCATCCTGGGTTCACTCGGTCTGCCAAATAACAGGGGAGGTGTGACTGATTAGCTCTTGGAGATTTTAACGAATGGTTAACCCGCGGGCCATGAGGCGGGCCTTTTCGGGGGAAAACCGATGCGCTCCGCCGAGAAGGCGGTGATGTAGTTCCTGGCGACGCTTTCGGTAGCGAGCGCACTTTAGCCGGAAGCGATGTTCATTGACCCGCAACAAAACCGTTGTCCGATTGTCATCAGCGCCACATATTGGCTTTGCGAGAGTGCCCCTTTCGCCAATGACAAACGGGAGATGAAACATGAAGTTCTTCGGCTTCGCGGCCGGTGTTGCCGCCACCTTGACCCTGCTTTCCACCACCTCCGCCTTCGCCGTCACGCAGATCAGCTGGTGGCACGCCATGACCGGCGCCAACGCCGAGGTCGTCGCCAAGATCTCCAAGGATTTCAACGCCAGCCAGAGCGACTATGAGCTCGTTCCGGTGTTCAAGGGCACCTATCCGGAGACGCTGAATGCCGGCATCGCCGCTTTCCGCGCCGGCCAGGCGCCCGATATCCTCCAGGTGTTCGACGTCGGCACCGGCGTGATGATGGCGGCCGAGGGTGCGATCAAGCCGGCGGCCGATGTGCTGACCAGTGCCGGGATGACCTTTGACAAGAGCCAGTATCTGCCCGGCATCGTCGGCTATTATTCGAAGCCGGACGGCACCATGCTGTCGTTCCCTTACAACTCCTCGTCGCCGATCCTCTACTACAACAAGGACATTTTCCAGAAGGCGGGCCTCGACGTGAACAGCCCGCCCCAGACCTGGAACGAGGTGTGGGAAGCTGCCAGGAAGATCAAGACGAGCGGCGCCGCCCCTTGCGGCTATACCTCGACCTGGCTGACCTGGATCCATCTGGAGAATTTCGCGGCGTGGAATGACGTGCCTTGGGCCACTCAGCAGAACGGCCTGGCCGGCGGCGATGTCGAACTCAAGATCAATGCGCCGATTTTCGTCAACCACTTCCAGGCACTCGCGGACCTAGCCAAGGACGGCACGTTCAAGTATGGCGGGCGCACCTCCGAAGCCAAGCAGATATTCCTCGCCGGCGAATGCGGCATCTTCACCGAATCGTCGGGCGGCCTCGGCGATATCGTCAAGTCCGGCATGAACTATGGCATCGGCCAGCTTCCCTACGATAGCGACGCCAAGGGCGCACCACAGAACACCACGCCGGGCGGTGCCAGCCTGTGGGTGTTCGGCAACAAGTCGGACGAGGAATATAAGGGTGTTGCCGCCTTCTTTGCCTATCTGTCCAAGACCGATGTGCAGGAATATCTGCACCAGAAGTCGGGATACCTGCCTGTGACGCTCGCCGCGTATGAGGCGACCAAGAAATCAGGCTTCTATGACAAAAACCCCGGCCGCGAGACACCCATCCTGCAGATGACGGGCAAGGCGCCGACCGACAACTCGAAGGGCGTGCGCCTGCCGAATCTGCCGCAGGTGCGTGATATTCAGAATGAGGAGTTGGAGAAGCTGCTGGCCGGCCAGCAAACCGCCCAGCAGGCGCTCGACAATGCGGTCACACGCGGCAACGCCGCGATCAAGGAAGCGCTGGAGAACTGACGAGATTATCTCGGTTAAAGCGCGTCGCGTTTGAATGGCCACATGCGACGCGCTTTAAGCTCTTGTTCTTATGCATGTCGTTATCTCAAAACCGCTGCGCACTTTTGGGCGACATGCATTAGTCGGTTGGAATATCGCCCACGCGAGCTCGCGTGGGCGATACCTGGATAGCGAGGGAAATCAGCCTGTCTCCACGCGTCGTATTTCCCAACAAGATCCTGCCGTACCTGCTGGTGGCGCCACAACTCGCCATCACCCTGGTTTTCTTCTACTGGCCGGCCGGTCAGGCGCTTTACCAGTCGATGCTCAGGCAAGACCCGTTCGGGCTGAAGAGCAGGTTTGTCTGGTTTGCCAATTTCCGGAAGGTGCTGGCCGATCCGGCCTACCTCAACTCGATCAAGGTCACCGTGGTGTTCTCGCTTGCGACCGCGATCGTTGCCATGGTTGTGGCCCTGCTGCTCGCGGTCATGGCCGAGAAGGCCGTGCGCGGCAAAGGCCTCTACCGCACACTGTTGATATGGCCTTATGCCGTCGCGCCGGCGATTGCCGGCATGCTGTGGCTTTTCTTGTTCAATCCTTCGATCGGCTCGTTGGCCTATTTGCTGAGAAGCCTCGGCATCGCATGGGACCCGCTGCTCAACGGCACCCACGCCATGATCCTGCTGGTGTCGGCGGCTGCCTGGAAGCAGATCAGTTACAATTTCCTGTTCTTCGTCGCCGGCCTGCAGGCGGTGCCGAAAACGCTGATCGAGGCGGCGGCCATGGATGGCGCCGGCGAGACCAAGCGCTTCTGGACCATCGTCTTCCCGCTGCTTGCGCCGACAACCTTTTTCCTGCTGGTCGTCAACACCGTCTATGCCCTGTTCGACACGTTCGGCATCGTTCATGCCGTCACCGGCGGCGGCCCGGGCAAGACGACCGAGACGCTGGTCTACAAGGTCTACAATGACGGCTTCGTCAATCTGATCCTGGGTGACTCGGCGGCGCAGTCGGTCATCCTGATGGCCATCGTCATCGCGCTCACAGCCATCCAGTTCCGCTATGTGGAACGCAAAGTCCATTACGGCTGAGGGCAGCGATGATCGGCCAATCTCCGCTCCGCACCGTCATCGCCCATGCCGTGCTTATCCTTGGCATATTGATCGTGGCTTTTCCGATCTACTACACCTTCGTTGCCTCGACGCACACGCTGCAAACGATCCTCAGGCCGCCGCTGCCGCTGTTGCCCGGCGACCAGCTATGGAACAATTACAGCGAGGCGCTGTTCGGCGGCATCGGTCGTATCGGCGGTGTCAGCGTGGGCAGACTGCTCCTCAACACCACGATCATGGCGCTCGGCGTCGCGGTGGGAAAGATCTTCATCTCGATCCTGTCGGCCTACGCGATCGTGTTCTTCCGCTTTCCGCTGCGCATGACCTTCTTCTGGCTGATCTTCATCACCTTGATGCTTCCGGTCGAGGTGCGCATTCTGCCGACCTACAAGGTGATGGTCGATCTCGGCATGATCGACACCTATGCCGGCCTGATCATCCCGCTGATCGCCTCGGCCACCGCAACGCTGCTGTTTCGCCAGTTCTTCATGACCATCCCGGGCGAACTGGTCGAGGCGGCGCGTGTCGACGGTGCCGGTCCATGGCGCTTCTTTTTCGATATTCTGGTACCGCTGTCGCGGACAAACATCGCCGCGCTGTTCGTGATCCTCTTCATCTACGGCTGGACGCAGTATCTTTGGCCGCTGCTCGTCACCAACAGCAACGACATGAACACCATCGTCATCGCGCTGCGAAAAATGGTTTCCTTCGCCGATGCCGACACCCAATGGCACCTGGTCATGGTCACCGCGATGCTGGCCATCGTGCCGCCGATCCTGGTCGTGGTGCTGATGCAACGCTGGTTCGTGCGCGGCCTGGTCGAATCCGAAAAGTGAGAAGCCGATGGCGACCGTCGATCTGAAGGATGTCAAGAAGATCTATCCCGGCGGCGTCGAGGCCGTGAAGGGCGTTTCCATCGCCATTCCCGACAAGGAGCTTTGCGTGCTGGTCGGCCCGTCCGGCTGCGGCAAGTCCACGCTGCTGAGGATGATCGCCGGGCTCGAGACGATTTCGGTCGGTACAGTCGCCATCGACGGCAAGGTGGTCAACGCCATTGGCCCGACCGAGCGCGACATCGCCATGGTGTTCCAGAACTACGCGCTCTATCCGCATATGAAGGTCTACGACAACATGGCCTATGGTCTGCGCAACCGCGGCACGCCGAAGGACGAGATAGACAGCAGGGTGCGCTCGACTGCCAAGGTGCTGGGGCTTTCGGGGCTGCTCGACCGGCGCCCGCGCGAGCTTTCCGGCGGTCAGCGCCAGCGTGTCGCCATGGGCCGCGCCATCGTGCGCAACCCGAAAGTCTTCCTGTTCGACGAACCGCTGTCCAACCTCGATGCGAAATTGCGCGGGCAGATGCGCGTCGAGATCAAGAATTTGCAGCGCTCGCTTGGCGTCACCTCGGTTTATGTCACCCACGACCAACTTGAGGCGATGACGCTGGCCGACATCCTTGTCGTCATGAACGCCGGCCTGGTCGAGCAGATCGGCGCGCCGCTCGACGTGTACGAGAAGCCGGCCTCGATCTTCGTTGCTTCCTTCATCGGCGCGCCGCCGATGAATCTGCTGGCCCTCACGGGGGCCTCTCCAGGCTCGGTACTGACGGACGGGACGGTGATTGGCTCGGCGCCTGGACAAAGCAAGGCGGTGACACTCGGCTTTCGTCCGGAGGATGCCGATATCACCTTCACGGCAGAGGCGCCGGCCGGCGCGCTCGCGTTGCCGGCGACAGTGGAAGCAGTCGAGCCGGTCGGTGCCGAAAGCTTTCTCCACTGCGCGGCAGCCGGCAGCCGTATCGTCGTGCGCGTCTCAGGCCGCGCCAGCGCCAAGCCAGGCGACCAATTGCGCGTCGTGGCCGGGTCTGAAAAGCTGCACTGGTTCGATCATGCCGGTAAACGGGTCGATTGAGGTCGGCCTTGCGCAAAACCGTTCAGGCAAACACATGCGCCTTGCCCGACACGGTCAGCCGGACGATCTCGCCGATCGCCGGCGCGTCCATTCCCGGCTTGCGCAGGATCAACGGCGTGTTGCCGATGGCGGCGGCATCGGGCGGATCGGGGCTGTTCAAGAGACGCACCGCGATCGTGCACATCGAGCCGGCGAATTCGGATTCCGTCACCTCGCCGAACAGCATGTCCGGCGTGCCGGACATGCCTTCACGCGATGTCCGTTTCAGCAGCACCTGCTCCGGCCGTAGCATGATGCGCGCGACGTCGCGCCGCTCCGTGCTGTCGACGGCAATGCGGCCGAGCGGCGAGGTGGCAACGCCATCGGCGATCCTGGCCGGCAGGACGATGGCGTCACCGAGGAACTCGGCGATCATCCGGTCCTTCGGCTTGAAATAGAGCTCGCGCGGCGTGCCGACCTGCGAGAATTTGCCGTCGCGCATCACCGCGACCTGGCTGGCGAATGACAGCGCCTCGGCCTGATCATGGGTGACCAGGATGGTGGTGATGCCGGCCGTTTCGAGGAGCTCGGCCACGGCCTTGCGCATTGAGGCGCGCAAGCCGGTGTCGAGCGCCGAGAACGGCTCGTCGAGCAGCATCAGCCGCGGCTTCATGGCCATGGCGCGGGCGAGCGCGACGCGCTGCTGCTGGCCGCCGGAGAGTTCGTGCGGGCGGCGCTTCAGGATCCCTTTGTCCAGCCCGACGACATAGGCGAGCTCGGCGATGCGCTCGCTCCGCTTTTCCTCGTGACGGCCCATGCCGAACCCGATATTGGCGGCGATGCTCAGATGCGGGAACAGAGCGCCGTCCTGCGCCACCAGCCCGATGCCGCGGCGATGCGCCGGCACGGCCGTGTCGCCATCGGCCAGCACCTCGCCATCGAGCACGATGCGGCCCTGGTCGGGCGCCTCGAAGCCGGCGATCAGCCGCAGCAAGGTGGTCTTGCCACAACCGGATGGCCCGACGATCGCCGTACGGCTGCCGCTGGCCACGCTGAGGTCGACGCCGGCAAGTGCTGCCACGGGGCCGTAGTGCTTGTGGATGCCGCTCAGCTCGAGAAAGCTCATCGCCCGGCCATCCGCTTCGACTGGACGTAGAGCAGCCAGGTCAAAGGCAGCGACATCGCCACCATGATCAAGGCATAAGGCGCCGCCGACGCATAGTCGATCTCGCCGCTATAGGACCAGAACGCCATGGCCAGCGTGCGGGTGCCGTTGGGCGCCAGCATCTGGGTTGCGGTCAACTCGTTCATGATGCCGAGCGCGACCAATGCCATGCCGGCCGCGGCACCCGGCGCCGACAGGCGGATGGTCGTCGACCACAGCGCCTTGAGCGGCGACCGGCCGAGGCTGGAGGCGGCGCGTTCGAGCTCGACCGGCGCCTGTGCGATCGACGCCCTGAGGCTAATCAGAGCGCGCGGCAGGAACATCAGCGCATAGGCGACCAGGATGGTGAACAGGGTCTGGTAGAGCGGCATGGCGATACGCACGGCGATGGTGACCAGCGCCAGGGCGATGACAACCCCGGGCAACGCGCCGACGATATAGTTGCAGCCCTCCAGGACGCGTTGCAGCCTTCCCGGCGCGCGGATCGAAATCCACGCCATCGGCATTGCCGCGACGGTGGCGAGCAGCGCGCCTGCAATCGCCAGGAACAGTGTCTGACCAAGCGCCAGGCCGATCTCGTCGAGCCGCCAGATATCGGCGCCGCCGGCCATGAGCCAGCGACCGATAGTGACGAACGGCACCCCGAGCGCCAGCAGCGTGGTAACAGCGGGCAGCAGCAGGCAAGGAATGGTGGCGCGCCCAAGGCTCGTGCGCTGCTGGTGGCGCGCAGCACCCGAGCCGACGCGGGCATAGCGCTCCTCGCCGCGCACCAGCACCTCCAGCCCGAGCAGCACGAAGCAGCAGGTCACCAGCACGCCGGCCAGCATGTTGGCGGCGGGACCGTTGAAGGTCGACTGAAACTGGTCGACGATCGCGGTGGTGAATGTATCGAAGCGGATGAACACGTAGAGCCCGTATTCGGCCAGGAGATGCAGGCCGACCAGCAGGGAGCCACCGCAAATGGCGAGCCGGAGCTGCGGCAGCACGACACGCCTGAACACGCGCCACGGGCCGAGACCAAGGGCTGCCGCTGCATCTTCGAGAGCGGGATCGAGCCGGCGCAATGCCGCCGCCACCGGCAGATAAAGGAAGGGGAAATAGGCGATGACGGACACAAGCACGCCGGCCCACAGGCCGTGCAGTCTGGGCACCATGGTGATCCAGGCGTAACTGTGGACGAAGGCGGGAATGGCGAGCGGCGCCACCGACAGCCAGGCCCATAAGCGGGCACCCGGCAGATCGCTGCGCTCCGTCAGCCAAGCCAGCGCCACCGACAGCACGATCGAGATCGGCACCGCCAGCACCACCAGCAGGCTGGTGTTGACCAGAAGCTCGCCGACGCGCGGCCTGAACACCAGCGCCGCCACCGTTTCCCAGCCGGTCTGCACCGCCACCCAGACAATGAAGGCAAGCGGCAGCAGCGCGAAAAGCGAGACAAAGACGGCAGCCAACGCAATCCATGAGACCGACCAACGACGTGCCCGCACGGCCGTGGTGTCGGCCGGCAAGCCTGAAGGTGCGAGATCGATCGCAGACTGCATCAGATCAGACGTTGCGCCGGGTCCGCCCGGAGGCGGAAACGATCGGCGGCCGACAATGTGGCGAGCAGCTTGTGGTCATGGGCAAATGCCATTTTGAAAACAGAGCGCTCCCGCGGAAAGCGAATTCCCACAGGAGCGCAGTCGGTTGCCCTTTTAGGACGAACGCCGGCTAAAGCAAGCCGGCCGCCGTCATCAGGTCGGTCACCTTTTTCGAGTTCAGCGCCGTCGGGTCGACTTTCGGCGCCTGCAGATCGGCCAGCGGCACCAGCTTCGGATTGGACTCGGCGCCCTTGCCGACTGCGTATTCGAACGAATCGCCGGTTTTCAGCACGTCCTGGCCGCCCTTGCCGGTGACCCATTTCAGGAAAGCCTGGGCTTCCTTCGGGTGCTTGCTCGAGGCCAGCACACCGCCGCCGGAAACCGAGACGAAAGCGCCGGGGTCCTCGTGCTTGAAATAGTGCAACTCGACATTCTTGCTGTTCTCGCCGGTCTTGGCCTGATCGCCGTAGTAGTAGTAGTGATAGATCACGCCGCCTTCGACCTCGCCGGCATTGACCGCCTTCATCACCGTGCTGTTGCCCTTGTAGGCGGTAAAATTCTCTTTCATCGCCTTCAGCCAGTCGGCCGTGGCAGTCTCACCCTTGAGCTGCAGCAAGGCGCTGACGATCGCCTGGAAATCGGCGCCGGAGGGCGAAGCGGCCCAACGGCCCTTCCAGTTCGGATCGGCGAGATCGAGCAGCGATTTGGGCAGCTGGTCGGCGGTCAGCTTGGTCTTGTTGTAGGCAAAGACGGTGCTGCGCGCGGCAACGCCGACCCATTTGCCGCTCGCCGGCTGGTACTCCTGCGGAACCTGGGCCAGCGTCTCGGCGTTGACCGGCGCGAACAGGCCGGCTGTCTCGACCAGCACCATGGCCGGTGAGTTTTCCGTCAGGAACACATCAGCTGGCGAAGAGGACCCCTCAGCAACGATCTGATTGGAGAAATCGCTGTCGCCGCCGTTCCGGACGGTGACCTTGATGCCGGTTTCCTTGGTGAATCCTTCCGCCCAGGCCTTGGTCAGGTTTTCGTGCTGGGCGTTGTAGACGACGATGCCCTCGTCCTCGGCTAACGCCGGGCCGGCGATCAGGCTGATTGCAAGTGCTGTCGCACCGGCAAGGGCGGAAAGAGCATATTTCATGGCATCGTCCTCGATTTCGATGGTCTTTGGCTTGGTATGCTGCACCTATCAATACATGACTAGCGCAGTCAACATTGCTGGCCCGCTCAATCGCTCAAAAGGAGCAAACTTTCGTGATGCCCAGCTAATTTGCCTTGGACATTATTTCGCCGGCCACGTAACAAACCAGCGCCGAGACGCGAATATCGGGGAGTGAACTCTTGTGAGCGGCAAGGACGAAGCCGAGCTTTCCCGGCTGCTGCGGGCCGCAATCGCCGGAGACGAAAGGGCCTATGCCGACTTTCTGCACCGGATCGCCGCCCTCGTTCGTGGCTTTGCCCGGCGCAAGATCGTGCAGGGCGGGGTCGATCCCGAGGACGTCGTGCAGGAAACCTTGCTGGCCATTCATGTGAAACGACATACCTGGCGCCATGATGCGCCGGTGCTGCCTTGGGTTTATGCAATAGCCCGCTTCAAGCTGATCGATGCGTTCCGGCGGCGCGGCCGGCGGATCGAGATCGAGATCGACGAAATCGCCGAGACCTTTGCCGAGCCGGAATCGGAGACGATCAGCGAGCGCGACGTCAACCGGGCACTCGACTGCCTGTCGCCGGCGCAGCGTTCGGTCGTCTCGGCCGTGTCGGTCGAAGGCCGTTCGATCGGCGAGACGGCGGCGAAATTCGGCATCAGCGAGACGGCTGTGCGGGTGTCACTACACCGCGGGCTTGCCGCCATTGCCAAACGGTTCGGGGCGGGGCGGGAATAGCATGAGGACCGAAGATCTTATCAAGGCGCTCGATGCCGATGTCCGCAGCAAGGCGCTGCCGCTGGGCGCCGCCTGGTTGCTTGCAACCGGCGCGGCCATCGTGATCGCGGCCGCGGTTTTCTGGCTGACGATCGGCCCACGTCCCGACATCGCATTTGCCATGCACACGATGCGGTTCCTGTCCAAATTCGTCTTCACGATTGCTCTAGCCGTCAGCGCCTTTGCCCTCGTCCGCGCGCTGTCGACGCCCGGTGCATCGACAGGGCGGGCGGCGAGCTGGATGATCGCCGCGCCGCTGCTGGTGATTATGGCCGTGATTCTCGAACTCCTCGTCGTGCCTGTGTCCGACTGGGGCACGCGCCTGGTCGGCACGAACATGGTCATCTGCCTGACCTTCATTCCGTTGATCGGCATCGGCCCGCTTGCCGTCTTTCTCGCGGTGCTGCGCCATGGCGCGCCAACAAGGCCGGTGCTTGCCGGTGCGACCGCGGGCCTGCTTGCCGGCGGGCTGGCGGCGACCTTCTATGCAGCGCATTGCTTCGATGATTCGCCGCTTTTCGTCGGCACCTGGTATACGATCGCGATCGCCGGCCTTGCCGCGCTCGGGGCGGTCGGCGGACGGCTTTTCGTGCGCTGGTAGCGGTGGCGATCAGCGCGTCGGAACGGGATGCTCGCCGCGATAGTCGTAGAAGCCGCGCCCGGTCTTGCGGCCGAGCCAACCGGCCTCGACATATTTGACCAGCAGCGGGCAGGGGCGGTATTTCGAATCCGACAGGCCGTCATGCAGCACCTGCATGATCGACAAGCAGGTATCCAGCCCGATGAAGTCGGCAAGCTGCAGCGGCCCCATCGGATGGTTGGCGCCGAGCTTCATGGCGGTATCGATGGCGTCGACCGAGCCGACACCTTCATAGAGCGTGTAGATCGCCTCGTTGATCATCGGCAGCAGGATGCGGTTGACGATGAAGGCCGGGAAATCCTCCGAGACGGTGATCGTCTTGTCGAGCTGCTTCACATAGGTTTTTGCTGCCTCGAAGGTCTGGTCCTCGGTGGCGATGCCGCGCACCAGCTCGACCAGCTTCATCACCGGAACCGGGTTCATGAAATGTATGCCGATGAAGCGTTCCGGGCGGTCGGTCTGCGAAGCCAGCCGGGTGATCGAGATCGACGAGGTGTTCGTCGCCAGGATGGCCTCGGGGTTGAGCTGCGGGCAGAGCTGAGCATAGATCTTGCGTTTGACTGTCTCGTCTTCGGTCGCCGCTTCGATCACCAGATCGGCGCCCGCAAGGTCGGCCATGGCCGGCGCCGCGGAAATGCGCGCCATCGCCTCGTTGCGCAGCTTTTCCTCAAGTTTGCCGGAGCCGACCTGACGGGCCATGTTGCCGCTGACCGTAGCAATGCCCTTTTCGATGCGGTCGGGCGAAATGTCGTAAACCAGCACCTTGTAGCCCGCCAGCGCCGATACATGGGCGATGCCGCCACCCATCTGGCCCGCGCCGATGATGCCGATCGTCTCGATCTTGCTCATTACCCGATCCCGTCAAGGCCTTTGCGGCCTGCTTTTTGTGCAGTGCAAACTAAAAGGGCGGGGCGACTTCGTCTACCCCACCCCGCAGAATTTAATACGCTTTGGCAGAGGGCGTCAAAGCGCCTTTTGCAGTTCCGGCAGAATGACGAAGAGGTCGCCGACGAGGCCGTAGTCGGCGACCTGGAAGATCGGCGCTTCCTCGTCCTTGTTGATGGCGACGATGACCTTTGAATCCTTCATGCCGGCAAGGTGCTGGATGGCGCCGGAGATGCCGACGGCAATATAAAGATCGGGCGCCACCACCTTGCCGGTCTGGCCGACCTGCCAGTCGTTCGGCGCATAGCCGGCATCGACCGCGGCGCGAGATGCGCCGACAGCCGCACCGAGCTTGTCTGCGACCGGCAGGATGACCTCCTGGAACTTCTCGGAGGAGCCCAGCGCACGGCCGCCCGAAATGATGATCCTGGCCGAGGTCAGCTCCGGGCGGTCGGTCTCGGACAGCTTGTTCTCGACAAAGCTCGACAGGCCGGGATTGGCTGCCGCCTGAACCGTCTCGACCGGCGCGGAACCGCCCTCGGGTGCTGCCTGAAAGGAAGCAGTGCGCACGGTGATGACCTTCTTGGCGTCGCTCGACTGCACGGTCTGGATGGCGTTGCCGGCATAGATCGGCCGCTTGAAGATGTCGGGCGACACGACTTCGATGATTTCCGATATCTGGGCGACATCGAGCAGGGCCGCGACGCGCGGCGAGACGTTCTTGCCCGACGAGGTCGCCGGCGCAATGATCGTGTCGTATGGCTCAGCAAGCGAAATGACGAGCGCCGCCAGCGGTTCGGCGAGACGCTCGGTCAGTTCGTCGGCGTCGGCGAGCAGCACCTTGGTGACGCCCTTGAGCTTGGCGGCGGCGTCCGCTGCCGGCTTGGCGCCCTTGCCGGCAACCAGCACATGCACGTCCGAACCGATCTGCAGCGCCGCGGAAAGCGCCTTCGCGGTCTGGTCGGAAAGCGTCGCGTTGTCGTGTTCGGCAATCAGAAGAATTGTCATTTTTGTTGTCCCTTCCTGGCCTTACAGCACGCCGGCTTCGTTTTTCAGCTTGTCTACCAGTTCGGCGACGCTCTTGACCTTAACGCCCGCCTTGCGGCCGCCCGGCTCCTCGGTCTTGATCACTTTCAGCCGCGGCTTGACGTCGGCGCCGTAGTCGGCAGGGCTCTTCTCGTCGAGCGGCTTCTTCTTGGCCTTCATGATGTTGGGCAGCGACGCGTAGCGTGGCTGGTTCAGCCGCAAATCGGCCGTGACGATTGCCGGCATCTTCAGTTCCAGCGTCTGCAGGCCGCCATCGACCTCGCGCGTCACCGTGGCCTTGTCACCGTCGAGCACGATCTTGGAGGCGAAGGTGCCCTGCGCCCACCCGAGAAGTGCAGCCAGCATCTGGCCGGTCTGGTTGGAATCATCGTCGATCGCCTGCTTGCCGAGAATGACCAGGCCGGGCTGTTCTGCCTCTACGACCCCCTTCAGCACCTTGGCGACGCCCAGCGGCTCAGTCTGCTCGTCGGTCTTGACCAGGATGGCGCGGTCGGCGCCCATGGCGAGCGCCGTGCGCAAGGTCTCCTGTGCCTGTTGCGGCCCGATCGACACGACGATGATCTCTTCGGCCTTGCCCGCTTCCTTCAGCCGGATCGCCTCTTCCACCGCGATCTCGTCGAACGGGTTCATCGCCATCTTGACGTTGGCGAGTTCCACCGCCGAACCGTCCGCCTTCACCCGGACCTTGACGTTTGCATCCACAACCCGCTTCACGGGCACAAGGATCTTCATTTGCCTGTCACCTCTTTCACGATAGTCTCTTCACGCTCGTCGGGCGCGCTATAGCAGCGTGCACCTCTTCAGAGTTGTCGAAAGCCGACATTCCGGACGGAATTCTGGTCTCGCCACGCCAGTAGGGTGGCGCTTCCGTAGTTGCGGCGACCCCGCCCGTCAATATCCCGGGCGCACTCGGATCCTCGGCAAAGCATTCAAATCGGTTCAGTCCGGCCCGGAAACGCTTCCCCGGCCCCAGCGCGGCGCCGGCTGGGCGGGCGGCAGATCGCTTGCCGGCGGCTCCACGGCAATGGGCGCCGGCCCGGCGACTACGGCTGGCTCCTCGTCGGCGCCGGCGAGTAGCGGCACGCCGCGGCTGCGCAAGACAAGCACCAGCACGGCTCCGGCGATGATGCCGCCGATGTGGCAGGCCCAGGAGACCTGGTCCTCGCCACCCTGGGCAAACATGAAGATCTGGAACAGAATCCACAGGATGAGCGGGATGAAGGCCGGGATGCGCAACGGGATGCGGGCGAAGACCAGCACCCATACCTTCACCCGCGGATAAAGGATCAGATAGGCGGCGACGACACCGGCGATGGCGCCCGACGCGCCGATCAGCGGCACTTGCGAATCCCAGGCCACCAAGCCCTGGAAGAAAGCGCCGGCAATGGCGCAAAGCAGGTAGAAGACGAGATAGCGGACATGGCCGAGCGCATCCTCGACATTGTCGCCGAACACCCACAGGAACAGCATGTTGCCGCCGAGGTGGAAGATATCCGCGTGCAGGAAGGAATAGGTCAGATAGCTCAGGCTCTCCGGAATGACGACAAATTGCGGAGCGAGCTCGACGCTGTCATGCACAACCGACGGGATGAAGCCGAGGCCCAATACCGCGGCGTTGGCGAAGTCCTCGCCGCCAAGTGTTGTTACAAAATAGATCAACACATTGAGCGCGATCAGGCTGATCGTCACATATTGCAGCTTGATGTGCCGCAGCCGGTTGGTGTCGTAAAGCGGGATGAACATCGGGCCTCTCCCGCTTCCGGCGGATTCAGCGGTTCTTGCCGGGAACCCATAGCACGTCGGCATTTCCATTGTCATTGACCGCGCGTGCGGCGACGAACAGAAAGTCCGAGACACGGTTGATGTATCTTATCGCCTCGCGGTTGACGTGCTCGTCTGGATCTTGTGACAGCGCCACCATGATGCGCTCGGCGCGGCGGGCCACCGTGCGGGCGAGGTGAAGGGCAGCCGCTGCCGGCGTACCGCCGTTGAGCACGAAGGATTTGAGCGGCTCAAGGTCCTTGTTGAGGAGGTCGATGTCCTGTTCGATGCGCTCGGTCTGCGAGGCGATGATGCGCAGCGGCTCGTAGTCGAGCGGCTTGCCATTATCGGGGACTGCCAGATCGGCGCCGAGATCGAAAAGATCGTTCTGGATGCGGCCGAGCATCGCATCGATCGCCGGATTTACCGCCGCTGTATGGATGCGAGCCATGCCGATGCAGGCATTTGCCTCGTCGACCGTGCCGTAGGCGTCGATGCGAAGGTCGGATTTCAGCCGCCGCTCACCAGAACCGAGGCCGGTGGTGCCATCGTCGCCGGTGCGGGTGTAGATCTTGTTGAGCTTGACCAAGGGTTACCTCCCGGCTGCCGGCCGGTGCGTCACTTACGGGTGAAATACACCGCCAGCATTATCAGCACCAAGGCCACGAACTGCAACAGCACGCGCGTCTGCATCAGCTTGTTGGAGGTCATGCTGGAGCCGCCGCGCATCATGTTGATGAGGCCGCGGATCAGCACGATCACCACGGCGACCATGACGAGAACAGCGAGGATGTTGAAGACAGTTGCCATGGTGTGTTCCAGTTGGATTGCGTTCAGGCGCGTTTGGCGAGCAGACGATAGAGTACCGAAGACGGCAGGATGCGTTTAAGGATCGCGCCGATCCTGGCCGGCACAGTTACCACATAATGCGGGCGCGGGCGCCGCGACAGAAGCGCATGGCGCAAGGCGGCATAAACCACCTCTGGCCCGGGCTTCAGCCGCGATGTGCTGCCGCCGGCCCGCAGCCGTTTGAGTTGCACAGCATAGGCGAGGCGATGGACTGAGTTCTCGTGATCGATGTTCGCAAGGAACCAGGGGAGGCTGTTGCTGGCGATCTTCGATTTCACCGCCCCCGGCTCGATCAGCGAAACATGGATGCCGCTGCCGAGGAGTTCTTGATAAAGGGACAGCATCAGCCCCTCGACGGCGTGCTTCGATGCCGAGTAAGCGCCACGGAAAGGCAGCGGCGCGAGGCCGAGGATCGATGAGCAATGAACGAGACGACCATGGCCCTGGCGGCGCATCACCGGTACGACACGGCGAGTGAGATCGTGCCAGCCAAAGACATTGGCCTCGAACTGCTGCCGCAAAGCTTCGACCGCCAGGTCCTCGACGGCACCGGGCTGCCCGTAGGCGCCGTTGTTGAAAAGGGCATCGAGCCGGCCGCCGGTCCGCTCCAGCACCGACGCCACCAGCGCCTCGATCGATCCGGGCTCGGTGTAGTCCAGATAAAAGGCCTCGATGCCGTCGGCCTCGAGCGTAGCGATATCTTCCGGCTTTCGGGCCGTTGCGAACACCCGCCAGCCTTCCTTCTTAAGAGCATGGGCGCAATAGGCGCCTATTCCGGAAGAGGCACCGGTGACAATGATGGTGCGCAACTCTTCTTCGGGAGGAATGGTGGTTTGACCGAGGGTTGTCATTTGCCGCAAACCCTTCCCATATTCGCGGCGTCGGGACAATCGAAGGGAACGCGGTTCTTGTTGCGGAAGATCGTAGCCCTCAAACGCGTGCTCTACGACGCGCTCGGCCATTTCAACACCGACGACGGCTGGGCAATGGCCAGCCATCTGGCGATCACCGCGCTGATGGCGCTTTTTCCTTTCCTGATCTTCGCCACGACGCTGGCGAGTTTTTTCGGCGCGCAGGCTTTCGCCGACACCGCCGTGCACCTTGTGTTCGACACATGGCCCGAGCAGATCGCCAAACCGATCGCGCGCGAAGTGCTCAACGTGCTTACCGTCAGGCGCAGCGACCTGTTGACCTACGGTATCGTGCTTGCCGGATACTTCGCCTCGAACGGCATCGAGGCGCTGCGCACCTCGCTCAACCGCGCCTATCGTGTCTCAGAAACGCGCGGCATCATCTACCGGCGGGTGCAGAGCATCATCTTCGTGCTGATCGCGACGGCCGGGTTTTTGGCGATCAGCGTGCTGCTGGTCTTTGCGCCATTGCTGGCGCGGCTGGCCGAATCTCATCTTGAATGGATAAAACCCTATATGGGCACGATCACCCTCTGGCGTTACGTCATCGCCTCGGTCGTCATCATCGGCGGCCTGTTCGCCGTGCATTTCTGGTTGCCGGCCGGCAAGCGCCGGTTCGTTTCGATCGTGCCTGGCATTATCTTCACGCTAGTCGGCTGGCTCATCGGGTCGACCATCTTCGCCGCCTATCTCGACCATTTCTCGTCCTATGTGACGACCTATGCCGGCCTCGCCTCGATCATGATCGCCGTTGTCTTCCTCTACATCGTCTCGGCGATCTTCATCCTCGGCGGCGAGCTCAACGCCGCGATCAGCCGCTATTTGGAGGCGCGCGCCCGCGTCGGTGGCTGAGCCGTCGCCAGCCCGACGCCGAGCGTCGCGATGGCCATGCCGGCGATCTGGAGTGGGCTCAGCTGCTCGCCGAACAATGTCCAGGCGATGACCGCGGTGACGGCCGGCACGAGGTAAAACAGCGAGGCGACCTTCGACATCTCGCCGTCGCGGATCATTACCATCAACAGGAAGATGGCACCGATCGACAGCACCAGCACGAGCCAGGCCGTGGCGAAGATCAGTTCGCCGTTGACGATCACCGTTCGGGTCTCGAAGGCGAGCGAGGCCAGAGCCATCACCGATGCGCCGCCGACATATTGCCAGAACGTGGCAGCCACCAGATCGCCGCCGGAGGCGAAACGCTTCTGCCAGATCGTGCCGGCGCTCATGCCGAGTACGGAGACCAGCGAGGCGCCCAATGTTTCGGCGGTCACGCCGCCGCCGAGCGCGCCGAGCTTCGGCCAGAGCACGATTACCACGCCGATCAACCCGAGGCCGAGACCGGCCCAGTGACGCGGCAGGATGGCCTCGCCCAGAAGCCGGCCGGCGAGCACTGCCGTGATCAGCGGCTGCAGGCCGACGATCAGGGCTGAAAGCCCTGCGGGCATGCCCCGGTGGATGGCCCAGAACACGCCGCCGAGATAGACCCCATGCATCAGGATGCCGGCGCCGGCCGCGTGCAGCGCCTCGTCGCGGGTGGCGCGGCTCGAACCAAGCGCGGCCATCAACGCGACAAGCAGGATTGCGGCCAGGACAAAGCGCGCAGCCAGGAAAGTAAAAGGCTCGGCCCACGGCATGGCATAGCGCGCGCCGATGAAGCCGGTCGCCCACAGGACGACGAAAGAGGCGGGGATGAACCGCTTGAGGCTGTGCATTTTCCGGAGGCCGCGGTGAATTCGGGTGAGGGATCGACTGCGGCGATTGCTTAATGCCGTTCGGGCCGGCAAGCAAAACCAAACGGTTGATCCATAGAGTCATTTGAATTGAAGGAGCGCCGTTGATGGCCGTCGGCTCACCGGTCTAAAGACCGACCAGCCGCCTGACATCGTCGGGCGAGGCGCCCGCCTTACACTGGGCGGCAAGGCCGGTATCGCCAAGACTCTTCGACAGTTTTCGTCCATCCGGGCCGAGGATCAGGCGATGGTGGAAATAGGCCGGCTGCGGCAGGCCAAGCAGTTGCTGAAGCAGCCGCTGCACGCTGGTCGCGGAATAAAGGTCCTGGCCGCGCACGACATGGCTGACGCCCTGCAGCGCGTCGTCCAAGGTGACGGCGAGATGATAGCTGGTCGGGATTTCGCGGCGCGCCACGATCACGTCGCCCCAATCCTGCGGTCGGGCCTCGACATGACGCGTCCCAGAGAGCGTCTCGTCCGTGTATTCGGCCCATGTCAGGTCCCTGCCGACCCGCGCCATTGCCGCATCGACGTCTAGCCGCCAGGCAAATGGTGCACCTTCGACGATGCGCCGCTTACGCTCGCTGGCCGGCAGCGCCTTGTCGGCGGCGGGATAGAGGGGCACGCCGTCCGGGTCGCGCGGCCAGTCGCGACCGCGCTTTTCGCTGTCGGCGATGAAGGCGCGGATCTCACTTCTGCTCATGAAGGCTGGATAGACAAGCTCCTCTTCGATCAGACGCTCGAGCATAGCCTGATATTCGGCAAAATGCTCGGACTGGCGGCGCACCGGTTCCTCCCAGCCAAGCCCCAGCCATTTCAGGTCGCGAAAAATGCCCGCCTCGAATTCCGGCGTGCAGCGTGTCGTGTCGATGTCCTCGATGCGCAGCAGCAGGCGTCCGCCCGCCGCCTTGGCCATTTTCTGGTTGAGCAGTGCCGAATAGGCGTGGCCGAGATGCAATTCGCCATTCGGGCTCGGCGCGAAGCGGAATGTCAGCAGTGTCATTGTCCGGCGGCAATCGGGTTGTGCGGCGCTTTCGCCAATTGCTACTTTGCGCCGGCAGCGTCGCGCGTCCAGAGGGACGCGTGACGAAGCGTGTGCGGCACTTTTGATTTTGGAACAAGCAGACATGCAACGCATCGCCAACCTTGACGACATTGTAGAAGGCCTGGACGCGCTGTGCCTGCTAGATCCGCGCCTGGACAAGGTGCGCGGCATGGCCGGCGAGGTGCCGCTCAGGCTGTCGGAGCCGGGCTTCAGGAGCCTTGCCTCGATCGTCGTTTCGCAACAAGTGTCCCGCGCGAGCGCCGATGCGATCTTCGGCCGGCTGACGAAACTGCTCGATCCGCTGACGCCGCAGGCGATACTAGCCGCCGATGAGGCGGTCTTCCGCGAGGTCGGGCTGTCGCGGCCCAAGCAGCGCGGCCTGATTGCCGTCGCCCAGGCGGTGGCCGACGGGCTCGACCTCGATCACCTCTGCCAACTCGATGCGACGGTAGCGATCGCTGCCATGACCAAGGTGCCGGGCATCGGCCCGTGGACGGCTGAAGTCTACCTTTTGTTTGCCGCCGGACACCCAGATATCTTTCCGGCGCGCGATGTTGCGTTGCAGAGCGCGGTCGGCCATGCACTCGGCATCGAGCCGCGTCCGCCGGAGAAAATGCTGATCCGGCTTGCCGAATCATGGAGCCCGTGGCGCGGTGTCGCATCGCGGCTTTTCTGGGCTTATTATCGCGAATTGAAGGGCAGGGATGCCGCGCCTCCGGCCTGAATCCGCAAAAAAGCATTGAAATCATGCGTTTTTGAGACCCGGCATGATCGACAATCCGCTTCACATCCCTGTCATGTCGGGCTTACAGTATCCGCGTCGACCGGTTCTAGGGTGAAGGAGGTCAACGACGTGACGGTTGCCGTATCTCCGGATGGGCTTCCAGCGCTGGTGCTGAATGCGGATTACCGTCCGCTCAGCTATTACCCCCTGTCGCTCTGGTCCTGGCAGGATGCCATCAAGGCGGTGTTCCTCGAGAGGGTGAACATCGTCGCCGAATACGAACACGCCGTGTCTTCGCCGACCTTTTCGATGAAGCTGCCGAGTGTCGTCAGCCTGAAGGCCTACGTGAAGCCGTCGAGGCATCCGGCGTTTACCCGGTTCAACGTCTTCCTGCGCGACCGTTTCCAGTGCCAATATTGCGGCACGCCGGACGATCTGACGTTCGACCATGTCATTCCGCGCCATCGCGGCGGCGCCACGACCTGGGAGAATGTCGTCGCTGCCTGCTCGCCCTGCAATCTGAGGAAGGGCGGCATGATGCCGGCCCACGCCAAGATGTGGCCGCTGCAGAAGCCCTACCAGCCGACGGTGCATGATTTGCATAATAACGGCCGGCTGTTCCCGCCCAACCATCTGCACGAAAGCTGGATGGATTATCTGTACTGGGATGTCGAACTGGAGCCTTGAGATCATCCGATAATTCGGGAGGCTGGCCGTCTGAAGCGATTTTCTGCGCTTCCGGCCTTCGCCGGCCGAAGCATTCATGAGCGGTCGTGGTGTGGTAGTTAAGGCTACGGCTGGCGTAGGCTGGTGCTCACGTACTTTAGTACGCTCCGCTCCGGTTCTCGATAATCACTTGATACGACTCAGCCTGCCGAATTCTTGAATAATCTCGCGTCGGCGCAAGGGTGAACCGCTCAATCGCGGGCAAAGGCGCTGCGGAAGGCTACGACTGCCAGGACAAAGCTGGCGATGGCGTTCCAGCCGGCCAAGGACAGGCCGAGGATGCGGAGCGCCGCCTTGTCGCAGGAGGGCGGGACGAATTTGTCGAGCGCGTCGAGCACGCCCTTGCCGCCGGTGTCCACCGGTCCGGCGGCTGCGGTGCAATCGGTCGGGCCCGGCCACCACGCCCATTCGACGCCGGAGTGATAAACGCTGAGATAGAGGCCGTAGAGCATCAGCAGGCCGCCAATGGCCAGCAGGCCACGGCTTATCCAGGCGGGCGCCTTAAGGGCCGACGCAAGCACCGCCAGCAGCATCAAGGGCACGCCGGCATAGTAAGGGGTGCGCTGCTCGAGGCAGAGCTTGCAAGGGATGTAGCCGCCAACATACTGGAAGGCCAGCGCCGAGCCGACTGTGGCGGCCATGGCGACGGCGAGGAACAGGGCGGTGCGCAGCCGCTGGCGTCCGGTATCGGCATTCACGGTCGCTGTCATCGGACTCAGTCCATTCGGTTCGATGCCGTTCAGACGGCGTATTTGACGACGATATAGAGCAAAATCAGGGCAGCGGCGCCGGCGCCCGCAATGTGGCCAAGGCGCTTTTCGATGAAGTGGCGGATCGGCTCGCCATAGCGGCGCAAGAGCCAGGCGAGAAACAGGAAGCGAGCTCCGCGCGCAACGATTGCCAGCACGATGAACAGCAGCAAAGGAACGCCGATGACGCCGGACAGGATTGTCACCACCTTGATCGGCGGCAGATGGGCGAGGCCGGAGGTGACCAGCATCAGGATGATGAAGCCAACACCCGACGAGACGCGCATCGCCTCGAACTCGTCATATTTGCCGTAAAATTCGAGGATCGGCCGCGCCACCGCGTCATAGGCGTAGTGCCCGATGAACCAGCCGGCGATGCCGCCCAGCACCGAGGCGACGGTGGCGACCAGCGCGTAACGATAGGCGCGATCCGGCCGCGAAAGCGCCATCGGCAGATAGAGCACGTCGGCCGGCACCAGGAACACCGAGCTCTCGACGAAGGCGATGAAGGCCAGCCACCATTCGGCCGATTTGCTGGCCGCCAGCGACAAGGTCCAGTCGTAAAGTCCGCGAAGCATCGGCACTCCTAATGCACGCCCAAACCGGTAGTGGTCTTGGGTCACGACATGTACAAACAAGACTTGGAAGCGCGCCGTATCAATCTCGTCGGACAAGGTGCGCTTCAATGACATGCGCCGCCTGTCTAGAAAGATTTTCCGCGCTGCACAATGGCAGCTGCTTCACGAAATCGAAAGGCTGAGGCTTGAGCGAGCCCAGATGTCGGGATTTGGCCAGTTGACGACCAGGCCATGGCATCGAGCACCTGCCCGCCTGAAGTGCGTCAAGGCAATATCTAATAAATCGTGGGTTTTCCCGTCGAACACGATCCGTGTTTAAATACGGCGATTTTTGTCACATCCTGTCTTTCCATCCGCCCTTTGCGCCGCCATGACGTTCTCCGATTTCATTTACCCCCCCTTTGAGACGCTCATCCGTCCGCTGGATATTCCACCCGGGCCGCTGCCAGCGAGCGGGCCGTTTGCGCTGCTCCTGCATTTCGCGAGGATGTTCCGCGGCACTCTTGCGGCCATTACCGTCTTGATGATGGCGATCGAGGGGATCAACCTTGCGACGATCTGGGGGGCCTCGTTCGTCGTCGACGGGGTGAGCGCGAAGGGCGCGGCGGTTTTCCTGCACGGGGACTGGCCGACGCTGGTCGTGCTCGGCGTGCTGGTTTTCCCCGTGCTGCCGTTGCTCATCTTCCTGGGCAATGCGCTGAACTCGCAGACGGTGGCCGTATGCATGCCGGCGGCGATGCAATGGCAGGGCCACAAGGCGGTGGAACGCCAGGACCTTGCCTTCTTCCACGATCTCTTCGCAGGTCAGGTTGCGTCGCGCATTTCGCAAGTCGCATCCGCCGTGCAGCAGCAGATCGTCGTGGCTTTTACAGAATACCGCTATTTCTGGTGCAGCTCGTCGGTTCGCTCGTTCTGCTTGGCGCGGTATCTGGCCGCTGGCGCTTCCGGTGTTCGTCTGGATCGCCGCCAACATCGCCATTGCGGTGGTGGCGGTGCCCCAATATTCCGAACGCTCGCGCCGCTCGACGCGGGGGCGCAGCCTTGTTGTCGGCGCCATGACCGACCTCTACAGCAACATCCAGATGGTCAAGCTGTTTGCGGCGGAAGACAGCGAGGCGGGCGCAATGCGCACCGTCATGGAAAACGCCATCGAGACCCAGCAGCGCGAAAGGCGCATCTATCTGACGACCGACGTGGGCGTCGTCCTGCTCAATGTTGCGCTCTTTCTCACCAACGTTGCCATAGGGCTCTGGGGATTTGTCGCCGGCTTTGTCACGATTGGCCAGTTCGCCGCATCGATCGCCATCGTTCAGCGGCTCAATGCCAACTCCCGTGCCTTCCTGCAGATGGGCCAGCAGATTTTCCAGGCGGTGGGCACCATCCGCGACGCAATGCCGGTCGTGACGACGCCGCCGACTACAAAAGACGCGCCGAACGCCAACCCGCTCGACGTCACGGCCGGCGAAGTCGAGTTCAAGAACATCCAGTTCGAATACCGCGAGGGCGAAAGGGTGATCGAAGACCTGTCGCTCACCGTGCGCGCAGGCGAGAAGGTCGGGCTCGTCGGCCTCTCCGGGGCCGGCAAGTCGACCCTTGTCAGCCTGCTCCTAAGGTTCTTCGAGCTGAAGGGCGGCGCGATCCTGATCGATGGACAGGATCTCCGCAGCGTGACCCAGGCCAGCCTTCGGGAGAGCATCGGCGTCGTCACCCAGGACGTCTCGCTGCTGCATCGCTCCGTCGGCGACAACATCCGCTACGGCCGGCCCGATGCCCCGCCGGAGGCGTTGGAGCACGCCGCGATGCTGGCCGAGGCCGACGGCTTCATCGCCGATCTCAGAGATGCTGAAGGCCGCACCGGCTACGACGCTTTCGTCGGCGATCGCGGCGTGAAGCTTTCCGGCGGCCAGCGCCAACGCGTCGCGATCGCCCGGGTGTTGCTCAAGGATGCGCCAATCCTGGTTCTCGATGAGGCGACGTCCGCACTGGACAGCGAAGCCGAGGCGGCGGTCCAGTCCAAGCTCGCGGTTCTGATGGAGGGCAAGACCGTGATCGCCATCGCCCATCGCCTGTCGACCATTGCCAGGATGGACCGGATCGTCGTCCTCGACAAAGGCCGCATCGTCGAGGAGGGAAAACCATCGGCGCTGTTGGAACGCGACGGGCTCTATGCCCGACTGTGGAAGCGTCAGACCGGCGGCTACATTGCCGACGCCATCGAGGAGATGTGAGCCGCCCTCGGTGATGATGTTTTGCTCATGGCCGGCTCGACACATTCTGCTTTCACTCCAGAAACCGGAATTGGCTGAACTCGTTTCCACCGTAGCGTTCGGAAGCCGATCATGAGCGAAGCCACAGTCCCGAACTCCCGTGCCGCCATTCTCGAGCGGCGATCTGCCGGCGTGCTGACATGGTCCGGCCCCGCCTTGATGTTGTTCGCGCGCTCGGCGTTCGCTGTTGCCGCGCAGGGCCTGGTTGCGGCCATTTATGCAGCGCACGGTTCGGCAACGCCCTGGCGCGACGCAGGGGCTTGGCTGCCGGCATACGGCAGTTTGATCGACGCGGGCTGCCTTGGTCTCCTGTGGTGGCTTGCACGGGCGCGAGGGCATCACGCTGCTCGATTTTATCAGCTTCGATCGCAAACGCTTGGGGCGCGATCTGTTGTTGGGCGTCGCGCTCATCCTCCCGAGCCTCGTTTTCATCTACGGTGGGATCATCGCCAGCAGCCTGTTGGTCTACGGCAACCCTGATGCACTGCAAATATACGGACCTTTGCCGCTCTTGCCTGCGCTTTACGGGGTGCTGATCTTTCCGTTGGTCTGGGGCATTACGGAGCAGACCACCTATAACGGCTATCTTCTGCCGCGTTTCCAAGTCTTGTCGGGAAGCACGGGATTTGCCGTTGCCGTCGTAGCGTTTTCCTGGTCGTTTCAGCACGCCGTGATGCCGCTGACGTTCGACCCACACTTCATGCTCTACCGGCTCTTGGCGCCTATCGCCCATTCGACATTCATCACCCTCGTGTACCTGCGCGTGCGCCGCATCCTGCCGCTGGCGACGGCGCATTGGCTCATGGATGGGGTGTCAGCATTCATCGGCATTCTGTGGCCGCTGTTGAGGTAGAAGGGTTCAAACGGGCTGAGATGCCCACTATGGACCGAAGCCTCCGATCGACGAAATCGAAAGCCTGGGCTTGGGCTAGATAGGGTCTCGGGAATTGGCCAGTTGACGAACAGGCCTCCAACCGTATAGTCCGCGCCCATCCAGGCCGCCCGGCCTGAGCCCCTATGGCGGAATTGGTAGACGCGCTCGACTCAAAATCGAGTTCCGCAAGGAGTGCTGGTTCGATCCCGGCTAGGGGCACCATTTCTTAAATTCCCACGCCACTTCTTATTAAACCCAAGGGCGTCGGTGGGATCGTCCACGACGCCCTCGACGGCATCGAATGGTTGCGTCTTGCCTGTTGCCGCAAGCTGCCCAAGCTTCCGCTGAACGGTGCGCGGACTAGACCCAAGCGCAATTGGGCGTTCCTCACCACCGCAATCGGGCGTGCTGCGGTCCCCGCCATCACGAGGGATGCGCCGCCAACTCCGCGGTCAGCTGGTATAGCCGAACCGGACATTCCGTGGATTGAGGCGCCGGTCTTGCTCGGCTATGCACATGGCATGACAACGACCGACGATATTGTCAGGCCTCTTTCCCTTACCGTGGGTCTTATTGCCCGCTTCTGGCCGCAACTGCTGCTTCTCGGCGCCATCGGCTATGTAGCGCGCGACCTCCTGCTCAACGCGGCAGTCACGGTGGGCCTCGTCAATCCCCTCGGCGGGATGGTTGTGCTTTCGCTGGTGGTGCTGACGAAGCTTCTGGTCATCGTGGCGATGTTCGTCGCCCTGCGTCCGGGACTGCCGGCACTCGCCTCGCTTCGCCAAATGTCGGCAAGCGGTGCGAAACAGGAGAAAACGTCCCAGCCCGCCGACCACTTGCTGGCGGTGACCGCGGCCGCCATCTTGCCCTTCTTCGCCTATTACGCCGCATGGGGATTCCTCGGCGACAGTGTGCGAGAATATTCGCGGCTGGCGCTCGAACGCATTCCGCTGGGAGAAAGCGCCGACATATTCGGCCTGCTGCGCTCCAGCGGCCTCATTGCGTCGATTGTCGGCTGCTGGTTGGTCCGCTGGTTCGCGAAGCGCATGAACAAAGGCGCGCGCAGGCCTTACTGGCGGCTGCTCGTCGTGGCGGCGGATGCAAGCTGGATTTTTATCGGGCTCTATGCGCTCGATATCTGGAAGGACGAGTTCATCACCTGGATCGGGGCTAGTGCGTTGCGCAGCGAACTCAGCATGGGCGCAGGATCGCTTGTCCTGTCGATCGCCGCTCACGCTGCCGAAGGCTTCACGCCGGTCGAGTTCAGGCAGCCCGGCATCCTGGAACAGGCGCAAAGCCTGTTCTTCTATGCGCTTCTGCCAATGGTCTGGCTGGTCATGGCGGCGATCATCAACGGCTACGAGCTGACGGCCGCTTCGGCAGCGGCCGCGCCGCCGCCGTCGCGCGGGTCCACCTGGCGCAAATGGTTGAGCGACTTCATCACGCATTTCCTCGGCGGCTACCGCTCGCGCTATGCGCCGATTTGGGCCTGTCTCAAGCTCACGCTCGGCGCAGGACTCGCGACGCTGCTCACCTTCGTCGTCGCCTACCGGCTGATCGGCTGGCTTTGCGCCTGGCTGTGGTTTGGCGCGACGCGGACGCTCGGCGCGCCAGACCTCGATACATGGCAGGTCGTCTTCAGCTTCGCCAGCGTGTTCATCGGCAGTCCGAGCGATCTTGACGGCGGCATAGTGCTCGACGCCTTGAGGATCGCGCTGCTGGCGGCGGTGCTTGAATTTGCGGTGGCGGCGCAACGGCAGCCGCTGAGGGTCGCTACCTGAAGAGCAGATGGCGCGGCCTGGCGTTCGCCAGCGTGACCGACAGCGCAAGGCCGCTTGCCGTCGCCGGAATGACGAAAGTCTCGGCCATGCGCGCCGTGCCGTGCGTGCCGGCGCCCTGGAAGGCCAGCCCGCCGCAGCGGGGCTTGTCGGCTGCCTCGGGCTGCATCTTGCGCACGACGGGCCGGGTCAGGAAGGCAGGCAGCCAGCGGCGGCCTTCGGCGTCTGTGAGCACAACGGCGCAGGGGCTTTCTGCAAGGAGACCAGGATCCTCGATCCTCGCCTCGAATTCGGCCAGCACGACGGCTTCATCTGCCGAGCCGCCGGGCAGGCGCGACAGCGTTGTCAGCCGCCATTCGGCCCCGGCGTAGCGCTGCGACTCACCCCTGTCGACCGCGATCGGGTCGCGGTCGCTACCGGATCGCCATGCCTCCAGGCTTTCCCAGGAATGCACCAGCACTGCAACCGGCAGAGCGAAGCCCAGCCCAGCAAGGCTCAGCCAGTAGCGGCGTCTCTCGGCACGGGAAATGGCCTCCGCCATCACTCGGTCTCCAGCGTCCAAGGCATCGGGCCATCGCTCCGGCGGATCGTCACGGCGCCAGGGATGTCGCCCACCGCAAGTTCGGTGATTGCCACCCGGACCTCTTCACCCAGCGGTGTGAATGCCGATGGCGCGACCAGCACGGTTCCGCCCGCAAGTTCGTTTTCCGGGACTTCGAAAGCCATGAGCACGGGCTTTGGCAGTCCCGGCTCCAGCCGCTCTGCCGGCAGCATTGCCGGCATGGTGGAAATGCGCTGGCTGAGAGAATAGCGCAACCCGCTCGGGCCGAGCCATTCGGCGGAGGTCAGGGTCAGGCTCTCGCGTTTTGCTTCGGCGGCGGCCTCGACCAGGACCCAGACCCCGGAAGTGGTGTAGGTCCGGGTCTGGCCAAAGCGCTCGATCCTTACGGTACGCGCGAGATGCACGTCGCCGACGGCCAGCGCGAAGGCGCGTGCGTCGGTGCGCTTACCCTGCTCGCCAGCAATCGAGACGGGCGAGGTGATGTTGCTGTAGAGCGGGGTAGTCCGCTGCATTGCGTAGAGGATCGCCGCCGCGAAGATGATTGCGCCGGTTTCCTTGAGACCTGTTCTCATTGCCCCGGCCCGACGACCATTTCGGTCTTTACCGGCAATGCCACGATCGCGACCGGATCGCGATCGAACCAGCCCGAGCCGCCGTAGAGATTGTCACGCCGCTTGTAGATCTGGCTGCCCACCACGAGACGCAGATCCTGCGGCAGCGGCTGCGCCTTCGGCCACTCCCAGGCGGCGATCATGTGTTCCGGTATGCCGGGATGGACGCCGCTTGCGATCCATTTGTCGCGTGCAAGATAGAAGGCCGGCGCCTGCACGTCCGTGATCGGCGGGTCGATGTCAAACATGAACGCGAAGGCGTTGCTGGTCGCCGCCGAGCGGTTGTCGAGGTCGAATTCGACCATCAAAAAGGTCTTCGGCTGGGACGGCTCGGTTTCCGTCGGCGGAACCGAGCCGGTTCGGGCACCGCGAAACGTAATAACCCAGCGCCCGGTGTCGATGGGCTCGCCGGCTGCGACCGTTGGAGTTGGCCGCGAGTTGGATGCTTCATACACCGTCATTGCGAATGACGCGGCGGCCGCCGCGAGGCCACCAAGGCCGGCGACGAGAAACGCAAAAAGACGCTGCCGCAAAGTCGATCGCTGTCCGACGGACATGTTTCCTCCCGCGGACTATCCACCAGACCCGAGCCACAGATGCAACCTGGAGAGGTGAGCTATGCGGTAACATTTATGGCACAATTCGAAACAGCTTCGTCTTGGATCGTGCTGCGGGCCGGACCCGCCGCCGTGCCTAGCGGAGGGCCGCCACGACGTCGGCGAAATCGGCCCGCTTGCCATTGTCGGCGCGGCGCAATTGCACCTCGACGGGCCTGCCGTCGGATTGGTCGCAGTAGAAGATGGGTCCGGGCCGCACCCATTTGTCGCCCCACTCGGTCAGCGCGATGATGACCGTTTTGAATTCCAGCCCCTTTCGGGTCAGGACGTATTCGGCCTGCTCGCCGGCGGCACCCGGACGACGGTCCATCAGGCCGGCCTCGACGAAATCCTCGAGGCGCTTGGCCAGGATGTTGGTGGCAATCCCCAGGCTCTTCTGGAATTGCGAAAAGCGCGTGTAGCCGCCGAACATCGCGTCGCGCAGGATCAACAGGCTCCAGCGCTCGCCGACCAGCTCCAGGGCGCGTGAGGCCGAGCAGTTCTGTTTTTCATAAAGACGACCAAGCATGGCGTGAACATACCCTGTTGACTTGCATCATGCAAGTATGCATTGTGCTTGCATGATGCAAGCGATGGAGCTCGAGAGAGCGTCGCTCACTTCATCGCCCGAGACTTGGGTGCCCATCAACCGTCGGATCCAGACAGGAGATATGTCATGAAAAAGGATGAAGATTACACGACGTCATTTGTCGTTGAGCAAAGCCCGGAAGAGGTTTTTGCGGCGGTTGTCAATCCGCGCGCCTGGTGGTCCGAAGACATCGACGGCGATACCAACAAGCCCGGTGCGATATTCTACTATCACTTCAAGGATATCCACCGCGGTACCTTCAAGGTTACGGAGCTTGTGCCCGGCAAGAAGGTCGTCTGGCACGTCGTCCAGAACTACTTCAACTTCGTCAAGGATGCGACCGAGTGGACCGGCACGGACGTGGTCTTCGAGATCGCGCCGACCGACAAGGGTACCGAGCTGCGCTTCACCCATGTCGGGCTGAAGCCGAGTGAAGAATGCTACGACGTCTGCCATGACTCCTGGCGCTTCTATGTCGCGAGTCTTCGCGACCTGATTTCGACGGGCAAGGGGCAGCCCAACAAGGGCGAAGAGAACGCCAATCCAACGGTCGTGCCGCAAAACGAGAACATCGGCCTCGAGCGCAAGACAGCGAGCGATGGCGCCGAGATGATCGTCATGACGACGGCAGCGGCGAAGCCCGGCATCGAGAGCAAGGTGCGGGATGCCCTGCGGGACGTAGCCGGCGCGGCCCGCAAGCAAAGCGGATGCATCGACTACAGCGTCTTTCGCTCGGAGGCAGAGCCGAACGTTACCATCTGCGTCGAGCGCTGGGCATCGAAGCAGGAGCGCGACGCTTTTCTGGGCTCGGCGGACGCGAAGAATTTCGTTTCGGCCATAACCGGCGCCTTCCTGGAGCGGCCTTCGCCGATCTCCTACACGACATTGGAAGTCGGGTCCTGATTGCAAGGGTTCGCCCGGCGACGGTGCCGGTGCCGGCTGCCCTGGAGCAATGCAATGGTGGACGGCATCCAAGCATGGAACAGAAAATTATAACCTACTTGCATGATGCAAGAACGAATGGCTTGCATTCATGCAAGTAGGAGGAGAGATCGCCGTGCCAAAATCGATGGAAGTCACAGACAAGGCCGTTCTGGTAACCGGGGCCAACCGCGGCCTCGGCAAGGCGCTGGTCGAGGAAATATTGAGGCGGGGTGCCAAGCGCGTCTATGCCGGCGCGCGCAAACCGCTCGCCCACGCGGATCGGCGTGTCACGCCGCTGATCCTGGACGTGACCGATACGGCGCAGATTGAGGCGGCTGTCGAAAGGGTCGGGTCTCTCGATATCCTCATCAACAATGCTGGCATCGGGCTCTACGACGACCTCGGCGATCGTGCTGCGCTCGAGCGACACCTCGCCGTCAACCTGCTCGGCGTGCACGGCGTAACCGACGCATTCCTGCCGCTGCTCACGAGTTCGCGCGGCGCCGTGGTCAACATCCTGTCGGAAGCGGCCCTCGTTCCCTTCCCGATTATTCCGTCCTACTCGCTGTCGAAGGCCGCCGCGTTCTCCATGACGCAATCGCTCCGTGCTCTCGCCGGCGCTCGTGGCGTGAGCGTTCATGCGGTCCTGTCCGGTCCCATAGACACCGACATGAGCAGAGACGCCGACATCCCGAAGAGCTCTGCGGAGAGCGTCGCGAAAGGTATCCTGGACGGCATGGCGCGAGGGGAGGAGGAAATTTTCCCCGATCCAAAATCGGCGTCCATGGCCGAGAGCTGGCGCGGCAGCGCGTTCAAGGCGCTCGAACGCCAGATGGCGGCTTTCGTCCAAGCCATGCCCGCCAAGTCATAGGCGACCGCGCTGCGAGCCCAACGGCCCCGCAGCGAATGCGCTATGGCGAAATTGCCCTAGGCTGCCGATGCGTCGCCGGTTCGATCCGGGCTGAGGGCACCATTTTCTTCCGGGAAACCTCGAGAGGTTACTTGGGCGTTATCCCAGGAGCGTCCTCTGGGATAACGTCTGAGATCCGGCAGCCCTTCCTGGCAAGCTGCGGATCGCAGCCCGAGCCGCTATCACATCGGCCCCGGCACCATCTTGGTCGGCTGCTCCGGCATCGGAAACGCATAATTGTCGCATTTCACGTCCGGGTTCGTCGGGCTGAACATTCCGAGCGGGTTCTCCTTGAACAGCCAGGCGTGAAGGTCGTAGTGGTGGAACTCCTTCGGGATGAGCGGATAATGCCCCTCCATAGGCCCCATGAATGTCTGGCCGAAGAGCTTCGGCGGCTCCTTGGTGTCCGGCGTCAAGGGCACGAGCCATTCCACACCGACCAGGCGCAATTCGCCGCCGACCGGCTCATAGATCAGCACATTGGGGCGCGTCGGATCCGCGGTCGGGCCGACAGTCGTGACGTTGACGAAATGGATGCCCATCGCGCCCTTCGGGTAGTCCATCGCTCCCTCTACCTTTTCGCCGCTGTAGAAGACGCATCCAACCGTCGACAGATAAAGCTCGCGAATGGCAACCTTGTAGTCTTCATACCTGGACAGCGATTTACGCAGGGCATCGATCTCGGCCTTGTCGGGTTCGGCGGCCCGAGGAGCGGCGGCGTTCAGACACGCGCCGACGAGACCTGCCAATGTGAGGATACCGAGACGCCTGAGGTGAGTTGTTTTCGTCATGCATTCCTCCCAGATTTTTCTTCTGGCCGTGCAGGACCGAGGCGGCAGTGATGCTGGACGCGCGGCCGTAATTGATCGCCTCATCCCTGTTGGGACTGCGTCGATGCTAATCCTTTCCGCTGATCGGGAGAATTAACCCTGACGACCTAGGCCGGAGCAGGTCGATGGTGCGGAGACGGTCGGCCGGGCCGGGTCCCCCTTTGGACCCGATGCGCTACCGTCGCCGCAGCAGGCTTCTCATCCGGTTGCGCAGCAGGCGCGCCATGTTGCGGGTCTCGCGGTAGAGGTGAAGCTGCGAGGCCGCCTGGCGGGCGGGGCGGTCGGCGTCCGGCGTCAGCCCGATCACCAGCGTGCCCATCGGCTTGCGTTCGCTCCACAGCCGGCTCATCACGGGGTGGTCGGGCACCGCGCAGGAATCGGTCATCATGATGTTGGGGTCGTCGAGATGCTGCCTGGTCACCTCGATCATCAGCAGCGTGCCCGGCGAATAGGCGGCGAGCGTCTCGTCATAGGCGGTCTTCCAGGTATAGGCGACGCCGGCCTCGACGAAGACGACCAGGCAGGCGATGGTGCGGCCGTCGAGCGTCAGCGAATGGATGCGGCAAAGATCCTGCTCGGCCAGCCGGTGCACCGCCTCGCGGGCGAAGGCGGCGCGGTAGCGGTCGATGGCCATGGCGGTGCGCTCGCGGCCTTTCCAGCCGGCGGCCTCCAATGTCAGGAAATTTTCGATGGCGTGGCGGATCTCGTCGGGCCCGCGCGCCACGACATGCTCCAGCCGGCCGAGGTCGGCGAGGCGGCGCTTCAGGCGGCGAAACTCGCGATAATGGTGGGCGCGCAGCGAAGCCTTCAGATACGCCTCGCCGTCGAGCTCGCTTTCGAGCACCGGGCGGTCGGCCTTGCCGGTGGTGACCAGCGTCAGGCCGCGCGTCTCGGCGACGCTGGCGAGCAGGCTCGCCACCGGACCATCCAGCCTTATGTCGGGCAGCACGAAGACCTTCGGCAGCTTGAGATGCGGCCTGGACAGCATCGAGAAGAAATCCTCGATGACGCCGATCGGATCGTCGCGATCGACCAGCGGCGTGCCGATCGGGCCGAACGGGCTCGACCAGGTGCGCATGACGGGAATCCCGAGCGGCACCATCGGCCGCTCGACCGAGAACGGCACCAGCAGGCGCAGCCGGTTGCGATACTGGTCGCCGTCGCGGATGACCGCCAGCCGCACCTCGCGGTCCTCGAGCCTCGGCATGGCCGGAGCCAGGAAGCGCGGATTGAAGAAGACGTTCGGCTCGATCGTGCGGGTGCAGAGATAGTCGAGCTCCTCGACCAGGTCGAAGCCGGCGGAGGCCGGATAGATGGCAAGCTTGCGCTCGGGCCGGTTGTTGGCGAGGATCTCGACATGGGCGGGATCGGCTTCGCGCGCAAGCCCGGCAAGGCCGGACACCATGGCGCCGGCCGGGCCGCCGCTGGTTTCCTCGAGCAAGGGGACGGCAGCCATCAGGCGGCTCCTTTGGCGGGCACGAAAATGACCATGGCGATGCCGAGCTTGCGCCAGACCGTGAAGGACAGCGCGCCGGCCTCGAAGATCATGGCGAAGACGGTGGCCATCGCTGCGCCCCACAGACCGAAGAGCGGGATCAGCACGACGCTGAGCGCGATGTTGAAGGCCAGCGTCATGGCGTAGACGGCGGCGCAGATGTTCTGGTTGCCGCTCATGGTGAGCAGGCTTTCGCAAGGGCCGACGGCGGCCCGGGCGACGACGCCGAACACCAAAAGGAACAGCAGCGGATAGCCGGCGGCAAATTCCGGGCCGAACAAGGTCAGCATCGGCTCGCCCAGGGCCAGCACCAGCAGCGCCATCGCCAGCGACGGCCAGAACGTCCACGACACGGTTTCGCGGGCGAAGGCGGCGAGCTTGTGCGGCTCGCCATGGGTGAACTGCGCATAGCGCTGGGCAACGCCGGCCTTGACAGCGAAATAGACGAAATGCACCAGCGCCAGCGTCTTGACGGTGGCGAAATAGACGGCGACGTCGTTGGGTTCGAGATAGGCGCCGACCATCAGCACGTCGGCATTGGTGAGCAGGAAGAAGAAGCTCTCGACCAGGAAGATCGGCAGCGAGACGATGAACCATTGGCCGAAATGCAGCTTCATCGGCCCGGCAGGGATCCGTCTGTCCATCCGCGAGGTGACGCCGATGAGCTGGCCGAGCGTGGTGGCGTAGGTGGCGGCGATTGCGGCAAAGATCGCCGTTTTGGCATCGGGCGCGTAGCCCGCCAGCAGCATCAGCGCCATGAACGCCAGAATCAGCAGCGGCCGCACCAGAAATGTCGGCGACAGCGCAAACAGCGCCCAGGAATTGGCCCGCGCCAGCCCTTGCAGAAGGTCGGACATGGCGATCATCGGCAGGCAGATGATGCCGAGGATGAACGGCATGACGTAATAGTTTTCGATATAGGACGACAGCAGCCAGACGCCGAGCGCGCCGAGACCGGCGATCACCGTCGAGGCAACCAGCACGAACAGCCGGCTGGCCTGCACGATGCCGCGCAATTCGGCCAGCATGCCGCGCTCGCGATATTCGGGAATGAAGCGGATGACCGAGGTGTGGAAGCCAAGGCAGGCGAGGTTGCCGACGATGACCATCGTTACCCAGACGAGGACGAAAATGCCGTATTCGAACGAGCCCATCCAGCGCGCCATCAAGACCTGGCTGACGAAGGCGATGACGGCGCTGACGATGCGGACCGAAAAGGCGATCAGCGACATGCGGCCGGCTTCGCCGCGCTCGCCGGCGCTGAACAGCACGGCATCGATCAGGCCAAGCAGCGGCCTTATGCGCAGCGCAAAGCGCTGCGGCAGGAACCGCCCGGCTGTCGTCGCCGCGGAAAAGCGCACCCCGATCACACTCCGTTTTCCGCTTCTTTTCTGGCTATGCGTGTAGCGAAAACACATTAAGAAACGGTTGGGTGGGTGTTCCTTCGCCCCGTTCACGGGGAGAAGGTGCCGGCAGGCGGATGAGGGGCGGCGCGCTGCTTCATATTCATCATTCGCGCAACCCTTCACCCTGCTCTTTAGTGTCTCAGTTTGAAATACGCGGAAACGCCTATCTCGTTTGCCCCATATGCGAAAACGCCTATATGCTTAGCGGAACGCATGGCAGCAACAATGGTCTACACTGTCATTTGGTATGGAAGGCAGGGCATCGTCGACAAGGTGATCTTCGACGACGAGAAGACCGCGAAAGATCATGCAACCTCCATGTTCCAAACCCGAAAGGGTGACGATGGAATCGTGTCCGTTGAAGTTCGTAAGGACAACGGCGCTGTCGTCTTTAGCCATGCGGAGAACTAAGAATGCCAACCGGACCTAAAGGCCAGGAAGGATGTTCTGGCACCACTTACCAGCTCACAAAGAAGCTCATCAAGATCGTTGCCGAGGTTATCAGCCATGGGCGTTATGTCGCCTTCCAGATGCGGAGGTCGCTATCCCGAGGCAACTCTTCACCGACATCCTGCGGCTGATCGCGGAACTCCGGCCATCGCCCCATCCATCACCGGCGTGACCGGCCCGGTTGTCATGCGTTTCAGCAAAACAAGGGGAGAACTATGCCTTGAAGAAAGCGAAATCGACATCCTCGGCCGGCAGCGGGCAGACATCACGGCTTTGGCGGATCACCAACGCCATTTTTGCCGGGGTCTGATCTTGCAACTGGTGCCAGTTTGCGCAAACCTCAGTCTCAACAGAACGGTAATCCGGTGGATGCCTGATTACCTGAATCTGGGAGGGGCGAAGTGTTAGGCGAGCCCATTACCGTTCTGATGGTCAATGAGTATCCTGACTACATTGATGCACAAGTGTGGGCTGCTGAGCTGAAAACCCGTGTGCCGCAGCTGGAGTTCAGGCTTTGGCCAGACGCCGGGAACAAAAGTGACATAGACATTGTGCTGATCGACAAGGGCGCCAGTCCTGGCTTTTTTGATGCCATGACGGGGCTAAGCGCCGTCGTCTATTTGGGAGCCGGTGTCGAGGGTATTGATCTTCAGAGCTTTCCCAAGAGTGTTCCGCTCATCAGGCTCGCAACGCGTGAGCAGGCTTCGGAAGTGGTGCAGTACATCGTCCTTCGCGTTCTCTGCCAGCAACGGCATGTTGCGGATTACATGAGTCTACAAGCCCGCAAGTTGTGGAATCCGATCGCGCCGCGGAAGATCTCCGAGACAAGAATAGTTGTGCTTGGTGCGGGCCGGATCGGTGGCTGGGCCGCAAAGCTGTTTGCGGACTTTGGCTACGACACAGCAGTCTGGTCTCGTCATCAAAAGACGCTTCCTGGCATACACAGTTACTTTGGCCGTGCCCAGCTTGCGGGCGCACTCACAAGTCGGGACTACGTTATCTGTTCACTTCCCCTGACTGGTGAGACTCGTGGGATACTGAACTTGAGTGCCTTTGGAAAAATGAAGCGAGGTGCCTACCTTGTGAATGTCGGCAGGGGCGCGCATGTCAACGAAGCCGACCTGATCCGCGCTCTCGACGAAGGTCAGCTTTCTGGTGCTTGTCTTGACGTGTTTGAGCGTGAACCGCTGGAGGCTTCATCGCCGTTGTGGACTCATCCCAAGGTGACCGTCACACCTCATGTCGCGAGCTTCTGGGTGGATTCTGGAATCGACCAGGCCGCCGATCTCTGCGGTCAAGTCGCCAGAGGAGAGCCTCTGTCCAACAAGATCGACCTCGAACGGGGTTATTGAATCAAAGTAGTGTCTTTACCCACTTTAGCAGGTTCCGATCTTCATGAAGCGCGGACATCAGCGCGTGCGTCACCCGGCTATTAGATTTCAAACTCAAACACCACCGCCGGTCGAGATACAGAAAATTCGAAATGCGTATTTTGGTGTCGGCGGGACACCGCCCCCCTCTGGCCTGCCGGCCATCTCCCCCTCAGGTGGGGAGATTGGCTAGTCGCAGACGTCCGTGCCGCCCCGCCTTAGGGCACCTTCTCCCCATCACGGGGAGAAGGAAAGCGCAGCCTTACGCAAACGCCCCATGACAGTGCTTGTACTTCTTGCCCGACCCGCACGGGCAGGCCTCGTTGCGGCCGACCTTGCCCCAGGTTGCCGGGTTCTTCGGGTCGCGGTCTTCGGGGGCGACGATGGCGTTGCTTTCCTGGCGGACCAGCACGGCCGTCTCGCCGCCGTCGAAATCGTCTTCGCCGGTGCTGCCGTCGATATGGCTGCCGAACATGTCAGGGGCCTCGGGCGGCGGCGCGTCCGCCGCCTGGCGGACCAGCTCGACGCGCATCAATTGCGCGGTGACGGCCTGGCGCAGATTGCCCAGCATCGCCTGGAACAGCTCGAACGCCTCGCCCTTGTACTCCTGCAGCGGATCGCGCTGGGCATAGCCGCGGAAGCCGACGACCGAGCGCAGATGGTCGAGATTGACGATGTGCTCGCGCCACAGATGGTCGAGCGTCTGCAGCACCACGGAGCGCTCGACATAGGTCATCACGTCGGGGCCGAAGCGCTCGGCGCGCTCCTTGGCGGCGGCTTCGGCAGCCTGGCTGACGCGCTCGCGGATGTCGTCCTCGGCAATGCCTTCTTCTTTGACCCAGTCCTCGACCGGCAGATCGAGATTGAGGAATTCGGCGATCTCGGCCTTGAGCCCGGCGACGTTCCACTGCTCGGCATAGGCGTTTTCGGGAATGTTCTTGGCGACGATCTCCTCGATGACGCCTTCGCGCATCTCGGTGATGGTCTCGGACAAGCCTTCGCCGTCCATCAGCTCGATGCGCTGCTCGAACACCACCTTGCGCTGGTCGTTCGAGACGTCGTCATATTTCAACAGGTTCTTGCGGATGTCGAAGTTGCGCGCCTCGACCTTCTTCTGCGCCTTTTCCAGCGCCTTGTTGATCCACGGATGGATGATTGCCTCGTCTTCCTTGAGGCCGAGTTTCTGCAGCATGCCGTCCATGCGCTCGGAGCCGAAGATGCGCATCAGGTCGTCCTGCAGCGACAGGAAGAATTTCGAGCGGCCGGGATCGCCTTGGCGGCCCGAGCGGCCGCGCAACTGGTTGTCGATGCGGCGCGATTCATGGCGTTCGGTGGCGAGCACATAAAGACCGCCGGCGGCGAGTGCCTTTTCCTTCAGCCGGGCGATGTCGTCGCGGATGTCCTTTTCCCTGGCCTCGCGCTCGGGGCCGGCCGGCATGTCGCCAAGCTCCTCGGCAATGCGCATGTCGGCATTGCCGCCGAGCTGGATGTCGGTGCCGCGGCCGGCCATGTTGGTGGCGATGGTGATGGCGCCCGGTTTGCCCGCCTGGGCGACGATCGCCGCCTCGCGCTCGTGGTGGCGGGCGTTCAGCACCTCGAAATCCTTGAAACCTTCCTTGCGCAGGCGTTCAGCCAGTTGCTCCGACTTCTCGATGGAAGTCGTGCCGACCAGCGTCGGCTGGCCCTTGGCGCGGGCTTCCTTGATCTCCTTGACGATCGCCTTGTATTTCTCCTCTACCGTCCGGTAGACCTCGTCGTCCTCGTCAATGCGGATGACCGGCAGGTTGGTCGGGATCTCGGTGACGTCGAGATTGTAGATGTTGGCGAATTCCTCGGCCTCGGTCAGCGCCGTGCCGGTCATGCCGGCCAGCTTCTTGTAGAGGCGGAAATAGTTCTGAAAGGTGACCGAGGCGAGCGTCTGGTTCTCCGGCTGGATCGCCACATGCTCCTTGGCCTCGAGCGCCTGGTGCAGGCCTTCCGAATAGCGGCGGCCGGGCATCATGCGGCCGGTGAACTCGTCGATGATGACGATCTCGCCGTTGCGGACAATATAGTCCTTGTCCCTCTGGAACAGCCGGTGCGCCTTCAGCGCGTTGTTGACGTGATGGACGATGGCGACATTCTCGACGTCGTAGAGCGACTCGCCCTTGAGCAGGCCGGCATCGCGCAGCATGTTCTCCAGCTTCTCGGTGCCTTCTTCGGTGAAGATCGAGGTCTTCTGCTTCTCGTCGATCTCGTAGTCCTGCGGCTGCAGCTGGATGATGAAGGTGTCGATGGTGTTGTACATTTCCGAACGGTCCTCGAGCGGACCGGAAATGATCAGCGGCGTGCGGGCTTCGTCGACCAGGATGGAATCGACTTCGTCGACGATGGCGTAGCTGTGACCGCGCTGCACCATCTGGGCGCGCTCGTATTTCATGTTGTCGCGCAGATAGTCGAAGCCGAGCTCGTTGTTTGTGGCGTAGGTGACGTCGGCGGCGTAGGCGACGCGGCGCTCCTCGTCGGACAGGCCGTGGACGATGACGCCGACCTTGAGGCCGAGGAATTTGTAGACGCGGCCCATCCATTCGGAGTCGCGCGTGGCCAGGTAATCGTTGACGGTGACGACATGGACGCCATTGCCGGCGAGCGCGTTAAGGTAGACCGGCAGCGTCGCCACCAGCGTCTTGCCTTCGCCGGTGCGCATCTCGGCGATGCCGCCATTGTGCAGCACCATGCCGCCGATCAGCTGCACGTCGAACGGCCGCATGCCGAGCACGCGGCGGGCGGCCTCGCGCACGGTAGCGAAGGCCGGCACCAGAAGGTCGTCGAGGCTGGCGCCGTTGGCGATGTCCTGGCGGAATTTGTCGGTGCGGGCCTGAAGCTCGGCGTCGGAAAGCGCCCGCATCTCGTTTTCCATGGCATTGATCGCCTCGACGCGCGGCCGGGTCGATTTGACCCGACGATCGTTGGAGGAGCCGAAAACCTTACGGGCGAGACCGCCGAGACTGACCATCCAATGGCCCTTTCGATAGCATTCCAAGTCATTGCGACGGGCGCCGGCCGGCCCCCATCAAATCCGCGTGAACGCGGACAAACGCAAAAAGCGCCCGGAAAACGGTTCTGGACGCAAAGTCGTTGGACAGATAAGAGGGGGCTCATTCGATGTCAACGCCGCGCTCGCCCTGTCGACCGCGCCAAATTCCGCCACAATCCTGCTGGTCTGGAAGCCATTCCGCTCTAGCTACCCCGCTTTGGAGATAATCGTAATGTCTGTATTGTTCCGCCGCGCGTCGCTCGCCAGCCTTGGTCTGGCATTCGGGCTGTCGGCCCTCTCGCTGTCGCCGTTGATGGCGCAGGAAGCCGCCCCTGCCCAGCCGGCGGCACCCGCCCCGGCGGCCAAGCCGGTCGATCCGAACGCCGTGGTCGCCACCATCAACGGCCAGACGCTGACCGAGGCAGACCTTGGGCTTGCCGAGGGCGAGCTGTCGCAGCAGTTCGCGCAGCTTCCGCCCGAGCAGCGCCGCGCCGCGGCGCTGTCGGCGGCGATCGAAATCCGCGTGATGGCGGCCCAGGCGGTGACCACCGGCCTCGACAAGGATCCCGACTTCCAGCGCCGCATGGCATTCCTGCAGCAGCGCGCGCTGCATGGCGAAATGGTCGAGAAGGGCGTCGTCGACAAAGTTACCGATGCCGAGGTCCGCGCCCGCTACGACCAGGAAATCGCCAACACGCCGCCCACCAACGAGGTGCACGCCCGTCACATCCTCGTGAAGACGAAGGAAGAGGCGGACGCCATCATCAAGCAGCTCGACGGCGGTGCCGATTTCCAGAAGCTTGCCAACGAGCACACCAGCGATCCGAGCGGCAAGACCAGCGGCGGCGATCTCGGCTGGTTCGGGCCTGGCCAGATGGTGCCGGAATTCGACAAGGCGGCGTTTGCGCTGGCGGTCGGCAAATACACCGAGCAGCCGGTACAGTCGCAGTTCGGCTGGCACGTCATCAAGGTCGAGGACAAGCGCACCAAGCAGCCGCCGGCCTTCGACGAGGTCAAGGACCAGGCCCGCCAGGCGGTCATCCGCGACAAGTATTTCGCGCTGGTCAAGTCGCTGCGCGCCAACGCCAAGGTCGACATCCCCGATGCCAACCTGAAGAAGACGGTCGACGCACTGGAAAGCGCGAAATAGGCCAGATTGAGCTACGACAGGGCGCGCTGCCGCCCTGTCGCTTCTATTTGGTAGGGCGAACGATGATGCGTCGACGCTGCCGCCGGACCGCCGTGGCATCGCCGGCATCGCCAGCGACGATGCCTTTCAAGACATAGCCGACCGCCCTGTGCAGCGTCGCTTCGTCCTCGTCGAGGCGGTTCGTCAGAAGATGCGTCCAGGCGTACGAGGCGATCAGGTCGGCGACGACAGTGGCATCGACATCGGCTGCCACCTCTCCCCTTGCCTTGGCGCGTTCGACCATCTGGCCGGTGTGGACACGACGGCCTCTCGCGTATTCGGCAAGGGCGGCGGCCGCTTTTTCGTCCGACTGCGCCTCGGCAATCAGCGATCTGAACACGCTGCCCGACGATGTGTCGCGCCAGTGCGCAAACAAGCTCTTCAGGAAGCCGACGAGGTCCTGCTCAAGGTTCCCGGTGTCGGGATTGTCGACACGCTTTTGCCGCTGGTAGACGTCGAGCAGCAGAGCGGCCTTGCTTGGCCACCAGCGATAGATCGTCGGTTTTCCGGCGCGCGCCCGCCGCGCCACCGCCTCGATGGAGAAGCCGGAATAGCCGGCTTCGACCAGTACCGCTTCGGCGGCATCGAGAATGGCATCGGCGCTTTCGGGGCTGCGCCGTGCGCCGGCTGATTTGCGCCCGGGATCGGTGGTTTCGCCCATCTCGTCTTCCTTGCCGATGATCTCAGCAGCCATCATACACAGCCCCTTGACGAAACGAAACGATCCGTTTCATATGTAACGGAACGTTCCGTAACGATAAGGAGAACAGCAATGACCTCGACTGTCGCCACGCGTTTTTCGCGCTTGCGCTTCGCCCTGCTGGTGCTGCTCGGCGTCTACCCGCTGATCACTGCCATTTTGTACATGGTTTTTCCGCTGACCAAGGAGTGGCAAATCTGGCAGCGTACACTGGTCATCGCGCCGCTGATGGTCTCGATCATGATCTGGGGACTGATTCCGGGCGTGCAGCGGGCGTTTCGCGGGTTCATTAACCCAGCGGTCCGGTGATGTTCATTCCAGCGCCTGCGACGTTTCCGACGCAACGCGCCACTCGCCGTCGGCCAGCACGAGTTCCAGCATGACCCGTGCCTTGCCGGTCAGCCGCTGCGCCGAGTGGTCCTTCGGCACATAATCGTAGGTCATGGCGAAAACCGCATCGGCGCGGTCCTTGCCGTGCGGCGTCACCTCAAGGCTGCCGGGCTCGAGACCGAACGACCACGACGCCCATTGCGCGAACCAGTCGGTCTTGACCTTGACGATGGCCTCGCTGTCGTAGCGCGTGCCGTAGATGGTGGCCGACGCACCGTAAAGCCGCTTGACGGTCTCGCGCATCGCCTTGGCATCAGGCGCCAGATAGTCGTGGCGCAGAAACTGCTCGATGGCGCCCTTGTCGCCGACGGAGCGTTCGAGCGCTGCGACCTCAGACGCGGGCGCCGGGGTGACGGCCGGTTTCGGTTGCTGGGCACTGTCTCCGCCCGGCACAAATTCGAAACGCTCGAGCAGCGATCCCTGCTCCCAGGGACGCTGCGCCTCGCGCGTTGCGGAAACGACATCGCGGCGCACCGCGATCATCATGTCGTTGATGCTCTGTCCGGGCTCCGCCATATGCCGCAAAAGTGCCGCCGCAAAGGGCGAGTTGCGCCCCGTCCCGTCCATTGCCACAGCGCCGGGCGCCGTCGAGAAGGCAATGAATGAACCGCGTGTCGACTGGAACTGGGCGAGGCCGGCGAGAGCCGTCGCCGAGCGCGTCGTGGCGCTGCGGCTGAGACTTCGCGCAAACGGGTTGTTGCGGCAGGCATCGAGGAAGACCAGGCTGACCTTGGTCTGCTGCTCCATGATGTCGAGGACCTCGTCGATCGGCACGGCCTCGAGCTGGAGCTTGACCGGCATGTCCAGCCTGGCGTCGACCGGCACGATGAAGTTGCGCCCGTCGACCTGCAGGCCGTGGCCGGCATAGTAGAACAGCCCGGCACCGGCGCCCTGCAGCGCATCGGAGAATTCGCCGATCTTGCGTTCGAGCTCGCGCTTGCCGAGATCGTTGCCTTCGATCACTTCGAAACCGATGGCGCGCAGCTTGTCGGCAATGTCGAGCGCATCGTTGACGGGATTGGCCAGCGTGCCGGCTTTGGCGTAGCTGCCGTTGCCGACCACAAGCGCCACGCGCCGCGCCGTCTGCGCATCCGCGCGCAGCAGCAGAAAGCCCAGAAACGCCAGTGCCAAGACCACAAGCCTGCCCATGGGGCAGGATCATAGCGCTATCGGCCGCAGCGATGCCAACAAATTTGCAACAGCCCTGCTTGCGGCATGAGGCAGTGTCAGGCGTCCGGCACCCGTAACGGCTGTGAAAACGGCTTGCGCCGACGCGCGCTATCGGGCAAACCGGCGTTCCTTTCGCGATTTTCCCGCCCGGGGTCTTCCATGTCCGCACAGGTTTCGCCGCTCGCGCCGAAGAAATATGCCAAGATGCCGACCATCGAGGGCGTGCGCATCGCCACCGCCGAGGCCGGCATAAAATACAAGAACCGTACCGATCTGCTGGCCATGGTGTTCGACGCCGGCACCACCGTCGCCGGGGTGTTCACCAGGTCGAAATGCCCCTCGGCGCCGGTCGACTTCTGCCGGCAAAACCTCACGGCGGGCAAGGCGCGCGTTCTGGTCGTCAATTCCGGCAATGCCAATGCCTTTACCGGCCAGAAGGGCCGCGCTTCGACCGCACTCACGGGCGAGGCGGCGGCGAAGGCGGCCGGCTGCACGCCAGGCGAGGTGTTCCTGGCCTCGACCGGCGTCATCGGTGAACCGCTCGATACTGGTAAGTTCAGCCACCTGCTGGCCGGGCTGATCAAGGACGGCAAGCCGGAATTATGGACCGAAGCCGCCAAGGCAATCATGACCACCGACACCTATCCCAAACTGGCGACCGCGACGGTCAAGCTCGGCAATGCCGACGTCACCATCAACGGCATCGCCAAGGGCGCGGGGATGATCGCGCCCGACATGGCGACGATGCTTTCCTTCATCGCCACCGATGCGCCGATCGCAGCACCGGCGCTGCAGGATCTCTTGTCGCGCGGCACGGCCAAGACCTTCAACGCGGTCACCGTCGACAGCGACACCTCGACCAGCGACACGCTGCTGATGTTCGCCACAGCTGCTGCCGCCAGGCGTGGCGCGCCGGCGATTTCCGACCCCAAGGATGCGCGCCTCGGCGCGTTCCGCCGTGCCCTCGGCAAGGTGTTGAAGTCGCTGGCGCTACAGGTGGTGCGCGACGGCGAGGGCGCCCGCAAGCAGGTCGAGGTCACCGTCACCGGGGCCAAATCGGCCCGCTCGGCCAAGCGCATCGCGCTGTCGATCGCCAATTCGCCGCTGGTCAAGACGGCAGTCGCCGGCGAGGACGCCAATTGGGGCCGTGTCGTCATGGCCGTCGGCAAGGCCGGCGAACCGGCCGACCGCGACCTTCTGTCGATCTGGTTCGGCGACAACCGCCTGGCATATCAGGGCGAGCGCGACGCCGCCTATTCCGAAGCGGCGACTTCGGCGTATATGAAGCGCGACGAGATCCGCATCCGCGCCGATATCGGCATCGGCCGCGGCAAGGCGACGGTGTGGACCTGCGATCTCACCAAGGAATATGTCGCCATCAATGGCGATTATCGGAGCTGATGACATTGGCTTCCAGACATCCGGCAAGCGTGTTGGCGATCGTGCGCCGCTACGAGGCGGCTGGCTTTCGCGCCTGGCCGGCGGCCGCCGTCCATTATGACGGCACCTGGGTCGTGCGGCTGACGGCCGGCCATCCGGCCAAGCGGCTGAATTCGGTCAATCCGCTCGATCCGGGCGACATCCAGCACATTGCCGAGCGCATCGGCCGCGCCAGCCGTCGCTTCGACGCCTATGGCAGGCCGCTGACCTTTCGCGTCTCGCCGCTGTCTGGGCCGGATCTCTCAAAGTACCTCGACGGCGAGGGCTGGAGCACATTCGCGGAGTCGCTGGTCATGCGGCTGCCGCTGGCGGACGCCATGCTCGACGACGCCATGGACCAGATTCCGTTGAAGGACATCAGCCGTTTCATCGGCGCAGCGCTCAAGGTGAGCGGTTCGGACGTGTCGCTACGGCCCGGCCTGTCGGAGATCATTGGCGCCATCCAGCCGGAGGCCGGGCTGTTTGCGCTGGAGAACGGCAGCGAGCCGCTGGCAACGTTGATCTGCGTGCATGACGGCGACCTTGCCGGGCTGTTCGAGATCGCCACCGACAGATCGGTGCGCAACCAGGGCCATGGCCGCCACCTCATCCGATCGGCGCTGAAATGGGCGCGACTGCGCGGGGCGCGGGAAGCCTGGCTGCAAGTCGAGGCGGACAACGCGCCGGCGCTGGCGCTTTACCGTTTGCTCGGATTCGACGAAGTCTATCGCTATCACTATCGCCGGCCACAAGGCGCATGAGCGGCTCAGACACGGTCGGCAAGCGCCTGCTCCTGGTTGCGGCCTGCGCGCTAGTCGATGCCGACGGGCGCGTGCTTTTGGCGCAGCGGCCCGAAGGCAAGCAACTCGCCGGCCTATGGGAGTTTCCGGGCGGCAAGGTCGAGCCCGGCGAAACGCCGGAACAATGCCTGATCCGCGAACTGTATGAGGAGATCGGCATCGAGACCGATATCCCTTGCCTGGCACCACTCACCTTTGCCAGCCATTCCTACGATGATTTTCACCTGCTGATGCCGCTGTTCGTCTGCCGTCGCTTCCGCGGCATTGCCCAGCCGAAGGAACGGCAGGTGCTGAAATGGGTGCGGCCGCGCCAGATGCGCGATTTTCCAATGCCGCCGGCCGATGCCCCGCTGATCCAGTTCCTCATCGATCTGCTGTAACGGCCGATCTCCCGTAAACCGGGCAGCTCCGCGAAGCGATATCAGCAGCGTTAATGAAAGATTTATCTGGCCGTGAAAAATTGACGCAAAGCGGTTACGCCGATTCCACCGCTGGGGAGCGATTTGCATGAGCTTCGACAAGGACTGGGACTTGCCTTGGCCCGATCGCCTTCCTGGCGCCGCCAATGCTGGCATGGGAATATTGCGCATCGCCCTTTTGTTCGGCTCGGCCGCGGTGGCTCTGGCCTTGATCGCGACACCCTACCTCGACAGCCGGACCCGATCGCAGTTTGCCCGCGATGGGCTTGATACAATGAGCACCGGCTCGATCGGCCAGCGCGACAGCTATACGCTGCGCAAGAGCGTGCTGCAGCCGCTGCCCAGTTCGGTTTGCGTCATTCGGGCCGATGGCAGAAGCAGCGGTGACTGCTGACGTCCTCAACAGATATCTGAAGCGCGTCGCGTTCGACCGGCCTCGTGCGACGCGCTTATGTTTCGATGCATGTCGTTATCGCAAAACCGCTGCACACTTTTGCGCGACATGCATTGGAATGCAGCTGTTTCACCGCGCGTTAAGCCTGTCACGTTAATCTTTCTTAACGGGTCGGCGCTAGGTTCCGGCAAGAGGGATGGGCGCCCATGAAAATCTTGCTGCAACGATTTTTAGAAGACGAGAGGGGTGCGACGGCTATCGAATATGGTTTGATCGTGGCCGTGCTGTCGCTTGCCATTGTCACAGGCATCGGCCAGGCTGCCGGTGCGATCGAGTGGCTGTTCAGCGACAACAGCAGCAGGCTTGCCAACGCATTTGCGCAGTGATTCGCTCGGCTGTTGCGCAGGGCTACGCCTAGCTTTTGCGCAGGGATATGCTCAGGGGCCGCCGGGGTTTTCCAGGATCGTCTTCAGCGATATTTTTGCGGAGCCCGGCTTCAGCGGTTTTTGCTGAGAGGCATCGGGCGCCCAGCCTGACATCCAGACCACCGAGAAACTCGCCCTGACGCGGCCATCGGCGTCCGAAAACCGCTCCGCATAGATTTCGGCGGCGCGCGCGAACAGCGCTCGGGTGCCCGGCCGTCTGCTGCGGTCGACAAGCGCGCTGGTCTCGCCCATTGCGCGCAGGTCGGCGACCAGGCCAAAGAGGGAATCGTAGCGCACCGTAATCGTCTCGACGTCGGCAACCGGCAGCGCCAAGCCGGCGCGCTGCAGCAGCACGCCGGCGTCGCGGACATCGGTGAACGGGATCACACGCGGGCTGGCGCCGCCGTAGAGCTCGGTCTCGGCGGCAAGCAGGCTTTCGCGCAGTTCGGAGAGCGTGCCTATGCCGGCGAAGGCGCCGAGGAAAAGCCCGTCCGGCTTTAGCGCCCGGCGGATCTGCACCAGCATGCCGGGAATGTCGTTCATCGCCTGCAGCGACAGCAGCGAGACAGCAAGATCGAGGCTTTCCGGCTCGAATGGCACGGTTTCCAACGGCGCCACCACTCCTGGCCGGCCGTCGAGGAAAGCGGCGTCGGCCTCGACGCGCACGTTTTCCGCTACCTTGCCGCTTTCTGCGAGCACCTCTGCTGCTGCCGGCGTCTGGCAAAACAATGAGGCCGCCTTGCCGAACTTGCGTTCGACGGCGCCGAGCCGGTCGGCAAGATCCTCGGCCGCCCGCCGCATGAGGAAATCCGCCCCGGCGATAGGGCGGGCCAGTGCCCGACGCTTGTGCGCCAGCCAGAGCGAGGTGTCGATTACAAGCTGCAATGGGCAGGTCCTTGTGCTTCGCTCTCTGATATAGTGATGCGGAGGACCAACCACGTGGCCGATCCCATGCCGGAGATCAAGCGTATTGCGATCAAGAGCATTGCCCGCAAGGCATTGGGCTGGCCGGCGCGCCTGTTGTTCCCGCCGGTCTGCGCCGGCTGCCGCCGCCATGTCTCGCAACCCGGCGTGTTGTGCGGCGCCTGCTGGCCGAAACTCAGGCTGCTGGAACGGCCATGGTGCCCGGTGATGGGCACGCCGTTCACCCACAATATGGGTGAGGGGTTCCTGTCGGCGGAGGCGATAGCCGACCCGCCGCCATTCGAGCGCGCGCGGGCGGCGGTTGCCTATTCCGGCGTTGCCCGCCAGATGGTGCAAGGGCTGAAATACCAGGACCGCACCGATCTGGCGCCGTGGATGGCGCGCTGGATGCTTCGCGCCGGTGCCGAGCTCATCGCCGAGGCCGAGGTGGTCGTGCCGGTGCCGCTGCACTGGCGGCGCTTCTTCAGGCGGCAGTTCAACCAGTCGGCGGAACTGGCGCGGGCGGTGGCGCAGCTCGGCGATCGGCCTTTCGCGCCATCAGCCATCAAGCGCGTCAAACTCACGCGCCAGCAGGTCGGGCTGGAGCGGCGGGAACGCGAGGAAAATGTGCGCGCCGCATTCACAGTGCCTGATGAAGCGGAGATCGAAATCGCCGGCCGCCGGGTGCTGTTGATCGACGATGTCTACACCACCGGCGCCACGGTCCGTGCGGTCGCCAGGGCGTTAAAAAAGGGCGGTGCCGGCGCAGTCGACGTACTGACCTTCGCGCGCGTGCTGCCGGGGGACTTTCGGGCCGACGAATCGGCGCCTATATAGCCTATATGACAGCGGAACGAGGCAGGGTTGCTGACCGATGGTCGATGTGACGATCTACACGCGGATGATGTGCGGCTATTGCACTGCGGCCAAGCGGCTGCTCGACAGGAAGGGTGTCGCCTACACCGAGCACGACGCCTCCTTCTCGCCGGAGCTGCGCCAGGAGATGATCTCCCGGGCTCACGGCCGTTCCACCTTTCCGCAGATATTCATCGGCGACACGCATGTCGGCGGCTCCGACGATCTCCACGAATTGGAGGCGGAAGGACGGCTGGACAGATTGCTCGCCAACGGCTCGGCCAGGTAAGGACATGACGATGACTGGTTTCAAGGCGGCGGCGATCCAGATGCGTTCGGGAACCAGCCCGGAGCGCAATGCGGTCGATCTGGAACGGCTGGTGCGCGAGGCGGCAGGCCTGGGCGCGAGCTACATCCAGACCCCGGAAATGACCGGCGCGCTGATCCGCGACAGCCAAGCCCGGGCCGCTTCGTTCACCTCCGAAGACAAAGACATCATCGTCTCGACGTCGCGGAAGCTGGCCAACGAACTCGGCATCTTCCTGCATATCGGCTCGACCGCCATTCTGCGCGCCGACGGCAAGCTCGCCAACCGCGCACTTCTGTTCGGGCCTGACGGCGCCACGATTGCCACCTATGACAAGATCCACATGTTCGACGTCGATCTCGACAATGGCGAGAGCTGGCGCGAATCCGCCGCTTATGAGCCGGGCACGGAGGCTGTCGTCACCGAAATCGATGGCGCGAAGCTGGGCTTTGCCGTCTGCTACGATCTGCGCTTCCCGCAGCTGTTCCGCGCCGAGGCGCTGGCCGGCGCCGATCTGCTTGCGGTGCCCGCCGCCTTCACCCGCCAGACCGGCGAAGCGCATTGGCATGTGCTGCTCAGGGCGCGCGCCATCGAGAACGGCGCCTATGTCGTCGCCGCCGCGCAAGGCGGAGTGCACGAAGACGGTCGCGAAACCTATGGCCATTCGCTGATCGTCGATCCCTGGGGCCGCATCATCGCCGAAGCAGCGCATGACGAGCCGGCGGTGATCGTCGCCGAAATCGACCCGGCGCAGTCGGTCGCAGCGCGCAAGAAGATACCGAATCTCAAAAACGCACGCGATTTTGCCGTAAACGCCGGTTTGGCGCAGGCGCCGCGTCTCAGGGGTGCCGCCTCTTGATCCGCTTTTCCCTGATCTGCGAACACGAGCACGAATTCGAAGCCTGGTTCCGCAGCAACGACGATTTCGACACCCAGAAGAAGCGCGGCTTCGTCGACTGCCCGACCTGCGGCTCGCACAGGGTCGACAAGGCGCTGATGGCGCCTGCCGTCTCCACCGGGCGCAAGCGCGAAAGCATCGCGCTGGCCATGGGCGAGGCGCAGAAGCAGGCGCTGGCGCAGCTCAAGGCCATGGCCGACAAGGTGCGCGAGAATGCCGACTATGTCGGCGACAAATTCGCCGAGGAAGCGCGCAAGATCCATTTCGGCGAAAGCGATCCGCGCGGCATCTATGGCGAGGCGACGCTGGACGAGGCCAAGAGCCTCGCCGACGACGGCGTCGAGTTCATGCCTATTCCAAGTTTCCCCGACGACCGCAACTGAGGAAAGTCTTGCCCCATCCGGAGAAGACTGAAAAGCGGCGTGGTTCAGAGATAGTGATCCGTGTTTTCAGCTGGTTGGCTATAAAGTCGATCGACAAGAGAACGATCGATGGGTTGCCAGTTTTCTATAATGGCGAGAGCGGTGGGAAAGATGCAGATAAGGTTGCCGCCGCGCTGCGATTGATTCAAGAATTTGACCCTGTTCGATACAGCCGTCTGGTCCGCGATCTCAAACGGATCTGGATCACAATCAATCCAGGTGCCGCTGCGCAATTTGTGAAATCGACTTCGACTTGCGAGCTTGATCGGCGATTTGTTCTAGGCGAGCACACGCTGACCGACCAGATCGCCAGCGCGATAGTGCATGAGGCGACGCATGCGCGTCTCCATCAGCGAGGCATTGGCTATGAGGAGGAATTGCGCCACCGGGTGGAGTGGGTTTGCATGAGACGTGAACTGGCTTTTGCGGCGAAACTGCCGGACGGGGCGAGTATTCGTCAATGGGTCGAAGCTCGACAAACGGAACCCTCGGATTTTTCCAATGTAGCGATGAATGGTCGGCAAATTGATAGCGCGCGTGATGCCTTGCTCCATCTCAATGCTCCAGGTTGGCTGGCAGACTTGATCGTCTTTTTCGCCCGGCGGCGATATCAGAGGCGTATCAGGCGACAAGAAGCTGAAGCGCATTTCGACAAGCGAAAATGATGCTCCGTTTCGCTTGTGGGGATTCGCTTCCGCCCAGAGCGGCGATGCCGCCGCCCCCTGCACAAGCGTCCGCAATTTCAGGCCGAGCAGCAAGGATGGGCCTCGCGGGTAATCGTTTCGCTGCTTCTTTCGTGCCCACTGCTTGACGGGCTTGCTTCACTTGACGGGCTTGCTTCCGCATAGGCTGCAAACTGGCGTTCAAGCGCCTTGACCGCACTGCTGCGCCAACCCTCCGCCACGGATTCCGACATGGGATCGGGGAAGATTTCCTCCTCGCCGTTCTCCACGCCGTCCAGGATCGCTCGCGCAACAGACTCCGGAGAGGCCTTCGGGATGTCCAGGCCCCGTGTCATGTCCGTGTCCACGGGGCCGGGAAGGACCCTGTGGACGCTGACACCCCGTCCGGCCAAGAGGGTGCGCAACGACTGTGACAGTGAGAACGAGGCCGCCTTCGAGATCGAGTAAGCCGGACTGAACGGCACGGCGGCAATCGAGGCCAGCGACAGAATGTTGACGATGGCTCCCCGCGACCGGGCCAGCAACGGCAGCAGAGCCTGGGTCACGTCATACGCGCCGAAGAGGTTTACGGCGAGCTGTTGTTCGAGCACGCGACGGTCGCTGAGGTCGTCGAAGGGCGATACGCCGGCGTTGTTGATGAGGATATCGAGAGCATCGATTTTCTCGACGGCCTCCCGGATCTGCGCGGCGTTCGTTACATCCATGGTCAGGGACGTTACACGCCGGTCGGGGTGAGCCATGGCTTGGCGGGTTGCGGCATAGACGCGCTTTACGCCTCTGCTCAGGGCTTCCTCGACCAGTGCCCGACCGATGCCCCGATTGGCTCCAGTCACCAGGATAGTTGTGCCTTCGATCTTCATTGCGTCTCTCCTAGTGCTTATCGTTGTGTTCGAGCTCAGTGCATAATCGCGCCGCAACTCAGGCGCGTCGCAACTCAGGTTGGCTACAGTCGCCATTCTCGATACGACTGGTTGGTGAGATGGACTTAGCGCCGGATGTCGAAGCCATGGGAGTGACAAGTGTGACGGGATTCCGATGGACTCGCTGATCACGGCCGCGGCGCATGCGCTCGCGGCGGGCGATCCGCTCGGCGCCTTGAAACGGGTTGCGCTGCGCGACGATGCGCCGGCCCTTGCGTTGCGCGGTATCGCGATGGCGCAGCTTGGCGACCTGAATAGGGCGAAGGTTCTTCTCAAGAGGGCGGCGCACGCATTCAGCCCGAGGGAGGCCGTGGCCCGCGCGAGGTGTATCGTCGCCGAGGCCGAGATCGCGCTCGTCTCGCGCGACCTCGCCTGGCCGGCCAAGGCACTCGACACCGCGCGGGCGACGCTTGAAAAGCATGGCGACCGCGTCAACGCCGCGCATGCGCGCAACCTCGAAGTTCGGCGCCTGCTGCTGATTGGTCATCTAGACGAAGCCGAGCGCAGGCTGGACGGCTTCGATCCCTCGCCGCTGCCGCCGGCATCGCGGGCCGCCCACGAGCTGGCTGTCGCCGGCATCGCCATCCGCCGCTTGCGGACCGGTCCTGGGGGCGGCGCCCCCCGGGGGGGGGGGGGGGGGGGGGGGGGCGGGCGGGGGACCCCGCGGGGCCGCCGGGGGGGGGGGGGGGGAGGGGTGGGGGGGGGGCCCGCGCGGG
>NZ_JAMYOU010000015.1:0-155208 GCF_040319995.1 Mesorhizobium sp. M0815 | reverse complement strand
CCCCCCCCCCGCCGCCCCAACCCTCCCCCCCCAAAAAAAAAACATCCTTTTTTATTACCCACATTTCAAACCGCCGGCCCCCCCCCCCCCCCCCCCACAGCATATTCCTTGCGTCAGGGGCGCAAAATCAGGCGGAGACGGCGGCCGGAATGGCGCAGGAGACGCCGGTTCCGTGCAGGCCGCAATAGCCGTAGGGGTTCTTCGCCAGATATTGCTGGTGGTCTTCCTCGGCGAAGTAGAATTCCGGCGCCGGCGCGATCTCGGTGGTGATCTTGCCGCGTCCGGCACCGCGCAGCGAAGCCTCGTAAGCATCGCGCGAAGCGAGCGCCGCCTGGTGTTGCGCGTCGTTGAACGTGTAGATCGCCGAACGGTAGGTGGTGCCGACATCATTGCCCTGGCGCATGCCTTGCGTCGGGTCGTGGCTTTCCCAGAACAGCTTCAAAAGCTCGGCATAGGACACGATCTTCGGATCGTAGACGACGAGCACGACTTCGGCATGGCCGGTGAGCCCGGTGCAGGTTTCCTGATAGGTCGGGTTGGGCGTGACGCCGCCAGCATAGCCGGCCGCCGTGACCCAGACGCCATCGACCTGCCAGAACAGGCGCTCGGCACCCCAGAAACAGCCCAGCCCGAACATCGCCGTCTCAAGCCCTTCGGGATAGGGACCCTTGAGCGGCCTGTTCGAGACGAAATGCTTCGATGCCGTCGGGATCGGCCGGTCGCGGCCGGGCAACGCCTCGGAGGGCTTCGGCAGGTTGAGCTTCTTGTTCAGCATATCGCTGAGAAACATGTGCGATTTCCTTTTCTTCTTGCTTGAGCCTTCCCCGATCCGGGGAATGCTGGATCCGGGAACGCAGGAATTTTAGGTCGCGGCGAACCGCCCGCTGGGGCGCTGCCGCCTGTAGCCGATGGCATAAAGAACGAAGGCCAGCACCGCGAACACGGCAAAGCCGGGCTGGCTGAGCACCCAGGCGATGGCGCCGTCCCACAGCAGCGGATTGAGCTTGTCGCGGACGAAGCTTTCAAAGGCGCTGCGCGTGGCCGGTGAGACGGCGAGCCAGCTGGTGTTGAGCGGGGTCATCACCAGCGCCGAAGCCGCCACCGACCGGGTCGCGTCGAGCACGGCCATGATGACCGAAACCGAAAGCGCGACCATTGCAGCGAGACGAAAGACGAAGCGGAACATCCAGACCCTTCCTCCCCAGGAGTTTATCGGAATGTCGTGTCGGACTGTTAAATAGGATTTACCTGCTTCGTCTGCAATCGCGACACGCGAAGTTGAACTTACGCCGGCGGCTTGCACCTGGGCCGGCTGACGAGCCAGACGGCGAAGACGCCGCGGCCGACTGGTTTGTAGGCGCCCAACGAGCACACTGATGCCATGGGCTGAGCATCCCTGTCCGGCAAAGCGAATAGAGTGTCTTGGCATTCGGCACCGGATCGACTAGATGAGCCCCGCGCCTGTTGCTTGACGGCTCGGGTGCGGGGAAAGGGTATCCGCTGGTTGACGGCGCCCACGGCCGGAATTCCGGGCCGGAATCCCAAAGGAGATGCATCTCCCCAACCCGCACGGCGAAACCGGCCGCGTCGAAGATGCTAAAAGGACGGAGAGGTGGCCGAGTGGTTGAAGGCGCACGCCTGGAAAGTGTGTTTACGGGAGACCGTAACGCGGGTTCGAATCCCGCTCTCTCCGCCAGCTAATCCCGAGAAACCCTTTATTTTCCGGGCGTTTGGTAAGGTTCGGTTAGTAGCCTACTAACCAGCCTACTAATCACTAGGGTCAAAACTCCGCCAATGGCCGAGATGGGTGGAAGACCGACGTTCGCTGACAGAAAGACATCACCGTCGCAGCGTCGTCTACAAACGGGGAGGTGTCTCAATGTCAGTGGAAATCCGGGCTGCCTCGGAGGCAGACTTTGACGCGCTCGTTCGGCTCAATCAGGTGGTTCAGAGTCTCCATGCTGAATTGCATCCAGACGTTTTCAAACAGGCAGCCGATCCGTCTGCGGTGAGGACATTCTTCGCAGCGAGGCTGGCTGATCCGAAGAGCTCGATCGCGATTGCTGAGATTGATCGTGCTCCAGTCGGCTACGTCTGGTTTGAAATTCAGTCGCTGCCAGAAACGCCGTTCACTTTCCCTCGGCCCCTGATCTAGGTGCACCACATCTCGGTTATGCCGGAAGCTCGTCGTCGTGGAGTTGCCGCAGCTTTGATGTGCCATGTTGAACAGCGAGCTGCTTGCGAAGGTATCGACGAAATTGCTATGGGCATCTGGGCAGCCAATCTCGACGCGCGGCATTTCTTTGGGTCGCAAGGATGCGTTCCGTACAACATTGCACTTTGCAAGAAGCTTGTGAGAGTCAGCTAAGGGTCAGCAAGCGGACGTTTGAATTACGGTGACAGTGCACTTTGAATTACGGCGACAGAATTACGGTGACAGTGCACTATTTGTCATGTTTGCTCGGCTGTCGCTGTGCGTAAATTGAACGCATGGCTCGACTTGCATTACCGCTCCGCCGATGTCGCGCAACCGATGGGCAGCGAAGCACTTCTCGACCGTGATTGCCGAGCAAACCGGAAAGAGCAGTGAAATTGGGAAACGCGACAGGCGGGAAAAAGAAAATGGTGCACTGTCACCGTAATTCGTAATTTGCAGAGGGCGCGAAGGATCGCTACTGAGCGGCTCCATCTGCGCCGCACCCCTTACCCCAGATCAGCCCACAAGCCGAACGACCCGCGCTCCACCAGAGCGCGGGCTTCGACAGGCTCGTTAGTGTCGCTACGCGTCTAGCGCGGAACCGCTTGTATTCCCGAGACCGAGCGCTCTGTTTCGCCGGAGAAAACCACGAAGGCAAAGATCAGCACGGCGACAGCGACAATCATTGAGCCGGTGGCGACGATCGGCTCGAGCGCCGGATTTCCCTGCAGCATCAGGTAAAGCGCCGGCAGCATCACGACCAAGCCGAGATTGTACACGCCGTAGTGGATCATCGCCGTCCTGCGGGCAGCCTTCGCCGGGTTCAGCGCATAGTAGCCGCCGAATATTGCACTAGTGACCCATCCCAGCAGGTTGATGTGCGCGTGAGCCGGAAACGCGCCGTGATCGCCTGAAATTGCCATCTGCAGGCCAGCTGCAATTCCCAGAATAAGAAAGACGATGGCTGTCTTGAAAAAGAGCTCCGAAACCTTAGGCATGTCATTCTCCCAAACCCGTTTTGCCGCCGCATCATGCTTTGTTTCCGGCGACCTTGCCAAGGGGGGGACCGTCGGGCCTGCCGAACCATTTGTTGGCGGCCTGACGGCCCGTTGGCGGCCGGCCGCCGGGCCTGGCCGGTTGCGAGTCCAGCCGGTAAAAAATATGCGCTCACGCTAATTTGATTGCAATATCACCCGCCAGGCTTCCACGTCGTTCTCACAAGGGAAGTGTCCTGCACGATGGTGGTGCCATACGCGCCAAAGGTCAGCCCGTCAGTGTTGCAGCAAGGCCTCGCCAAACTTCTCCCACAGCTGTGTGCAATCTGTTGCTCTGAGGCTGGGGGTTCCGAGTGGGCCATATCGGATGACGGCGGCGTGAACATCATAGCCAACGATAGGTGCATTGGCGACAAAGTGGATAGCCTCGCCCAATCGGCGAGAGCCAATTGGCGCATCGGTTTTGTTGGTGATGTCGAAGACACCACAAATATCCACTTCCTGATTTCTGGCTGCCAACGCAGCTTCCATTACCTGTTCGTGCATCATCGAAATCTCTCCTAACGGTCTAAGTCTAAGAACCGCGGCTTTTGCCGGTCCGGCAGCTGACAACCGCCAAGTCGAAGTGCCTTTTGCAGCATCTCGATTGGCTCTTGCTGCGAGCCACTCCGCCCGCTCCCGCGGCAAGCCGATAAGGCAACTGCCTGCGAAATCCGCAGGCACGTCCACGGTCGCATCAAACACGGCCCACGTGCCAGTCGGCTCCTGAACGGGCAAAAACCTCATAACAGCGCCTGCTAATATACCATACCGACTGTGAGGACGGAGCTTTGTTCCTGCATCGATCAAACGAATGAGAGATGTTGTCGAAATGTCAGGCGACGCTCGCCGAAAACAATCGTCGGCGACATCGCCAGGATCGAAGGCTGAGCAGCGATCCGGCCGCGTTCGGGACAAGCACAAGATGCGGGAGACAAGCGCGGTCAGAATGTTCAGCCAGAATCGCGTTTTCGTTGCGGATGGATGGTCTCGCCGCGCTTCAGCATCTCCACGAACGCCGCGATCTTCTTCTTGCGTCCGGCTTCGGTCTTCATGTTGTGGGTGCGGAAGGCGAGCGCGAAGCGGTTTTGCTCGCTGAGCTTCGCCAGCATCTCTTTCGCCTTGGGCTCGGCGTCTATTGCCGCCTGGAGGTCGTCGGGGATCTTCATCTCCTTGCCGCTCCTATAGGCGCGCGCCCAGCGGCCGTCGGCCTTGGCTGCCTCGGCCTGCCTCAGCCCATGCTCGGTCATCCGGCCCTCCTCGATCAGCCGGGCGACATTGTCGACGTTGATCTGGCTCCAGGTGCTCTTCTTGCCGCGCGGGGTATAACGCTGCAAATAGCTTTTGCCGTCCAGGGCCTTGCGCACCGCATCGATCCAGCCCCAGCATAACGCCACGTCGATGGCTTGCTTCGGCGTGATCGACGGCAGCCCCGAATCGCGCTTATGGATCTTGATCCAGACTTCGTCCTCGCTGTCGTGATGCTCGCCAAGCCAGGCATGGAAGCTTTCGGCATCCCTGAACTCGCGCACCTTGGCCGGGTCGACCTTGACGGGCGCCATCAGCCGGTCCGCCCGTGACACAGGCGCGTAACGACGCCGAACCGCTTGCCGGCCGCGCGCGCGCTCATCTCAGCTCCAAGTCCGCAATCCGCAGGCCGGATGATTCCCGCTGGCACGCGTTCAGCCTGCGCGATTGGGCGTGCCGAGGACATGGGATTTCGGCGGCAGCATGACGTCGTCGAATGTCTGCGTGAACATCGCCGCCGCAAAGAAAGCGACGGCGCGCAGGGTTTCGGTGCCGGTGTTGACGAGGTCGTGCCGGACCGGCGTCGGAAGTACCAGGACGCTGCCGGGCCTGACCGGGTGGATGCTGCCGCCCTCGATGTGCAGCTCGCCGGTGCCGGCGATGATGTATTGCGTCTCCTCGGTGGCGTCGGTGTGCCAGCCGAGCCGCTTGCCGGGCTCGATCTCGTAGACAATGACTGAGGACTGGGTGGTGCCGTGCCCGCCGTAAACCGCGAAAGCGCCGGCCCATTTGACCGACGGATCGTCCTCTGCCCAAACCAGCGAACGTTCGAGCCTGTCGGATGCGACGACTGCTGTCATGGCTTCGTTCCTCTCAGCGAATGGCGAACACGAATCTAGATGATTTTTCTGGTCTGCGTCAGCAAAACTGGCTGCCAACCGTTTCCCTCGCCCATTGCGCGTAACTATTTGTCGTGCCGCGATCTGACCATTCTACTCTGGGATCGGATCACTGAGCCGATTTCACCATGCAACCAAGCCTTTACCTTTCAGCCAGTTTGGAGTTGCCCCTGCGTTGCGTTCGTGGTCCGGTACAACCAGGGCGCTCAATGCGAATTCGGCAACGGTCGCCTCACCGACCGTCAAGGCAACACACCGTGAAGGCAACCCAGGAGATAGCAATGGGCATTTTCGACAGTATCAAAGGTGCGATTTTCGGAAACGCGGTTGCGGCCGAAGCGCCGCCGGCGCAACCGTCTCCCGCGCCTGCTTCGAGCACGGCCACCCAGCCGACGGCGCCTACCCGACCCGACCCGGCTGCAACCCCGGCTCCGGCAACGCCATCCGCGCCGTCCTCTGCTCCTGACATCGCTGCCATTCTCGACAAGGCGGTGGCCGCGAAAGGGCAAAAGCTCAACTGGAAGAATTCGATCGTCGACCTGATGAAGGCTCTGAATATCGATAGCAGCCTCGGCGCCCGCAAGGAGCTTGCTCACGAGCTGAACTACACCGGCGACATGAACGACACCGTAACGATGAATCTGTGGCTGCATGATGCACTGATGAAAAAGCTGGTCGAGAATGGCGGCAAGCTTCCGAGCGATCTGGCCGCCTAGAGTCATAAGACAAGCAATTCCAGGAAAACGTGTGAACGGTTTTCCATCCGGAATTGCGTCAAACAAAAAAGACAGACCGGTTCGGCGTTCCGTGAAACGAAGAACCGTCCTGGTCCTGCCCGCACCGTGGTTCTTGCTGCGCTGACTTCGACCGCAACCGAGCAGACCCGACTGCCAAGCAATCAAACTGCCAAGTAAATAAATTGAGACCCATCCCGGCCGCCGGGATGGGTCTGTGGCGAAGTCGCATGGCACAAAAGTGCTGCCGCCTCGCGCCTGGATTGCCTCACGCAAAACCGACGATTTCGGTCGCTGCCCCGCGCGCTGGTAGGACCACCATTTCGCTGGCGAAACCCGACGTTCGGCGTATCATTCTCGCGGGAGAGGGTTCATGGTGGGAGGAAGCCAATGAACGTGGTGCAGAGGGTGACTGTCGCCGACTTGACGGCCCAAGAGCTTGTTTCATCTGCGCTTTCAAGATTCGGCGCCGGCGACACCATATCGACGAGGGCGATGCTGGACATCGTTCGCCGGACGGCCCCGGCCTGCGGTGACAGTGACGACGATCTGGTCGAGATTATCGTCATGACGGCCGTTGGTAGGACCATGGGGGTCGTGTTCGACCATCGCTACCCTTAGCAATCCGCAACGAATACCAGGCTGCGCCCAGGAGCAGTGCGGGCGGTTGGCAGCGCGCGGCGGAAATTTACTGGTGCGGCCAAGGAAGCGAGCCTTTTTGTGCGCGAAGGCCAGCCTGGCGCCGTGCCCTTGCTTTGAGCAAAAACCGCCGCTCATGTCGGGTCATGCCCGAGGGTAGGCAACTGGGCGACACGCTCGAAGGAACTCGCTGAAATCTTGCCCGTTATGCTCTCGTTGAGATGAGGAGAGCTGCCATGGCCGACGACAAAACCAGGACCGACAGTCGCGACCGCTCACGAGTGGCGGGCGGCGAAGACTATGAGGTACGCCATTTCGCCGAGGAAGCGGGCATTACCCCTGATCAGGCACGCACGCTGATCAAGCGCCACGGCACCGACCGCAAGGTGCTGAACGAAATCGCCGAGAGCATAAGAGCGTCGTAATGGCTAACAAGAAAACCGCAATGGCCGACCGCAAGACGCGCGATCCGGACGAAAAGAAGGCTCTGCACCTGGCCGAAACCACCGACGTTTCGCCGAAGCAGGCGAAGGATCTGATGCGCAAGCACGGCAAGGACAGCCCGAAAGTCGAGAAGGAAGCCAAGAACTTCAAGGCCGAGGGCTGAACGGCCGGAGGTCTGCCCCTCACCCGCAACTTAGTAGTCGCTGCTCAACGTGCCCAGCCGGTTAGACGCGCGGCACAGGGTTGTAGCCGCAATCCTGCAGCTTATCGGTTTTCTAACAAATTCGGGCTATCCCTTCCGCTATCGCGGCTCAGGGATGCCATATGCGCGGGATGTCTGGTGAGGCGAGGCCGTCGATAGACGACATACGGCATGTGAGGTTGGTGTTTTGCCTGCTGGCGGCCGTCGTGATGGCGACGGCGCTCCTCGCCTTTGCCACCTCCCTCCTGCAGGATCCCGATAGCTGGTGGCACATCAAGGTCGGCATGGATATGCTGGCAAGCCGCACATTCCCCTCCGTCGACATTTACTCCTACACTTTTGCCGGCCAGCCATGGATCGCCAAGGAATGGCTTAGCCAGGTTCTCCTTGCCCTTGCCTTCGAAGCCGGCGGCTGGAACGGCGTGGTACTGCTGGCGACTGCGGTAATCGCGCTGACGGCCTTCTTGACGTCGTGGTATCTCAGCGCGTCGTTGAAGCCGACGCTGGCGATAGCACTGACACTGGTGCTCGCGCTCTTGATCGGGCCAATCTATGTCGCCCGACCCCACATCTTTACCTTGCCCATTATCGTCGTCTGGACCGCCGGTCTTTTCCAAGCCGCACGCAACGAGAAAGCGCCGCCTCTATGGCTGCTGGCGCTGCTTTGCCTGTGGGCCAATCTCCATGCCACCTTCACCTTCGGTTTCATTATCGCCGCCTTCGCCGGCCTCGATCTCGTCATGCGCACGCGCTTGTCGAACTCCCGGCTGCTGGCCAAGTGGATCGCTTTCGGGCTGCTTTGCCCGCTGGTCAGCCTGCTCAATCCCTATGGCGTCAAGGCCATACTCGCCACATTCACCGTGGCCTATGGCAATGAGGCGGTGCCTTACATTGCGGAGTGGCAACCCTTCGACGCCTCGCGGCATACCCTCCAGGAGGTGGCCCTGCTGGTGGCGTTTTTCGGGCTGCTCGTGTCGAGATTGCGTATTGGCTGGGCCAAGGCGCTGTTCCTTGTCTTCACCTTGCACGTCTATCTCACCCACATACGGTTCATGTACCTGTTCTTTCTTCTTGTCCCGGTCGTCCTTGCCGTCGAGGTTGCGCAACAATATCCAGCGCTTTCAGCCCCTACATGGGCCGCGGAAAAGCGCGACGGACTTGAACAATTTTTCGCGCGGCAATTTTCCAGAATTTGCGCTGGACTTGCCGTTTTGCTGGTTTTGGCGGCCGCGGTCTTCCTGGCCTATCCGGTCGTGCCGAGCCAGAAGACTTCGGCGAGGGATGCGCTGGCCTTCGCCCAAGCCCATAATCTGTCAGGCAATCTGCTGAATTCCTACAATTTCGGCGGCACGCTGATTTTCCATGGCATCAAGACGTTTATCGACGGCCGGGCGGATCAGCTCTTCCTGAACGGCTTTACGGAAACGGATGAGCAGACTGGGCACAGCCGGGGCAAGCCGATCCTGAAAGCCCAGCTCGAGAAATATGCGATAGGCTGGGCATTGTTGACCGCCGACGACAGCCGCATTCCGTTCTTCGACGAACTGGGCTGGAAGCGGGCCTATGCGGACGATTACGCTCTGATCTATACCCGCGCAGACTGATCCCCGGCAGCTTCGCGCGCCGGTGCGCACCTCCCCCTGAAGCTGTGGCCAGCGCCGAGGCGGCGAAATCCTTATGGGATTTTGATTTCTTTGCTCCGCGTCCCGTCTCGAACCTTTATGGCACTTTGATCCATATTCGGCAGAGCGATGTATCCGGCCGCCGATGTGAAGCGGTGAGCGGGCTTGGACAGTTTTGTCCAAGTTGAAAAGAACAAACTCAATATAGGAAATTGCACGATGGACATCATTGTTGTCGGGATAGGAATCTCGTTCTTTGCTCTATGCTTCGGTTACATCAAAGCCTGCGACGGGCTGTAAGTTTAGGGGATCGAAACATGCTCTTCGACTATATCCTCGGCGGCGCCGTGACCCTGTTCCTTCTCGCTTACCTGACATACGCCCTCGTTCGCCCGGAACGCTTCTGATCTCCGCTGGCAAGGAGCCAACCCCATGACAATCAACGGATGGCTGCAGATCCTCGTCTATTGCGGGATCGTCGTTTTGCTGGCCAAGCCGCTCGGCGGCTACATGCATCGCGTTTTCAGCGGCGAGCGCATATTCCTGTCGCCAATTCTGGCCCCGCTCGAGCGCGGGCTCTACCGTATGTCCGGGACCAGCGAGCGCGAGGAGCAGCACTGGACCTCCTATGCGGCGGCCCTGCTGTTCGTTAACCTGGCCGGCTTCCTGGTGCTCTATTTCCTGCAGCGGCTGCAAGGCGGCCTGCCCTACAATCCGGCCGGCATGACCGCCGTCGAACCTGGGCTTGCCTTCAACACCGCCGCCAGCTTCATGACCAACACCAACTGGCAGAACTACGGCGGCGAAAGCACGATGTCCTATCTCGTGCAGATGGCCGGCTTGACCGTGCAGAACTTTCTGTCGGCCGCGACCGGCATCGCCATCGCGGTCGCACTGATCCGCGGTTTTGCTAGAGCCTCAGGCAAATCGATCGGCAATTTCTGGGTCGATATGACCCGCTGCACGCTCTATCTGCTTGTGCCGTTCTGCATCGTGTTGACGCTTGTCTATGTCTATCTCGGTATGCCGCAGACGGTTGGTGCTTACGTCAACGCGACGACGCTGGAAGGCGCGCAACAGACGATCGCGGTCGGGCCGGTCGCTTCGCAGGTTGCCATCAAGATGCTCGGCACCAATGGCGGCGGCTTCTTCAACGCCAATGCAGCGCATCCCTTCGAAAATCCCGACGCGATCTCGAACCTGATCCAGATGGTGACGATCTTCGCCTTCGGCGCGGCGCTAACCAATGTCTTCGGTCGCATGGTCGGCAACCAGCGCCAGGGCTGGGCAATTCTGTCGGCGATGGGCGTGCTGTTCATCGCCGGCGTTGCCGTCTGCTACTGGGCCGAGGCCGCCGGCAATCCGCTCGTCCATGCGCTGGGCATCGACGGCGGCAACATGGAGGGCAAGGAAAGCCGCTTCGGCATCGCTCTGTCGGCACTGTTTGCCGTCATCACCACCGCCGCGTCCTGCGGCGCGGTCAACGCCATGCATGACAGCTTCACCGCACTCGGCGGCATGATCCCCATCATCAACATGCAGCTCGGCGAGGTCATTGTCGGCGGCGTCGGGGCCGGCTTCTACGGTATCCTGATGTTCATCGTGATCGCCGTCTTCGTTGCCGGGCTGATGGTCGGACGCACGCCCGAATATCTCGGCAAGAAGATCGAGGCCAAGGAGGTCAAGATGGCGATGCTTGCCGTCCTCTGCCTGCCGCTGGCAATGCTGATCTTCACCGCTATCGCGGTGGTGCTGCCGACCGGTGTTGCTTCCATCGCCAACACCGGCCCGCACGGTTTCTCCGAAGTCCTCTATGCCTACACCTCGGCCGCGGCGAACAATGGCTCCGCCTTTGGCGGCCTCAGCGGCAACACGCCCTGGTACAATATGACGCTCGGCATCGGCATGCTGATGGGCCGCTTCCTGGTCATTATTCCGGCGCTGGCGATTGCTGGCTCGCTGGTGGCGAAGAAGACCGTCCCTGCCTCCGCCGGCACCTTCCCGACCGACGGGCCGCTCTTCGTCGGGCTGCTGGTCGGTGTCATCCTGATCGTCGGTGGCCTGACTTTCTTCCCGGCCCTCGCGGTCGGACCGATCGTCGAGCACCTGGCCATGATCAACGGTCAGACCTTCTGAAACGCTGAAACGGCCATGCCCAGGTTCAAGATCATGTCTCGAAAGGTCCGGCATCGTTCCGAGCCGGAGGGGGAGAAAACGCCCCCTCCTTTCCCGACCCTGTCCACATTCCTCGCTATTGCGGCAGCCTTGATCATGATCTGGCTGCTGGCTTACGGGCCGCCGCACCTTCGTTCGGCACACGATCGACCGGTCAACAACATCGACACTGGAGCCACCAAATGAGCCAGTCGAAATCCGTGAGCATCATCGATACCCGCATCCTGTGGCCCGCTATCGGCGGTTCCTTCAGAAAACTGAACCCGCGCACCTTGGTGCGAAACCCGGTGATGTTCGTCGTCGCCGTCGTCTCGGCGCTCACCACCGTGCTGTTCGTCAAGGATCTCGTTACCGGCGGCGGTGATCTCGGCTTCACGCTGCAGATCATCATCTGGCTGTGGTTCACCGTGCTTTTCGCCAATTTCGCCGAAGCGGTGGCCGAAGGCCGCGGCAAGGCGCAAGCAGACTCGCTGCGCCGGGCGCGCACCGAGACGCAGGCCAAGCTGTTGACCGGCGGCGATCGGAGCAAGTTCAAGCTGGTGCCCGGCACCAGCCTGAAGGTCGGCGACATCGTGCTCGTCGAAGCCGGCGACATCATCCCCTCGGACGGCGAGGTGGTCGAAGGCGTGGCTTCGGTCAACGAGGCGGCGATCACCGGCGAATCCGCACCGGTCATCCGCGAATCCGGCGGTGACCGTTCGGCGGTGACCGGCGGCACGCAGGTCTTGTCCGACTGGATCCGCGTGCGCATCACCGCGGCTGCCGGCCATACGTTCCTCGACCGCATGATCTCGTTGGTCGAGGGCGCCGAGCGCCAGAAGACACCCAACGAGATCGCGCTCAACATCCTGCTCGTCGGCATGACTCTGATCTTCGTGCTGGCCACCGCTACAATCCCAAGCTTTGCCTCCTATTCGGGCGGCTATATCTCGGTGACGGTGCTGGTCGCCCTGTTCGTCACCTTGATCCCGACCACGATCGGCGCGCTGCTGTCGGCCATCGGCATTGCCGGCATGGACCGCCTGGTGCGCTTCAATGTACTGGCCATGTCGGGCCGCGCCGTCGAAGCGGCCGGCGACGTCGACACGCTGCTGCTCGACAAGACCGGAACCATCACGCTGGGCAACCGCCAGGCGACGGCGTTCCGTCCGGTGAGGGGCGTCACCGAACAGGAACTGGCCGACGCCGCCCAGCTTGCTTCGCTTGCCGACGAAACACCGGAAGGCCGCTCGATTGTCGTGCTGGCGAAGGAGAAATACGCCATCCGCGCCCGCGACATGGCAAGCTTGCACGCGACTTTCGTGCCCTTCACCGCGCAAACCCGCATGAGCGGCGTCGACCTGGAGAGCTCCTCGGTCCGCAAAGGCGCCGTCGATGCGGTGCTCGCCGACGTCAACCTCTCGACCGTTGCCACGGGCGGTACTCGGCCCGGCAGCGACACAGTCCGCGACCTCCAGGCGATCGCCGACGAGATCGCCAAATCCGGTGGCACACCGCTGGCGGTCGAGCGCGACGGGCGCCTGCTCGGCGTCGTCCATCTGAAGGACATCGTCAAGGGCGGCATCAGCGAGCGTTTTGCCGAATTGCGCCGCATGGGTATCCGCACGGTGATGATCACCGGCGACAATCCGATGACCGCGGCGGCGATCGCGGCGGAAGCCGGCGTCGACGATTTCCTTGCCCAGGCGACGCCCGAGGACAAGCTGAAGCTGATCCGCGACGAGCAGGCCAAGGGCAAGCTGGTCGCCATGTGCGGCGACGGCACCAACGACGCGCCGGCCCTTGCGCAGGCCGATGTCGGCGTCGCCATGAACACCGGTACGGTCGCGGCGCGCGAGGCCGGCAACATGGTTGATCTCGACAGCGATCCGACCAAGCTGATCGAGATCGTCGAAATCGGCAAGGCGCTGCTGATGACGCGTGGCTCGCTGACCACTTTCTCCATAGCCAACGACGTGGCCAAGTATTTTGCCATTATCCCGGCAATATTCGCCGTCTTCTACATCGCCCCGGGCCAGACCGCCGGGCCGCTGCAAGCGCTCAATGTCATGCATCTGGCGACGCCGCAGAGCGCTATCCTCTCGGCCATCATCTTCAACGCGCTGATCATCATTGCACTGATCCCGCTGTCGCTGAGGGGCGTCAAATACCGCGCGGTCGGCGCCGGTGCGCTGCTCAGCCGCAACCTTCTTGTCTACGGCCTTGGCGGCGTCATCGTCCCCTTCGTCGGCATCAAGGTGATCGACATGGCCATCACTGCTCTCGGTCTCGCATAAGGAACCACGTCGATGCTCAATCAAATCAGGCCCGCTATCGTCATGATCGTCTTCTTCTCCGTTCTGACGGGTTTGGTCTATCCGATCGGCATGACCGGCATTGCCCAGGCGCTGTTTCCGGGCCAGGCCAATGGCAGCCTGATCGAGAGGAACGGCAAGGTCATCGGTTCCGAGCTGATCGGCCAGACTTTCACCAGCGATCGCTACTTCCATGGCCGTCCGTCAGCTGCCGGCGACGGTTACAATGCCGCCGCCTCGGGCGGCTCAAATCTCGGCCCGACTAACCCGAAGCTGATCGACCGTATCAAGAGCGACGCCGAAAAGTTGAGGGCCGAAAACCCGAACCAGCCGGTGCCGATGGATCTGGTCACCACGTCCGGCAGCGGCCTCGATCCGCATATCAGCCCCGATGCGGCCTATTTTCAGGTCACCAGGGTGGCCAGGGCCAGGAACGTCGATGAATCCAGGATCAAATCGCTTGTCGACAGCCATGTCGAGGATCGCGAATTGGGCTTTATAGGCGAGCCGGTGGTCAATGTGCTGGCCCTCAACCTTGCGCTGGACGATGCCACGAAACAATGATGGCGGGCGCCGGGATCGACACCGAAGCCGGCGCCGTTCATGATTGATCCTAATGCCAGACGACAGCCGCACCGCCGAAACCAGGCCCTCTCCCGACGCGCTGCTTGAGCATGCCGAGCGGGAGGAGCGAGGTCGCCTGAGGATATTTCTCGGCGCCGCTCCCGGTGTCGGCAAGACCTACGAGATGCTGATGTCAGGCCGCGCCAGGCTGGCCGACGGGATCGACGTGGTGATCGGCATCGTCGAGACGCATGGTCGCAAGGAGACGCAGACGCTGGTCGAAGGCTACGAGGTCATTCCTCGCCTTGAGATCGACTACAAGGGGCGCATTCTCGAGGAGATGGATCTCGACGCCATCCTCGCCCGGCGCCCGGCGCTGGTTCTGGTCGACGAACTCGCCCACACCAACGTCGCCGGCAGCCGCCACCCCAAGCGCTACCTCGACGTCCAGGAAATCCTGACGCACGGGATCGATGTCTACACGACACTGAACATCCAGCACGTCGAAAGCCTGAACGACGTCGTGGCCCAGATCACACGCGTCAGGGTGCGTGAAACCGTCCCCGACTCCATCATCGATCAAGCCGACGATGTCGAGATCATCGACCTCACCCCCGACGACCTGATCAAGCGGCTGGAGGAAGGCAAGGTCTACTTCCCCAACACCGCCCAGCGCGCCATCGAGAACTATTTCTCGCCGGGCAATCTGACGGCGCTCAGGGAGTTGGCGCTTCGCCGCACCGCCCAGCGGGTCGATGAGCAGTTGCTCAACCATATGCAGGCACACGCGATCCCGGGACCGTGGGCGGCCGGAGAAAGGGTTCTCGTCTGCGTCGACGCGCGTCCTGGCGGAGCGGCTCGCATACGCTATGCGCGCAGGCTGGCCGACCGCCTCCGTGCCCCCTGGACGGCGCTTCATGTGGACACCCCTCGCTCAGCCGCCATGCCCGAGGAGGACAAGGATCGGCTGGCGACGCAGTTGCGCCTTGCCGAGCAGCTCGGTGCCGAGGTGACGACCATTCCGGGTCAGAATGTCGCGCAAGACATCGTTCGCCATGCGACGGCGAACAACTTCACCCATATCGTGATCGGCAGGCCGACCCGATCACGCTGGCGCGAATTGATCGAAGGCTCGCTCACCTATGATCTCATCCGCGACGCCGGCAACATCAGCGTCCATGTAATTTCGGGAACCGACCAGGGCACCGACGCACCCTCGAAAAATGTCAGCGCGGCAACCGAGCAGAAGCAGTTTCAGGTTAGGCCCTACCTGCTAGCTACAGCCTATGTCATGGGCTCGCTGGCCTTCAGCACTGTTCTCGACCAGTTTCTCGACGTTCGCAATCTGGCCATTGTCTTTCTGCTGGCGGTGCTCACATCGGCTGTAATGGGCGGGCTCTGGCCAGCGTTGTACGCCTGTGTCGTCAGCGCCCTTGCATTCAACTACTTTTTCCTAGAGCCGCGCTACACACTGACGATCAGGGATCCGGAGAGCATCGTTGCGCTTGCCGTCTTCCTTGTTGTCGCCGTTATCGCCAGCAATCTGACGGCGCGGGTGCAGCGTCAAGCGATCGCTGCCAGCTCACGGGCGCGCGCCACGGAAGACATCTATCAGTTTTCAAAGAAGCTCGCCGGCGCCGGTACCCTGGACGACGTGCTATGGGCCACTGCCTTCCAGATCGCCTTGATGCTGAAGCTGCGCGTAGTGCTGCTTTTGCCCGAGGACGGCACAATCGCGGTCAAAGCCGGCTACCCACCCGACGACACGCTGGCCGAGGCCGACATCGCAGCAGCCCGCTGGGCGTGGGAGCATAACCGCGCCGCCGGGCGCGGCGCCGACACGCTGCCCGGAGCAAAACGCCTCTATCTGCCCTTGCGGACCGGACGCACGGCGGTGGGCGTCGTCGGCCTCGACAACGACAAGCAAGGTCCGCTGCTGACACCCGAGCAGCAACGTCTGCTCGATGCGCTCGCCGACCAGGCGGCGGTCGCCATCGAGCGCATCCAGCTCGTCGCCGATGTTGACCGGGCCAAGCTTGCGGCCGAGGCAGACCGTCTGCGCTCGGCCTTGCTCACCTCCATTTCCCACGATTTGAAAACGCCGCTTGCCGCCATCATGGGCGCGGCCGGAACACTCAGGGACTTCGAGGCCGCACTGCCCGAGCAGGACCGGGCGGAACTGCTGTCGACCGTGCTTGATGAATCGGAAAGGCTGAACCGCTTCATCGCCAATCTGCTCGACATGACCAAGATAGAATCCGGCACGATGGAGCCGAATTATGCATTCCACTATGTCGGCGACATTGTCGGCTCAGCCCTGCATCGGGCCCGCAAAATCGTCGGCGAGCATAAGACCGAGACCGATATTCCATCGGATCTGCCGATGTTGCGGCTCGACCCCGTTCTGTTCGAGCAGGTGCTGTTCAATCTCCTCGACAATGCTGCAAAATACGCGCCGCCAGGTTCGACGATCCGCCTGCAGGCCTGGGCCGACAATGGCAGCGTCATCCTGCAGATCATGGATGAGGGACCAGGCATTCCGCCAGCGGACCTGGAGCGCGTTTTCGACACTTTCTACCGTGTGCGCAAGGGTGACCAGGTGCGTGCCGGCACCGGGCTTGGATTGTCGATTTGCCGCGGCTTCATCGAAGCGATGGGCGGGACGCTCTCGGCGGCGAACAGGACCGACCGCTCGGGCGCGGTTTTCACCATAAGAATGCCGGTGCCGGCAGAACTCCCCGATGTCGGTGAACCCGATGCTGACGATCGAAACATGGACCACCTGTCATGACGAATTTGGACGTCAGGATATTGGTGGTCGACGACGAGCCGCCGATCCGGAAACTGCTTCGCGTCGGGCTCGGCAGCCAAGGCTATGCGATCAGCGAGGCGCCGAACGCCAGCGCGGCGATTGAACTCATGGAGACGGAAAAGCCGGACCTGGTCCTCCTCGATCTCGGCCTGCCCGGCATGAGCGGGCATGAGCTGCTGCGCAAATGGCGGGATGATGGCCTGGACATTCCCGTGGTTATTCTTTCGAGCCGCACTGATGAGGCCGGCATCGTCTCGGCCCTCGAACTCGGCGCCGACGATTATGTCACCAAGCCGTTCGGTATGAACGAGCTTGTGGCACGCATCCGCGTGGCGCTGCGCCACAAGTTCCAGCAGCAGGGTGAGAAACCGGTGTTCCACACCGGCGACCTCTCCGTCGATCTGGTGAAGCGCATCGTCAAGGTCGAGGACAAGGAGATAAAGCTCTCGCCGAAGGAATACGACATCCTCCGCATCCTCGTACAGCACGCCGGCAAGGTTCTCACCCACCAATTCCTGCTGAAGCAGGTCTGGGGCGATTCCACCGACGTTCAATATCTCAGGGTCTATGTCCGGCAACTCAGGCAAAAGATCGAAAAGATGCCCGACCAGCCCCGTTATATCACCACCGAGACCGGCGTCGGATATCGGCTGCGCGAAGTCGAGTGAAATGGGAGAGCCAGCCTCGCGTACCGCAATGCCTCCTCAAAGCCGGCAGGACGACGTAGCAATTCGCCGCGAATCAGCGGCGGCCATGGCATCGCCGGGCAAAACCCCTATATTAATCTGAGGTCGGTTTTGTGCGGGAATTAATGAATGTCACAGCTTCGTCTATTGACGTTTTTAGGGTCGGCAATGCTGGCAACGGTGATGCTGTCGGGCGTAAATCCTGCCGCATCGGCACAGATCGTCAGCCCCGCCGACCGCAACGCATTGATCCAGCAAAACCAGTTGCAGATGCTGGAGAACAGGCTGCAGCGGCAGCAATATCAGCAGCAGCAACAGCAATACCGTGCGCAGGACCGCCAAATCCCGGCGCCCCAACCGCAGGTGGTGCCGCAGATGAAGCCGACTTGTCAGTTGCTGCCGTCAGGGAGCGGCTTTGTCAGCACTTGCCGCTAACGTTTTCATTTATTTAGCCGACTTATTATGCTTGGATGCCGCCGCACCTGAGATAACATCGAAGGCGGTTTGGATTTAGCAATGCTGCCCTTCGTGCTTTGGGCACCGCTTCGACTGGATTTTTGAATGGCAGCCAGCAGAAAGAAGGTCGTCCGTAAGGCAAGGAAGGGCGCCCGGATTCGCCAGGTCGCGGCGATCCCCTTTCGGCTGAGCGAGCATGGCGATGTCGAGGTTATGCTCGTCACATCGCGAACGACGAGGCGCTTCATCGTGCCGAAAGGCTGGCCGATGAAGGGCAAGGGCGGTCGCAAGGCGGCCACCATCGAAGCACAGGAAGAAGCCGGCGTCCTCGGCAGGATATTGAAACAGCCGGCCGGCACCTATTGCTACTGGAAGCGGCTGGCGAACCGCTTCGTCCGCGTCGACGTCGTCGTCTATTTGCTGGAGGTAACCGAGGAACTTGCCGACTGGCAAGAAGCCAACAGGCGGCAGCGGGCATGGCTGGCACCGGCCGACGCGGCGCTGCTCATCGACGAGCCGGATCTTTCGACGCTGGTGAGGAACATCAGGAGTCCCGAGCTGGAGCATACCCCCAAAAAGCAGAATCCGGCTTTCGGAAAAGATCACGCTCAATAAAACATGGGGGTCTATCCCGACTCTATCGGGAATTGGCTCCAGCGCCCTCCGCTGTCGCTTGAGCCGACATCTCACTGACTGCCTTCGTCTTCCTCGGGCAAAGGCCGCGCCGGCGTGCCGGTATAGGCCCACAGCCATTCGCGCGGCAGCGGCCCTTTGTTGCGGTCGCTTTCCTGCGACTGTTCCCATGCATGGGCCAGGATGCCGACCGAGCGCGACAGTACGAAAAGGCCTCGCGTCAGCGGCGGCGGGAAGCCGAGCTCTCCGTAGATGACGGCCGTGGCGCCGTCGATATTGAGCGGGATTTTTTTGCCCTTGCCCCGCGCAACTTCCGCCTCGACCATCTCGGCGATGTCGGCGAAGCGCCCGCTGACGACGCCGCGCGCGGCAAAGTCGCGGGTCAGTTCGATGAGGCGCGGCGCCCGCGGGTCGACCGGGTGGAAGCGGTGGCCCAGCCCCGGCACATAGCCGTCTTCCCCAGCAAGGACACGATCAACCCGCGCCGACACCGCGTCCGCGAGCGGCACGCCGGCGTCCAGTTCGGCGGCGATGTCTCCGTAGAAGGAGAGCGCCTGTTCGCCGGCGCCTCCATGCACGTCGCCAAGCACGTTGACGGCCGACGCCATGGCGCTGTTGATGCCGACACCGCACGTGATCGCCATGCGGGCGATGGCGATGGACGGCGCCTGCGGCCCATGGTCGACGGCGGCACCAAGCGCGATGCCAAGCAGCGCCGCCTGCTCCTCGCTCGGCAGTTCGCCGCGCAGCATCAGCCAGATCATTGCCGGAAAGCTGACGCGGCCGATCAGATCCTGGATCTCATAGCCGCGCAGCCGGATGACGCCGGGCCGCATCTCGATGATGCCGGTCTGCCACCATTCCTCGCCGCGCGCGCGGCCAGTCTTGTTTTCCGTGTCGCTCATGCCTTCTTTTCCGTGCCGCTCATACCTTCGCTCTTTTCTTGGCGCGTGGCGGCAAACCGGCAAAAACCTCGTCCATATGCTCGCCGAGCCCCGGCGGCGGCCTGCTCGGCAAAGGTGCCTCGCCATCGACCATGAAGCCGCCGCGCACCACGGTCAGCGGCCGGTCCATCCCGGACACAGCCTGGAAGCGCGCCGTCATGCCGCGCTGGATCACCTGTTGCTCTTGCAGTACCTGCGGGATTGTCAGCACCCGGCCTGCCGGCACGCCGGCGCGATTGAACGTCTCCTCCCAGGCGGCGGCAGAGCCGCTCGCCAAGGCATCCTCGATCAGCGCTTTCAATGCAATGCGGTTCTGCTTGCGCGTTTCGCGCTCGGCAAAGCGGACATCCGACGCCAGCTCCGGCCGATCGATCAACCGGCACAGTGTGACGAACTGCTCCTGCTTGTTGGCTGCGATGTTGAGCAAGCCGTCGCCGGTGCGAAACGCGCCAGACGGTGCGGCCGTCATGTTTTCATTGCCCATCGGCTGCGGCTCGACGTCCGCCGTCAGATAGTTCGACACCGGCCAGCCGAGCGCAGAAAGCGTGCATTCGAGCATAGAGACGTCGAGGAACGCACCCTCGCCTGTCGTCTTCTGCTTGACCAGCGCGGCGGTAATGGCGAACGCCCCGACCAGCCCGCCAAGCGTATCGGCGACGGGATAGCCGACACGCAGCGGCGCCGTTTCCGGTGTACCGGTGATGCTCATGATGCCGGAAAGACCCTGGATGATCTGGTCATAGGCTGGATTGTCGCGCATCGGCCCGGTCTGGCCGAAGCCCGATATCGCACAATAGACAAGGCTTGGCCGGACCTCCTTCAGCCTGGCATGGCCAAGCCCCAGCCGGTCCATGACGCCGGGGCGGAAATTCTCGACCAGCGCGTCGGCCGAAGCGACCAGATCGAGGAAGCGTTCGCGGTCGGCCTCCTGCTTGAGATCGAGCGCCACCGAGCGTTTGCCGGCATTCTGCGCCAGGAACGAAGCGCCCATGCCCACCCGGTTGAGCTCCGGCGAGGCGCCAAGCTGGCGCGCCAGATCACCGCCTTGCGGCGTCTCGACCTTGATGACGTCGGCCCCGAGCAATGCCAGCTGGTAGGCGCAATAGGGGCCGGCCAGCACATTGGTCAGGTCAAGGATGCGGATGCCGGAAAGCAGGTCTGTCATGACGTCACGAACAGCTCAGGCATCGCCCGGCACGTGCTCCGGTCCGCGCATGCGCCTGTGCTCGATGTAAGCCCAGATATGCGGTCCAACCAACCCGATGAAGGCCAGCGTCAGCAGCGTCAGCGACAGCGGATGCTTGTAGAACACCGTCCAATCGCCGTTCGAGATGGTCATCGCGCGGCGGAACTGCGTTTCGGCAAGCGGCCCGAGAATCATGCCGATGATGACTGGCGCGGTCGGGAAATCGAAACGCCGCATCAGGAAGCCGGCGGCACCGAGCAGATAGAGGATGATGAGGTCGATCGGCGATTGCGAAATGCCGTAGGTGCCGACCGTGGCGAACACCAGAATGCCGGCATAGAGCTGCGGCGCCGGAATCTTCAGTAATCGCACCCAGAGCCCGATCAGCGGCAGGTTGAGGACGACGAGGATGACATTGGCGATGAACAGGCTGGCGATCAGCCCCCACACCAGGTCGGCCTGCGTCGTCAGCAGCAGCGGCCCCGGATTGATGCCGTAGCTCTGAAATGCCGACAGCATGATCGCGGCCGTCGCCGAGGTCGGCAGGCCGAGCGTCAGCATCGGCACCAGCACGCCGGCGGCGGATGCATTATTGGCCGCTTCCGGCCCGGCAACGCCCTCGATGGCACCGACCGTGCCGAACTCCTCCTTGTGTCTGGAGAGTTTCTTCTCGATGGCATAGGAGAGGAAGGTCGGGATTTCGGCGCCGCCGGCCGGCATGGCGCCGATCGGGAAGCCGATCAGGGAGCCGCGCAGCCATGGCCTCCACGAGCGCGACCATTCAGCCGCGGTCATGTAGAGCGACCCTTTCAACGGCACGATATCGTCCTTGCCGGCATAGCGGCGCGAGGCCATGTAAAGCGTCTCGCCAACGGCGAACAGGCCAACGGCGACGACGATGACGTCGACGCCGTCCAACAATTCGCTCATGCCGAAGGTGAAGCGCGGCTGCCCCGTCTGCAGATCGACGCCTATCATGCCGACGACGAAGCCGACGAACAGGCTGGTCAGGCCGCGCACCGACGACGAGCCGAGCACCGCCGAAACCGTGATGAAGGCCAGCACCATCAGCGAGAAATATTCGGCCGGACCGAAAGCCAGCGCGAATTTGACGACGATCGGCGCCAGGAAGGCAACGCCGATCGTGCCCAGCGTGCCGGCGACGAAGGAGCCGATCGCCGAGGTTGCCAAGGCCGCACCGCCACGGCCGGAGCGGGCCATCCGGTTGCCTTCCAGCGCGGTGACGATAGTGGCGCTTTCGCCAGGCGTGTTGAGCAGGATCGATGTCGTCGAGCCGCCATACATGGCGCCGTAATAGATGCCGGCAAACAGGATGAACGACGCCTCCGGCGCCACCTGGTAGGTGATCGGCAACAGCAACGCGATGGTCAATGCCGGTCCGAGGCCGGGCAGCACGCCGATCGCAGTCCCCAGCGTGGTGCCGACCAGGCACCATATGAGATTGATCGGCGAGAAGGCGACCGAAAATCCGTGCGCGAGATGGCCGAGCGTTTCCATGGCGTCAGCCCCTCAGCACGGCAACGACCGAATCGACGATCGCGTTCAGCTGGTTTTCGATGAAGCCGGCGCCGATATTGACGCCGAGTGCCCTGGCAAAGCCGAAATAGGCGGCCAGCGCCAGGATCAGACCGAGCAGCACGTCACGCAGCGGACGCCGGCTGCCGAAACCGTGGCAGATGAGAACGAACATGATGACAGATGCGGCGGTAAAGCCGAGCGGCTGGATCAGCACGAGGTTGGCGATCAGTCCGAGGACGACGATGCCCATCGCCTTCCAGTCGGTCGGCGTCTCCTTTTCGTCCTCCGGCTGCCATCCGCCCCGCAAGGCGGCAATGATGAGCAGCAGCGACAGGATCACCATCCCCGTCATGGTGATGTAGGGAAAGACGGTCGGACCGACCTTGGAATAGAGCGGCGACACCGGGATTGCCAGCGTCTGCCAGGCAACCGCACCCGCACAGGCGAGGAGCCCAACGCCGATCAGCAGTTCGGGCACTGCAAGGCGCGGCGGCGCCTGCTGGTCGCTGGTGCTCATCATCGTCCTCCCAATGTCGGTCCCTTGGGGCCGGTTCTCCTTGGACCGGTCTCACTCGGCCGATCTCGGCGTAGTTTCACCTCCGGCGCCGCGTATGTCCATGCGGCTGGCGAAAGTCGGCAAGGGTTGGCGCAGGCCGCCCCTTGCCGAGAGCATCACGCCAGGCCGAGGTCCTTGAGGATCGTCCCGATGCGGGCCGTGTCTTCGGCGACGAATTTCGCATAGTCGTCACCGGTGAGCAGGATCTGCGTCCAGTTGCGGTTCTTGCATTCGGTGGCCCAGGCGTCGCTCTTGGCCATCGTCTCGATCAGCTTGATCATTGCTGCCTTGTCGGCGTCCGAGACGCCGGGCGGCGCGAAGACGCCGCGCCAGTTGAACAGCTCGACGTCGATGCCGGCTTCCTTCATGGTCGGAGCATCGATGCCCTCCTGGCGTTTGTCGGCAGATATCGCCAGCAGCCGCAGCGCGCCCGCCTTGACCTGTTCGGCGAACTCGCCATAGCCCGAGATGCCGGCCGCGACCTGGTTGCCGAGCAGCGCCGACAGCGCCTCGCCGCCGCCGGCGAACGGCACATAGGACAGGTTGGTTGCAGGAACACCGACGGTCTTGGCGATGAGGCCGAACAAGATGTGGTCCGAGCCGCCGGCCGAACCGCCGGCGACTGGAACCTGCGTCGGGTCGGCCTTGAGGGCGGCAACGAAGTCGGCCGCAGTCTTGAACGGCGAGGCGGCCGGCACCACAAGCGCCTCGAACTCGCCGGTAAGGCGGGCGATCGGGGTGACCTCGGTAAGGTTGTTGGCCGCCTTGTTGGCGATGATGGCGCCGACCATGACCATGCCAGCCACCATCAGCGCATTGCCCTTGCCCTTCCACTGGTTGACGAACTGCGGCAGGCCGACGGTGCCACCGGCGCCGCCGACATTGGTGATCTGCGAGCCGGAGATCAGCTTTTCACTGCGCAGCACCTGGTCCATGGCGCGCGCCGTCTGGTCCCAGCCGCCGCCCGGCGCCGCCGGCACGAAAATCTGCAGCTGCGGTGCGTCCTGCGCGAAAGCGGGGATAAAATGCGATGCCGCGAGCCCGGCAGCACCTGCCGCCGCGGTGCTCATCAAGAATCTGCGTCTGTTCAGCATGGGATTCCTCCAAATCGCGACACCTCCTCCGGTGCCTGCCAGAAACGTAGCCTGAATTCAGACCCGCTCGATAAAATTCATGCAGAGTTTGCGTCATCCTGTCAAAGACAGAACACTCCCCATGCGCCACAATCGGCCCGTGCGATGTTCAGGCTGGCGAACTCGACGCCCGACTACGATGTGGCAGGCAGTGCCCAGACAGCATCGGTCAGGGCTGCCGCTGCAGCAGGATGGTCGGCTTGTCTTGATAGACGGTTCGCAGCACTTCGCCATAACCGCATTTTGCCGCGACGTTCAGCGAGCCGGTGTTTTCCGGATCGATGATGCAGACGGTCTTCGCGGCTGCAAATGCCTCATCGCCCCAGGCAAGCACCCGTGCGACGACTTCGCTGGCCAACCCCTGGCCATGCACGCCCGAAACCAGAGCCCATCCGGCCTCCGGAATGCCCTCGATCGACGGCGTCATGTCGCGTTTCAGATCGTGGAAGCCGGCCTCGCCGATGAAGCGGCTGGTCGCCTTTTCCTCGACCGCCCAGAAGCCGTAGCCCAGAAGCGACCACAGGCCGGCATGGCGCAGGAAACGCATCCAGCTTTCCTCCCGCGTGCGCGGCTTGCCGCCGATAAAACGGGTGACGACGGGATCGGCCCACATTGCGACATAGGCGTCGAAATCGTCCAGCCGGTGCGGTCGCAGGACCGTGCGAGAGGTCTCAATCACTGGGGCGACAATCGTCTGCGGACTGGTCATGGTCATGCCTCGGTTGTGTTGCCGGTGCCTAATGCCGGTCATCCAACGGTTAGGACAGCGACATGCATAAAATGGGGAATCAAAATCCGTTGGGTAAAACAAGAACCAAGGCTGTGTAGATCATCTTCCAGGCTGATGTGAATCCCGCCAAGCGGTGTTAGTTTTTCGCCAGTATTTGGTTCACTGCGTTCGGTTTCGGCGCTGCCGTCCGACAGAGGGGAAACAGCATGGACACCACCGACCTTGTGCTTACCATCTTCCATCATCTGCTGGTGTTTTCGCTGGCAGGCATCATCGGCGCCGAATTCGTCCTGATCCGCAGCGACCTGTCCGCCGCGACGCTGAAGCGGCTTGTCGGTATCGATCGCCATTACGGCATCATTGCCATGCTGATCATCGTCGTCGGCATCGGCCGCGTCATCTATGGTCTCAAGGGCTGGGAATTCTACGTCTACAACTGGATGTTCTGGGCAAAGATGGCCGCTTTCGCAATTGTCGGCCTGTTGTCGATTATCCCGACCGTCCGATTCCTGTCCTGGAGCAGGCAGGCGAGCGCCAGTCCCGGCTTCCAGGTGCCTGCGGCGGAGCTAGCGTCCGTTCGCACCTATGTCCGCACCGAGGCATTCATCTTCCTGTTGATCCCGGTGTTCGCGGCGGCGATGGCGCGCGGCTACGGCTATTAAGATAGGTCGGAGGAAGGGCATCGCGCGGCCCGACCTTTCCACTCATTTGCGCGGACAAACGTGCAGTTTGCCGTTTGAGGCGATTGTCATTTGTCGGGTTGCGCTAGTTATTGCTCCATCTACATTCGGTTTGAGAGGAACTCCGCGCAGCGGTTGGTAATTCGTATTCTGGGAGGAAATCACGATGAGAAAATTCGTCGCCGCGCTGGCTGCCGTTGCGGTCGCCATGCTTTACCCGTTGGCCGCGGGCGCGCAGACGTACCCCGAACGCACCATCACCGTTGTCGTGCCGTTTTCGGCCGGCGGCCCAACCGACACCGTCACGCGTCTTGTCGCGGAAGCCATGTCGAAGGACCTCGGCCAGCAGGTCATCGTCGAGAATGTCGGCGGCGCCGGCGGCACGCTAGGCGCCGGCCGCGTCGCGAATGCCGATCCTGACGGCTATACGCTGCTCCTGCATCACATCGGCATGGCGACCAGCGCGACGCTGTATAGGAACCTCGCCTACGACACGCTGAACGCGTTCGAATATATCGGTCTCGTCACAGAAGTGCCGATGACCATCGTCGGCCGCAAGGATCTCGAGCCGACCGATCTGAAGGGACTGGTCGACTATGCCAAGGCCAACAAGGACACCGTCACCGTCGCCAATGCCGGGATAGGCGCGGCCTCGCATCTGTGCGGCATGCTGTTCATGAGCGCCATCGGCACGCCGCTGGTCACCGTTCCCTACAAAGGCACTGGCCCGGCCATGACCGACCTTCTCGGCGGCCAGGTCGACATCATGTGCGACCAGACGACCAACACCACCAAGCAGATCCAGGGCGGCACGATCAAGGGCTATGCCGTAACCTCGGCGCAACGCCTCGACGTGCTTCCGGACGTGCCGACAACGACGGAAGCCGGCCTTCCGCAGGTGCAGGTCGGCATCTGGCACGGAATCTATGCACCCAAGGGCACGCCGGCCGAGATCACCGAGCGCCTGTCGAAATCGCTGCAGGTGGCGCTGAAGGATCAGAACGTCGTCGCCCGCTTTGCCGAACTCGGCACCAAGCCGTCGCCCGAGGCCGACGCCACGCCGGCCGCGCTCAAGGCCAAGCTGGAAAGTGAGATCGCGCGGTGGAAGCCTATCATCGAAGCGGCCGGCCAGTACGCCGACTAAAGCTTGAACGGGGCGCCACCAGCGCCCCGTTTTTACACGGCATGGGCAAGCCCGCGGCGCGGCCCGGGAGGACGTCATGAAACCGTTCGCAATCGACAGAACCAACGGCATTTGCGCAGCGCTGTTCATCTTCCTCGGCGCATTTTTCGCGCTGCAGTCGCTCGGCCTCGAAATCGGCACCGCCTTCCGTATGGGACCGGGCTATTTCCCGCTGGTGCTGGCGATCGTGCTGATCCTGCTTGGCGCCGTCATCCTCGTCCAAGCGGTGCGTTTCGAGAGCGACCCGATCGGCCACATCGCGTGGCGCGGCATGCTGTTCATTCTGCCCGCTCCGATCTTCTTCGGCCTGACGGTGCGCGGCCTCGGCTTTATCCCCTCGATCTTCCTGACGGCGCTAATCGCATCGTTCGGCAGCGGCCGTATGAAGCCGCTGACCGCGCTCGTGCTGTCGGCCGGCCTGACGCTGTTCGCATTCGTCGTCTTCAGCTACGCACTCGGCCTGCCGTTCCGGCGTTTCGGCCCGTGGCTGCCCCTATCATTGTGAGGAGATGAAATGGAACTCCTCAACAATCTCGCACTCGGCTTTTCGACGGCCACATCTTTGGCAAACCTCGGTTTCTGCCTGATCGGCGTCCTTCTCGGCACGCTGATTGGTGTCCTGCCCGGCATCGGCGCCACCGCAACCATTGCCATGCTGTTGCCGATCACCTTCCAGATCGGCGATCCGGTTTCCTCCCTCATCATGCTCGCCGGCATCTATTACGGCGCGCAGTATGGCGGTTCGACTACCGCCATCCTCATCAACATGCCCGGCGAATCCTCGTCGGCCGTCACCGCCATCGACGGCTACCAAATGGCCAGGAACGGTCGCGCCGGGGCGGCACTGGCGACCGCGGCGATAGGCTCGTTCTTTGCCGGCACGGTGTCGACCTTCCTCGTTGCCATCTTTGCCCCACCGCTGACGGCGATAGCGCTGAGATTCGGCGCAGCCGAGTATTTTTCGCTGATGATTGTCGGCCTGGTCTCGTCCGTCGCGCTCGCCCACGGCTCGATCGTCAAGGCACTGGCCATGGTCGTGCTCGGCCTGCTGCTCGGACTTGTCGGCACGGATATCTACACCGGCACGCCCCGCTTCACGCTCGGCATCCGCGAATATGCCGACGGGCTGAATTTCGTCGCAGTGGCGGTCGGTGTCTTCGGCGTCGCCGAGATACTGCGCAACCTCGAAAACGAGCATGAGCGTTCCGTGCTGATCCGAAAGATCTCCGGCCTTATGCCGACCCGCGAAGATTTTCGGCGCATGGCGGCCCCCATCGTGCGCGGAACAATCATCGGTTCGGCGCTCGGCATCCTGCCGGGAGGCGGCGCGATCCTTGCCGCCTTTGCCTCCTACACCGTCGAAAAACGTGTCTCGAAAAGTCCGGGGGAATTCGGCAAAGGCGCAATCGAAGGCGTCGCCGGACCGGAATCGGCCAACAATGCCGGCGCACAAACCTCCTTTATCCCGATGCTGACGCTCGGCATTCCGGCCAACCCGGTAATGGCGCTGATGATCGGCGCGATGATCATCCAGGGCATCGTACCCGGCCCCAATGTTGCGATCGAACAGCCTGCACTGTTTTGGGGTATCATCACCTCGATGTGGATCGGCAATCTGATGCTGATCGTCTTGAATCTGCCGCTAATCGGGCTTTGGGTGAAACTGCTTACGATCCCGTATTACGTGCTCTTCCCGATCATCATGGCGTTCTGCTCGATCGGCGTTTACAGCGTCAACACCAACGTCTACGACCTCTATGCAGTCGCACTCTTCGGCTTGCTTGGCTATCTCCTGACCAAGCTGCGCTGCGAACCCGCGCCGCTGCTGCTTGGCTTCGTGCTCGGCCCGCTGCTCGAGGAAAACCTGCGCCGCGCCATGATCCTCTCTCGCGGCGATCCGGGTACCTTCGTGACGAGACCGATCAGCGCCAGCCTGCTCCTCATCGCGCTCGCCGTGCTCGTCATCGTGTTTCTCCCCGCGGTCAGGAAGAAGCGCGAGGAGGTGTTTGTCGAAGAGAGCTCCTGAACGTGGACGGCGCCACATAGGAGGAACTTCAGAGTCACTTGGCTGGCACTGATTCAGTAGCCGCCTCTACTGGCCCGAGCGGCGCGATCTCGACCAGTGGTGCAGGCACGCTGGTCGTCTTTTCCTTGGCCTTGCAGATATCGGCGATGACGCAAGCCGGGCAATCCGGCTTGCGTGCCTTGCAAACATAGCGGCCGTGCAGGATCAGCCAATGATGCGCATGCCGCATATATTCATCCGGAATGATCTTCAAAAACCCTTGTTCGACCTGTTCCGGCGTCTTGCCCGGCGCCAGGCCGAGCCTGTTGCCGATGCGGAAGATGTGCGTGTCGACCGCCATCGTATGCTGGCCGAAGGCGACGTTGAGTACGACATTGGCGGTCTTGCGGCCGACACCCGGCAGCTCGACCAGTTGATCGCGATCATCGGGCACCTTGCCGCCGTGGTCGCGGATCAGGGCTTCCGACAACGCGATGACGTTCTTGGCCTTGTTGCGCCACAGCCCGATGGTGCGGATATGGTCGCCGAGCCTGGTCTCGCCCAGCGCCAGCATTTTCTGCGGCGTGTCGGCGATCTTGAACAGCGCCCGCGTCGCCTTGTTGACACCGGCGTCCGTCGCCTGCGCCGAAAGCACCACCGCCACCAGCAGCGTGAAGGCGTTGATATGTTCGAGTTCGCCTCTCGGTTCCGGCCGCTGAACGGAAAAGCGCCGGAAAATCTCATGCACCTCGGCCGGGCTGTAAAGCGCCCGCGACCTCGCCGGCCGCGGACGCGGCTTGGCGTTCGAGCCGTCGCGGCGGCCGGGCAACAGGTCTTTTTTTAGCGCCGAAGAGTTTTTGGACTTGGGGCTTGTCATTGCTTTCCTATAATATTCTGTAATGAGCGACACAAACGCCTCATTTCAGGCCGACGAGCCATTCTTCCAGGCGCTGCTGATACCGCACCGGTCGCTGGGCAAGACCGGCTTTGTCATCCTGATGGGCGCATTGCTGTTCGGGTGGCTGGTGACCGGAGCGTTTTTCCTGTCGCGCGGCGCCTGGCCGGTGTTCGGCTTCTTCGGCCTCGATGTTATTGCCATCTATATCGCCTTCCGCGCCAATTATCGTGCCGCTCGGGCTCGCGAGGAGGTGTCGGTGTCTCGCACCAGCCTCGATATCCGCAAGACTGCCCCGTCAGGCAAATCGGAAGCACATCGCTTCAATCCGTTCTGGGCACGCTTTTCGATCGCCCGCCACACCGAAATCGGCATCACCAGAATGGCGGTCGAGGCGCAAGGAAAAACAGTCTCGATCGGTGGCTTCCTCAACCCCGACGACCGCGAAAGTTTTGCCACCGCATTTTCGCGCGCTCTGGCGACCGCCAAGGCGCGCTGACGATCAAAACCGAAATCTCAACAGCCTGCCGACCCTCCGAAGAGCCGGAACGTGGCTCCAGAGGCGAAAGACCAGTCCGGCGAACCAGCTCACACGGGCGGCATGTTCGGGTTTGTACGCCATCGTTTCCTCGACCAACCGCAGGCCGGGCACTGACCGTTCCAAGTCGCGCGGATCGTTGATCGCCCAGTGGAGTTCGGCTCCGGTGGCGCGGAACGACCGGTTGAGGCGCACGAGCTTTAGACCCAGGTCGCTGTAGGCATCGCAGATAAATTCGCCGCTGGCCAGATGCGACACAAGCCGCGAAACCAGTCTTGGGCCCTCGTCAGCGGCAAGGTAGGGGGTCAGGCCCTCCGCCACGACCATCGCCGGGCGATCGCCGGACACTTCATCCAACCAGCCAGGCTCCGTGACGGATGATCCGATCAGGTGGTAATGCTCGCGCATCGGGTAGAGCTTGCGCCTGAGCTCGATGACTTCGGCGTAGTCGACGTCGAACCAGTCGACGCCGGCTGGCGGGTCGATACGGAATATTCGTGTGTCCAGCCCGCAGCCGAGATGCAGTACAATGGCGTTCGGGTTGTTCGCCAGAAAAGCCGAAACCCAGTCGTCCAGCGTCTTGGCCCGGATCGCCAGACCGACGCCGAGATTGTTGTCGACCTTGAGCCGCGAGAAATCGTAGTCGATGCGGCGAACCGCCTCGTCCGCAAAGCGGTCTTTCAGCAGCGAGTTGGGAAGCCGGCTTTCCAGCGCCTTGCCGTAGACGGTGATCAGCAGCGTTTCTTTTTCCTTGGTCAGCTGCATCTTCTCGCCGGCCATGATTGTCCTCCCCATTCAAAGCCAACTCTATCTGGGTACATGCTGCGGGAAAGCAAGTTTCGGGTGGTGATCGGCGCCGCGAAGGACGATATTCGCACTCAAGGAGATACTACCATGAACGCCCAAATGCCTCTCAAAACGACAGCAATCCTTCAGAAAGACATCACGCCTGAAGGCGGCGACTACGAAATCGTCCGTCGTGCCATCGAAAAGATCAGCCTCGACTATCGCGACCAGCCTTCGTTGGAAGTGCTGGCCGAGGAGGTCGGCGAGACGCCGACCGGGCTGCAGAAGCTGTTCACCCGCTGGGCCGGCCTGTCGCCGAAGGCTTTTCTGCAGGCCGTCACCCTCGATCATGCGCGCAAACTGCTGGATTCCGGCATGCCGCTGCTGGAAACTTCGTTCGAACTCGGCATGTCCGGCCCAGGCCGGCTGCACGATCTGTTCGTCACCCATGAAGCGATGTCGCCGGGCGACTACAAGACCCGCGGCGCAGGGCTCACCATCCGCTACGGCTATCATATCTCGCCTTTCGGCATCGCTTTGATCATGGTGACGGACCGCGGCCTTGCCGGCCTCGCCTTCAACGACCCCGGCGGCGAGCGCGCGACCTTTGCCGACATGTCCAGCCGCTGGCCGAATGCGACCTATGTCGAGGACATGGCGGCGACGGCGCCCTATGCCGCGCGCATCTTCGATCCGACGCTGTGGCGCGCCGACCAGCCGCTGCGCGTCGTCATGATCGGCACCGACTTCCAGGTCCGCGTCTGGGAGGCCTTGCTGCGCATTCCGATGGGCAAGGCCTGCACCTATTCCTCGATCGCCGCGCGCATCGGCGCACAGAGCGCCAGCCGGGCTGTCGGTGCCGCGGTCGGTGCCAATCCGATGTCCTTCGTCGTGCCGTGCCACCGGGCTCTCGGCAAGTCCGGCGCGCTCACCGGCTACCATTGGGGCCTGACGCGCAAACGCGCCATCCTCGGCTGGGAGGCGGGACAAGTCTCTTCTTGAATAGCCAACGAATGGAACGATAGGAGCGAAGGGCCCCGAGGGTGACAAGCAGCGATCTTACGGAGTAGCTTCCCGCGCAATTAGAGTGACATGCGCTAGCGGGAGGCACTTCTTGATCGTCGTCATCGGTTCCATCAATCTCGACCTCATCGCCAGTGTCGACCGCTTGCCCGGTCCCGGCGAAACGGTGCGCGGCTCCGGTTTCGCCACCGCCCCCGGCGGCAAGGGAGCCAACCAGGCGCTGGCCGCCGCCCGCGCCGGCGCCAAGGTGCGCATGGTCGGCGCGGTCGGCAAGGACAGCTTCGCCGGCGAGGCTTTGGCGCTGCTGCGCGACGGCAAGATCGACCTGTCCGGCGTCGGCGAGACCTTTGCCTCGACGGGTACCGCGTTGATCATGGTCGGCGCCGACGGCGAGAACGTGATCGCCGTCGTGGCGGGCGCCAATGATTCGGTCGTGCCGGGTGACCTTTCCAAGGCTTTCCTGAAAAACGGCGATGTCGTGCTGCTGCAGTTGGAGGTCCCGTTGCAAACGGTCGAGACAGCGCTTGACGCGGCAAGGACGGCCAACGCGGTCACCGTGCTCAACACCGCACCTTTCCACGGCGACGCGGCCGGCTTCCTCGGCAAGGCCGACTATCTCGTCGCCAACGAGACCGAGTTCGACCTCTATGGTGAGGCGCTGTCGTTGAGTGGCCGCGACCGCCCAGCACGGATGCGCGACTATGCCTCGAGAACTGGCCGCACCATCGTCGTCACGCTTGGCCCAGACGGCGTTCTCGCCGCGACGCCGGACGATCTCCTGATGGTTCCGGCGCTGAAGATCACTCCGCTCGACACGGTCGGCGCCGGCGACACGTTCTGCGGCTATTTTGCTGCCGGACTGGCGGCAGGCCTGCCGCTCGACCAGGCGCTTGCCCGCGCTGCCGCAGCCGGTTCGCTGGCCTGCCTGAAAGCCGGCGCCCAGCCTGCCATCCCGCTGGCCAGGGATGTCGACGCCGCCATGCCGACATCTGCCGGCTGAAGCGCGATGACAGCCACGCGCCCGACCACCAGGCATGCCGTGCCGCCCGCCGGCGACATCTGCCGCCTGTCCGCCGTGGAACTGGCCGACAGGATCAGGCGCCGGCAGCTTTCGGTGCGCGAAGTGATCGCTGCATTCCTGGACCGGATCGAGGCGGTGAACCCACAGGTCAACGCCATCGTTTCATTGCGTGAGCGTGCCGACATCCTGCGCGAGGCCGACGAGGCAGACGCTCATTTGGCGCGAGGAGCAGATACCGGATCGCTGTTCGGTCTGCCGATCGCGATCAAGGATCTTGCGCTGACAAAAGGCCTGAGAACCACCTTCGGCTCGCCGATCTTCGCCGATTTCGTGCCTGAGGAAGACGACTTCTTCGTCGAGCGTGTTCGGCAGGCCGGCGCCATCATCATCGGCAAGACCAACGTTCCCGAATTCGGGCTCGGCTCCAACACCTACAATACCGTGTTTGGACAGACGCTCAACGCGTTCGACCCAGCGCTGACCGCCGGCGGCTCGAGCGGCGGCGCGGCGGTCGCGCTGGCGCTCGACATGGTTCCCATTGCCGATGGCAGCGACTTCGGCGGTTCGCTGCGCAATCCCGCTGCCTACAACAATGTCTATGGCTTCCGCCCGTCGCAGGGATTGGTACCGGCCGGCCCTGATCTTGATGTGTTTCATGCGCAAATGGGCGTCGAAGGGCCGATGGGGCGTAACGTGCGCGACATCGCCCTGCTGCTCGACGTTCAGGCCGGCTATCATCCTCGCGCGCCGCTGTCGCATGATAAGCCAGGCTCGTTCCTCGAAGGGCTGGAATCGCGGGCGGCCGGCGGGCGCATCGCCTGGCTCGGCGATCTTGACGGTCATCTGCCGATTGAAGCAGGCATTCTACAGCTTTGCGAGGCAGCACTCGGCCGGTTAGCGGATCTATCCTTCGAGGCCGAGCCGCTGATGCCGGAATTCGAGTTCGAAGCGCTGTGGCAGGCCTTTGTAACGCTTCGCCAGGCGAGCAGCGGTTGTGCGCTCAAGGTGCATTACGACGATCCCTTGAAACGCCGCCTTCTCAAGCCGGAGGCCGTGTGGGAAGTGGAACATGCACTGGGCCTCACCGCACCGCAGATCCACGCCGCCACGGTGAGGCGCTCGTCATGGCACAAAACCCTGCTGTCGCTCTTCGATCGATTCGATCTCATCGCGCTGCCGACCGCGCAGGTCTTCCCTTTCGAGGTCTCCACCCACTGGCCAAGGGAAGTGGCCGGGCGTGCCATGGACAGCTATCATCGCTGGATGCAGGTTTCAGCGTTCGCCACGCTCGGCGGCTGCCCGGCGATCAATGTGCCGGTGGGCTTCGACCCCAAGGGCAGGCCGATGGGCATGCAATTGATCGGGCGGCCACGCGCTGACCTCTCGGTGCTGGGGGCGGCTGCCGCCTATGAGGCAACGCTACCATGGCAGGCCGGCGCCTGCTGAAATCAGCTCCGCATTGTCGGCGCCTCGCCGGCTTGCACGCAACTCATCGCCATGCATTGATCGCGACAGCGCGCCGCACGAGCGGCATTCTGCGGAGGGAAAAATGTCGCTGGAACTCTACGCCACCTACGTCGTCGCTTGCATCGTCATCATTCTTGTGCCGGGGCCGACGGTCACGCTGATCATCGCCAACAGCATCCGCCACGGCTCGCGCGCCGGCCTCGCCAATGTCGCCGGCACCCAGGCCGGGCTGGCCATCATGATCGCCATCGTCGGCATCGGGCTGACCTCGCTTATCGCCGGCATGGGCCACTGGTTCGAATGGGTCCGGCTGATCGGCGCCGCCTACCTGATCTGGATGGGCGTGCAGATGTTCCGCTCGAAAGGCAAGCTGAACGCCGACGGATCGGCTAAAAAGCCGCGCGGCGGCTTCTTCCTGCAGGGCCTGCTGGTGGCGATCAGCAATCCGAAGACGCTGGTGTTCTTCGGCGCCTTCTTTCCGCAGTTCATCGCCCCCGAAGGCAATTACGCGTTACAGATCGGCGTCATGGGTCTCACCGCCATGATCTTCGCCGCCGTCTCGGATTCGACCTACGCGTTGGCCGCCGGCCGCGCCGGACGCCTGCTCTCGGCCGGCCGCGTCAAGCTCTTGTCGCGAATCAGCGGCAGCTTCCTGGTGGGCGGCGGCCTGTGGCTGGCGTTTTCCAAGGCGAAGTAACAGCCGCGAGCCGGGACGCAAATAGCAATCTCCTGGAACAGGAAGCCCGATTGAAAGTCAGCCTTCTGTGCACCACATGAATCGACAGTTGGGGATTCATGCCGGTGCCATGGACTTTTGTGGATGTGAAAAGGCACGCGATCGGCGTGATCCTGATTGTTGCTTTGTTTGCGGCGGTGTTGGCCCTCGATCCGCTCAAGTGGACGAATAACGCCAGCCCGATCCGCTCGGTGGACCCAATCGATGCAGCCGTCAAAAGTGCCCATTGGGGCAAAGGCCGAAGTGTCTACATGCTGGTCCTTGAAGACGGTTCATCTGTTTTCATCGACGACGATCGTCCGCGCCTGATCGGCTCGCACGTCGGCATCGAGCGCGTCACGCGCGACAATGGCTTTGTCTTCTACCGATTTCCAAATTGAACGGCGATCGATCAATGAAGCTGTTTTCGAAGGTAAACGAGTGACAGAGCTCTCTTCGAAGAAATCGCTCTTGAACAAAGCCCTTACGCTATTCAACTCTAAGTGATGGGGCCGACGAATCTTTCTCTTAGAAACCGCCTTCTTCTGCTTCGGGAAGAGTTTCGCGATACAGTCGTTGGCGTCGCTTTCTTTTGCTCATTCGCTCTTGTGGCCGCCGTGGCGATTGTAACAAGACAGAATAGCCCGATCATGGGCACGCAACGCATAGGAGGCATCGTCGAAGATGTTGCGACGATGCCTCTAAATCCGAAAGGTTCCGTCGGCCATGGACTTTATTATAGATATGAAGTCCGTCTCCATGACGGCAACGCACTGGTATTTATCGATGGTGAGGTGGAGACGCCCCACATGATCGGATCGGAAGTCTCGATCGAACAACAGCACCGCAATAACGGCACCAGCACCTACCGCCTGCTCAATGACTGAGCGGCACTAAAGCCGCCCCAGCCTTTCCAGCAACAGCGCGAAAAACGCATCATGATCGATGTCGCGCATCACCATGGCGTTCTTCGGCCGCTTGGTCACTCCCCACCAGTCGATCACCGTCATGCCCATGGTGAGCTCCGAGGCAGTTTCCACGCTGACATTGCAGTTGCGGCCCTTGAACAGCTTCGGCTTCAACAGATAGGCGATGACGCAAGGATCGTGCAGCGGGCCGCCATCGGTGCCGTATTTCTCTTCGTCGAAGCGTTCGAAGAATTCCAGCATGTCCGCCGTCGCCGTGCCGACCCTGGTGCCGAGCTTGCGGAAAGCCTTCGTGCGCTTGGCGGTGGTCAGCGCCTTGTGGGTGACGTCGAGCGGCATCATCACGATCGGAATGTCGGATTTGAACACGACATCGGCGGCATGCGGGTCGACATAGATGTTGAACTCGGCAGTCGGCGTGACGTTGCCGCCCTCGAAGAAGCCGCCGCCCATCAGCACGATCTCCTTGATGCGCGGCGCGATTTTCGGCTCGCGGATCAGCGCCAGCGCAACATTGGTGAGCGGCCCGAGCGCGCAAAGCGTGATCGTGCCGGTCTCCTCCTTCATCAGCGTCTCGACGATGAAATCGACCGCATACTGATCCTGCAGCTTCATCTTTGGCTCAGGCAGTTGCGGTCCGTTGAGGCCGGTCTTGCCATGCACTTCCTCGGCGGTGACGAGTTCACGCGCCAGCGGCCGGATGGCGCCTGCATAGACCTTGACATCCGGCCGGCCGGCCAACTCGCAGATCTTGCGTGCGTTTTTTTCGGTGAGTTTCAGCGGCACGTTGCCGGCCACCGCGGTGATGCCGACGATCTCCAGCTCGGCGCTGCCGAGCGCCAGCAATATGGCGACGGCATCGTCCTGGCCGGGGTCAGTGTCGATGATGATCCTGCGGGATTGGGGCATTTCAATTCCTTGTTTTGGCAAGTCTTTTTGGGCGGGACGTGTGACGGCTTGAAGTCTGCCGGGCGGCGGACCATATCAAGACCATCGGGAAAAATGCCATCCGGGTTTTTCCACTTTATGTCGCTCTTGAGAGGACACTGTAACATGAGCCGAATGACGCCTTTTTCCAGCCCGCTTCTCCTCGGTTTCGATTCCATGGAAAAGACACTGGAGCGCTTGGCGAAGTCGGGTGACAGCTATCCTCCGTACAACATCGAGCGCCTCAGCGGTGCCGACGGCAAAACCGAAAGGCTGCGCATCACGCTCGCCGTCGCCGGTTTCGCGGAAAGCGATCTCGATGTCTCCACGGAGGAGAACCAGTTGGTCGTGCGCGGCCGTCAGAACGACGACACCGAGCGCGAATTCCTCCACCGCGGCATCGCCGCGCGCCAGTTCCAGCGCTGTTTCGTGCTGGCCGACGGCATGCGGGTGATTGCGGCGGAATTGAAGAACGGCCTCTTGTCGATCGATCTCGATCGGCCGGAGTCCGAACGGCTGGTACGAAAAATAAACATATCGGTGAAAGACTGAGTTTTGCCGATAGCTCTCATGCGGGATGGCCTTGAGCGGCGTCTCGCGGCAAGGAGGCTTGAAATGACCAGAACTGACGAAAATATCATCATGACCAGCGGCGAATTCGCTCATCTCGGCGAAGGTTCGGTCGCCTATCTCAGGAAAGTGTCGAGCGACGATCTGCGCGGCCGTTTCCCGGGCCTCGGCGAAATCGCGCCCGGGCTGGAACTGTGGGCCCTGTTTGCCGCCAACGGCCAGCCGATCCTGCTTTCGGATGCTCGCGACCGGGCGCTGGCCGGCGCCTTGGAAAACGATCTGACCCCCGTCGCTATCCACTAACAACACGGCGCGCCGATCTGGCTGAAACGGACAGGGCCGCTCACGGCGGCCCTTCAACGGGTCCAATCAACTCAGGCGGCGTGCGAGGCCTGTGTATCCGACAGCAGCGCGTGGATAGCCACGGCATCGCGCGTGCCCCTGATCTTGGCAACCGTGTCGGCATCGCGCAGCACCCGCGCGATGCGCGACAGCGCCTTGAGGTGGTCGGCGCCGGCACCTTCGGGGGCCAAAAGCAGAAACACCAGGTCGACCGGCTGATCGTCGAGGGCCTCGAAATCGACCGGTGTCTCCAGCCGGGCAAAAACTCCAGCGATCCGCTTCACCCCGGCCAGCTTGCCATGCGGAATGGCGATGCCGTTGCCGACGCCGGTCGAACCCAGCCGCTCGCGTTGCAGGATGGTGTCGAACACCTCCCGCTCCGGAATGCCGGAAATTGCCGCCGCCCTTTCAGACAGCAATTGCAGCAGCTGCTTTTTGGAGTTCGCCTTCAACGCCGGCATGATTGCCGGAACGTTGACGAGATCGCTCAGATCCATGCTTGAAATCCCTTGTTCGCCTGCCGTCGCCAGTCCCCACGCTTGCGTGCGGCTGGTTTTTACCCCTGCGCGACCTTGGCCGTAGACGGGTCGATCCAGCCGATATTCCCGTCCGGCCGGCGATAGACGATGTTGAGATGGTCGTTTCCGGCATTGCGGAAGACCAGGACCGGGCTGTCCTTGGTGTCGAGCTCGATCACGGCTGACGCCACCGACATGGTCCGCAGCGTCATGGTCGATTCGGCGACGATGGCCGGCGCGAAATTCTCCGGTATCTCCTCGTCGTCATCGGCAAGCGGGGCCATCACCGTATAGGCGACGTCGGTGAGTTCGCCATTGCTATTGCCTGAATTGTGCGACTTCAGCCGGCGCTTGTAGCGCCTGAGGCGGGTTTCCAGACGGTCCGCCGCGGCATCGAAGGCAAGCGTCGGATCCTGGGCATCGCCGGTCGCCTGCAGCGAAGCACCGGAATCCAGCCGGATCATGCAATCGGCCGTGTAGCGCGACCCCGATTTGACGACTACGATTTGCCCTGAAAAGCCCCGATCGAAATATTTCCCGATCACTTCCCCGACACGGTCGTTGATGCGCGTACGGAACGCATCGCCGATATCCATGTGTTTTCCCGATATGCGCAGTGTCATCTGAAAACTGACCTTCCTTGCTCAGGCTTCAAACTGTCCCGAGTTTATACTCGTGGTCCGTGCGCACAAGCTTTGCGGCGTCACTTGCGCCGATTTTAAATCCGAACTTTCCGGTTGATCACAAGCCGCCTTCTTGGCCGTCCGTGGCCTACGTCGTGACGGACCATCCCTCGTGCGGGCATCAGCGAACTCAAATCCACTCGCCAGCCCGTCTCATGCGGGCGGGCTTCTAGCCACTTCGTTGCCGCTTGTCAATGAACGCGAAAGCTGTGGAAATTCTGCCGGAGTTCAACGGCCGGCGCTGGCCAAAGCGCGTTTTTCGCGCCGCCGTTGCACCGAAGAGGGTATGTTCATGCCTTCCCGGTATTTGGCAACCGTGCGCCTGGCAATGTCGACGCCGCTTTCCCGCAGCATGTCCACGATGGCATCGTCGGAAAGCACATCGACGGCTTTCTCTTCGTCGATCAGCTGCTTTATGCGGTCGCGCACCGCTTCCGACGAATGCGCATCGCCGCCACCCGACGAAGCGATCGAGGCGGTAAAGAAATAGCGCAGCTCGAACACGCCGCGCGGCGTCAGCATGTATTTGTTTGCCGTGACCCGGCTGACCGTCGATTCGTGCATGCCGATAGCGTCCGCCACCGTGCGCAGGTTGAGCGGCTTCAGGTGCCGCACGCCGTGGACGAGAAAAGCGTCCTGCTGGCGCACGATCTCGGAGGCGACCTTGAGGATAGTCTTCGCCCGCTGGTCGAGGCTGCGCGTCAGCCAGTTGGCATTCTGCAGGCATTCGGCGAGGAAATCCTTTTCCGCCTGGTTTTTCGCATGCGGCGTGACCTGAGCGAAATAGATGTGATCGACCAGCACACGCGGTAGCGTCTCGGCATTGAGCTCGACCGTCCAGCTGCCGTCATTGGCTGCGCGCACCTCGACGTCGGCCACGATCGCATCGCTGGCACCGCGCGAAAACGCCATTCCCGGCCGCGGGTCGAGCGCCCGGATCTCGGCCAGCATGTCGAGCAGATCCTCCTCGTCGACACCGCAAATCCGCTTCAGCGTCTGGAAATCGCGCCGTGCCAGGAGTTCGAGATTGGCGATCAATGCCCTCATCGCCGGATCGAGCCGGTCGCGCACGGCAAGCTGCAGCGACAGGCATTCGGCGAGGTCGCGGGCGAAGATGCCGGCGGGCTCGAATGTCTGGCAAATCGCCAGCGCCCTTGCCACCGCCGTGGCGTCCGTGCCGAGGCGGGCCGCGATCTCGGCCATGTCCGCACGCATGTAGCCGGCCTCATCGACGCCGTCGGCAAGCTCGCTGGCGATCAGGCGCGCGGCCGGATCGGCGAAGGCGAGCGCCACCTGCTCGCCGACATGGTCGCGCAGCGTGATGGCAGCCGCCGCCATATCCGCGACGTCGAAGCCGTCGGAGGAAGAGGCGGAACTATTGCCGGACGCCGATTTCCATTGCGCCGTCAGGTCGGGGCCGAGCCGCTCGCTCGTTCCAGGATCGTCGGGAAACAGGTTTTCCAGCGACGTATCGAGCTTTTCCGAGATCGCCTCGGCGCTCCACGCCGTCTCCGCTTCGAACCAGTCGCCGTCGGCTGCCGGTTCCGATGCGGCGTCGCTCTTCTGCGCCTGGTCGCTGGCGGCGTCGTCCTGCGGTTCGGCGCGTTCCAGCAGGGGATTGCGTTCGATCTCGTCGTCGATGAAGCGTTCCAGCTCGAGGTGGGTGAACTGCAGCAGGCGGATCGACTGCATCAGCTGCGGCGTCATCACCAGCGACTGCGACTGTCGTAGCTGTAGTTTTGCCGCCAACGCCATGGTTCGGTTTCAACGCCCCGTCTACGCGCCCGCACTGCTGGAAAGAATTTTCCAGGCCAGCATAGAAACTGGCCCGGCTTTTGCTTGTCAAGGCGAGGTGCGGAAAAACTCGCCTGCCAGCGCGTTTTTCAGGCAGAAAATCGAAGAAAAAGCTGCCGGACTACGCCGGAAATCCCGTTCGAACCGGAATTTCGCATTTAGAGCGTAAATCCCTCGCCAAGATAAAGCCGCCGCACATCGGCATTTGCGACGATTTCGTCGGCTCGGCCATGGGTCAGCACCTGACCGGCATGGATGATGTAGGCGCGGTCGATCAGGCCAAGGGTCTCACGCACATTGTGGTCGGTGATCAGCACGCCGATGCCACGTGCCGTCAAGTGGCGCACGAGCTGCTGGATGTCGGCGACGGCGATCGGGTCGATGCCGGCGAACGGTTCGTCGAGCAGCATGTAGGCGGGGCGGGTTGCCAACGCACGGGCAATTTCGAGGCGCCGCCGCTCACCGCCGGAGAGCGACAGCGATGGAGCCTTGCGCAGATGGCTGATGTGGAATTCCTCGAGCAATTCGTCGAGCAGGCGCTCACGCTCCTTGCGGCTCTTTTCGACCACTTCGAGCACGGCCCGGATGTTTTGCTCGACGTTCAGGCCGCGAAAAATCGACGCTTCCTGCGGCAGATAGCCGATGCCGAGACGGGCGCGGCGATACATCGGCATCGACGTGACGTCGAAGCCGTCGATTTCGATGGTGCCTTCGTCGACCGGCACCAGCCCGGTCACCATGTAGAAACAGGTGGTCTTGCCGGCGCCATTGGGGCCGAGCAGCCCAACCGCCTCGCCGGCGCGCACGCCCAGCGTCACGCCGCTGACGACTTTGCGGCCCTTGTAGCTTTTGGTCAGCCCCTTGGCGATCAAGGTTCCCTTGAACTTTGCCGCTTCGACGGTGACCCTGGCCGGTGCCGCAAGTTTGCTGGCGGCGCGCCCTGGAAGACGCGCCAGCAGCGACGATATGCCGGTCATCAGGGTTTCGCTGCTCCAGACTTCGCCTGCGGCGTGATCGACATCATGACGCGGCCGCCGCAGGCGTCGACCTGGGCAAGGCCGCTCTTCATCTGCACGGTAAGCTTGCAGCCGACAAGCACGTTGTCGCCTTGCGAGAGCACGACCTTGCTGCCCGAAAGCACCAGCACCTCGGTCTTCATGTCGAAGGTGCCGCGGTCGCCGGTGGCAACCTGATTGTCCGATTTGATGTAGACCTTATCGTCGACCACGAGATGGTCGATGTTGGCGGATCCGGTCATCGCCGCGGCACCCGCCGGCTCGGCGCCTTTGGCGGCGGCTGCATCCCTGACGTAATAGACCGTCATTTTGCCGGCCTTGAGTACGGTTGGACCCTGGACGACGTTGACGTTGCCGGTGAAGACGGCGACGCTTTCCGCCTGGCGCACCTCGAGCTTGTCGCTTTCGATCTGGATCGGCTTGTCGCCCGACAGCCTGAGGCCGGACATTTGGCTGGTGGCGCTGGACTGCGCCAGCGACGAAGCCGTCCCCAGGGTGAGCCCCAATGGCAGCCCGAGGGTCAGCAACGCCGAAACCGCGGCGAGGCGCCGTGCCGAACTACTGAACCGCATTGGTCTCTCCGCTCTTTGCCTCTGCCGCCTTCAAACTGGCGGGATCGATGTCGACGCGCACCTTGTTCTCGAAAACCAGGACCTTGCCATTGTCCTGGACCGACATCGAATCCGCCCTGATCCGCGACCCGCCGCGGCTGACATCGACGGGTTCGCTTGTCTTCATAGTGCCTTCGCCCATGTCGAGATAGACTGATTTGAATTTTGCCACCACGCCATCCGTGGTCGATACCGTCACGTCGCTGGTCAGGCTGAACGTGTTGCCGTCGCGATCATAGGTGCCGCGCGCGGCATCGATGGCGGCCGTGTTGTCGGCCGCAATCGGCAGCCTGGCCTTGATGCCTTCCAGATCGATGATGCCTTGTTTGCTGACGTCCTGTATGGCGCGCAGGGCCGTCATCGAATAGGGCAGGTTCTGCTTGGTGAAGCCGTTGAGCTTGGGATTGGCCATCACCAGCTTGCCATTGGCAAAGGAGCCGCCGTCGGCCTGCACCTCGATTGCAGCGGGAGCCATGAGATAGGAATAGACCGGAAACGCGACCGCGATCAGGGCGGCGACCAGCGGCACGGCCAGCTTGAGGATCCGCACCCGGCGCGAATGACGCTGCGCGATGTCAAAGGCGTCGACCCGCGCCCGGCCTGCGGCCTTGGGAGCCAACTCCGTCTCGGTGTTGGTCGGTTCGATTGGTCCCGCTAACATGACTGCTTCTTCTAAACCCCTGCCCGCCAGGCCGCCCTATAGGTGGGGTGCCGGCACCCTCAAGCAAGCACAAGCCGAGGAAAACCGCAAAAATATGACAGCCGCCCCTATACAACGAAAATGGCCCCAGCGCAGCCTGAACCTCATACCAGATATGGGCGCACAGTGTTAGAGCCTGTGGAACGCGACAGATTGAAGCTTGCCCGAACGCCGAAGACGGCTTTGGCGAAGGCCGTCAGGAAACGGTAGCCGGGCGCGAATGGTTGCTTTAAAAGCATCTGCTCCCACCGACTACGAGGCTGACCATGGCATTGAGAGCCGACGACCTGATCGACCGCCGCCGCTTGCGCCGCAAGCTGACATTCTGGCGTGTTGCGGCGATTCTTGTCGCCGCAGCCGGGCTGATCGCCTTTTCCGCGTGGATTTATGGTGACGAATTCACCGGCGCGGCTGTCGACCACATCGCTAAGGTCAAGATCGAAGGTACCATCACCGAAGACGAAGAACTGATCAAGCGGCTGGAAGCCATCCGTCAGTCGCCGCGCGTCAAGGCTGTGATCCTGTCGATCGATTCACCCGGCGGCACCACCGTCGGTGGCGAGTCGATCTACGAGGCAGTGCGCAAGCTCGCCGCCGACAAGCCGGTGGTGGCCGAGGTCGGCACGCTCGCGGCGTCGGCGGGTTACATGATAGCCACCGCGGCCGACCATATTGTCGCACGCAAATCCTCGATCGTCGGCTCGATCGGCGTTCTGATCCAGTACCCGGACGTCAGCGGCCTCATGGACAAGCTCGGCGTCAAGCTGGAGGAGGTGAAATCCTCGCCCTTGAAGGCCTCGCCTTCCCCCTTCAAGCCGACCAATGACGATGAACGCGCCATGGTCCGCAAACTCATTCTCGACAGCTACGACTGGTTCGTCGGCATCGTCGCCGAGCGCCGCAACATGACCAAGCCGGAGGCGCTGGCGCTCGCGGACGGGTCGATCTTCACCGGCCGGCAGGCGGTCACAAACAGATTGATCGACGCGGTCGGCGGCGAGGCCGAAGCGATCGACTGGCTTGCAGGCAAGGGTGTCGATGCCAAGCTCAAGGTGGTGGAATGGAAGGACACGGAAAAACGCGGTGGTTTCCTGTTCTCCAAGGCGATGGCGCAGACCGTCGGCGCTGCGCTTGGCCTGCCTGGCCATGGCGGCGACGTCCTTCACGAAATTGGAGCGGACCGCTTGTTTCTTGACGGTCTCGTTTCCGTCTGGCACCCTTGAGGAGCCGCTTGGGAGTGAAAAAGCAAATAAAATCATTCTGATAATTTCGGCGGCACTGCTTTCACGGGGAGCCTTTTCATGATCAAATCCGAACTTGTGCAGATCATCGCCACGCGCAATCCGCATCTTTTCCTGCGCGATGTCGAAAACATTGTCGGCGCCATCTTCGATGAAATCACCGACGCGCTTGCCGAGGGCAACCGGGTCGAGTTGCGCGGCTTCGGCGCGTTTTCGGTGAAAAACCGCCCTGCCCGCACCGGCCGCAATCCGCGCACCGGCGAATCCGTAGAGGTCGAGGAGAAATGGGTGCCGTTCTTCAAGACCGGCAAGGAATTGCGTGAAAGGCTGAACGGAGGCAAATAGGCGCGGCGCCCGCCGACCCGTTGCTGCCTTTTCTTCCGAACGGAAAAACATGTTCAATCGCTTCATCCTCATCGTGGTTTTCGTGCCGCTGGCCGTCATCCTGATTGCGCTGGCCGTCGCCAACCGCGAACCGGTGGCCTTCACGCTCGATCCGTTCAATCCCGGCAATCCGGCGCTGACGCTGACCGTGCCGCTGTTCATTTTCCTGTTCCTGGCGCTGGCCATCGGCATGATCGTCGGCAGCCTGGCGACCTGGATCAAGCAGGGCCGCTACCGCAAGCTGGCGCGCCAGCGCGCCGCCGAGGCCGAGAACCTGCGTCTGGCAGTCAGCCGCGCGCCCACAGCGGCGCAGGGCCCGGCCTTGCCGAAGCCGATGAACTGAGCCGCGGCTCGGGCAGGAAGCGCAACCGGCCTATTTCTCCACGGAGCCATCATGCTGACCATTTCCGCCGCCGAGGTCGACCGCGCGCTGACCTTTCCCGGGCTGGTCGAGACATTGCGCGCCGCTTTTCGCGACGGCGCCGTGCAGCCGGTCAGGCATCATCACACGGTCGAGCGGCCCGACGGTGCCGCCTCGACGCTGCTTCTGATGCCGGCCTGGACCGACTTCAACGCCGGCACCTCGGCCGATGGCCATATCGGCGTCAAGATCGTCACAGTGTCGCCCGACAACAACGCCGTCGGCAAGCCTGCGGTGATGGGCCTCTACCTGTTGCTGGACGGCGCCACCGGCGAGCCTCAGGCCTTGATCGATGGCCAGCGGCTGACGCAGTGGCGCACCGCCTGCGCCTCGGCACTGGCCGCGTCCTATCTGGCCCGCGAAGACGCATCACGGCTGCTGGTGGTCGGCGCCGGCGCGCTGTCGCCATTCCTTGCAAAGGCGCATTCGGCGGTGCGGCCGATCAAGAACATCCGCATCTGGAACCGCACGCCGGCCAATGCCGAAAAGGTCGCGGCAAAATTGCGTGCCGAGGGTTTTGCGGCCGACGCCGCAGGCGATCTCGACGTCGAACTCGGCCAGGCCGATATCGTGTCATCGGCGACCATCACCACCGCGCCACTGATCAAAGGGGTACTCTTGAAACCGGGAACCCATGTCGATCTGGTTGGCGGCTTCACGCCGGCGATGCGCGAAAGCGACGACGACGCGATTGCACGCGCCCGCGTCTATGTCGACACCCGCGCCGGCGCCACCAAGGAAGCCGGCGACATCGTCCAGCCGCTGGCCTCCGGCGTGCTGAAGCCGCAAGCCATCGTCGCCGACCTCTATGAACTGGCACGCGGCCAGAAAAAAGGCCGGCAGGGCAATGACGAGATCACGCTGTTCAAGTCGGTCGGCGCGGCCCTCGAGGACCTGGCCGCCGGCATTGCCGTGTATCGCGCAAGCGTAGGGCAGTAGGGCAGTAGGGCAGTAGGGCAGTAGGAAACCGTGCTAATCGTGCGGCGCCGCGCCTAGTGCTACTTTGCTCTCGCCTACTGCCCTACTGCCCTCCTGCCTTACTCCTTTTGCCAATAAACCCGTAGCCGGTGGTTGTCCGGATCGAGCGCGACGAAGGTGCGGCCGAAATCCATGTCGGTCGGGCTCTGCAGGATGGTCAGCCCACGGTCGGCCCACTCGGCATGGGTGGTGTCGACAGCGCCAGGCGTATCCAACGCAAAGACGACCTCGGCGCCACCGCCTGCGGCCGCCGCGGCCGGCTCTACGGTATGACGCGACCAGAGGCCGAGTTTGAAGCCGTTGTCGAGCACGAACAACACGAAGGTCGGCGAGGTGTCGACCGGCTCGCGTCCGAGCAGCGCGCTGTAGAAGGCGCCGCTTTGCTCAGGCTTGTCGACATAGAGGATGACGAAATTGGGCGGTGTCATGAATTGCTCTCCAGATGGTTTCGACTGGAGGAGCATAGCGTGCACCACTGCCAGATTCTGGCAACAGTCTTAACTGAGCGGCAGCCTTAGCTTGGCTTGTCGAGCGTCGCCCGCCATTCTTTGAGCAGCACCTGGCGACGGCGCGGATAACGCGTCTCGGTGGCGTTGAGGCCGGATATCCGATCGGCGCGAAAGTGCCTGAAATCCTGGCGCATCTCGCACCACGCCGCGACGACGCGCACCTTGTCGAAGAAGCCGAGTGCAAACGGCCAGACGGTGCGCTCGGAGGCAGCGCCGCCGGCATCGCGATAGACAAAGCTCAACTTGTGCTCCTCGCGGATGGCTTGCCGCACCATGCCGAGATCGATGCCTTCGGTGACCTCGGTGCGCGACCCGACCAGCAGCGTCGAGGCATCGAGCTCTTCGCGCAAATCGTCCGGCAGCACCGCGGCGATCTTGGCCAGCGCGTCGGTGGCGGCGTTGGCAAGCCGCCAGTCCGGCTGCTTGGCCACCCAGCGCGAACCGAGCACGATCGCCTCGATCTCCTCGTCGGTGAACATCAAGGGCGGCAGCATGAAGCCTGGCCTGAGCACGTAGCCCAGCCCCGCCTCGCCCTCGATCGGCGCGCCCTGCCCCTGCAGCGTGGCGATATCGCGATAGAGCGTGCGGATCGACACACCCATTTCGCCTGCAAGGCTGCGGCCACTGACTGGCCGGCGATGCCGGCGCAGGATCTGGATCAGGTCAAGCAGGCGTTCGGCGCGGGACATGGATCGCAACCCGATTTGGATGGATGCCCAATTTGGATGGACGATAGTGCGCCTGCGCTTTCGGCGGCAAGCAGGATGATCGCCGACCGGAACGTATGCGGCCTGACGCCGTTGTCTGGCCATTATGGATATACGCGGTTTTCTGTTGTTCTGGTCGGTTTTGACCGCCACCGTTGCTGCCCTAAGCCTCGGACCATCCTTCGCCCACGTACTGGAATCGGTGCCGCGGCTGACCAGATGGCCGCCTTCGCTCTGGCGAGAAACCACGGTCTTCAATGCTCAGTTCCAGTTCTTTTTGACTGTCGGCGCACCGCTGGACGTGGCGGCCGTCGCCTGTCCCGGGCTCCTCGCATGGATGCTGCGCGGCGACCGCCCGGCATTCTGGTGGGTGTTGGCCGCCACCATGCTTTATCTGATGGCGCTTGTCGCGTGGGTTGCGCTCGTCAAACCGGCAAACGATGTCCTGGCCACCTGGGTGCCTGGACCGATCCCGGGCAATTTCGAAGCTATCCGGAGCCGCTGGGAAGCCGGCCATATGGTCGTCACCGGCTTCAAGGCCGTCGGTTTCATCGCGCTCGCAGTCGGGCTGCTGTCGATCAGGCGTGGCTGATCCGTTCGCAAACGCCTGCAGCCCTTTTGTTGCGCCGGTCAATTCGCTGTGGCAGAAGCGGCGCAGCCGCCGTCCGGAGATGCGCCTTCTTGAAACCTTTTCGCGACAAACGCCGCGACAGCCGCCCGCCCGCGAAAAAAGGCGGGATAGAGCAGCCGCGGCGGCGCGACCCCAATCCAACCGCTGGTCCGGAGACGAAACCGCAGGACCGGTCCGAGCAGAAAGCAGCGCCGCGCCCACTTTCGCGCCGCGATGGCGCGCTGCCTGCCGAACATCTGCCGCTGATCCTCGAAGTCGGCGCCAGTCAGGATTACGCGCTGCTCGACAGCGGCGCCGGAGAAAAGCTCGAGCAATACGGCCCCTACCGCATCGTTCGGCCGGAGGGCCAGGCGATCTGGCAAAAGGCATTGCCGGCCAGGGACTGGGAACGCGCCGATGCCATTTTCACCGGCGATACCGACGAGGAAGGCATCGGCCGCTGGCGCTTTCCGAAGACGCCGCTCGGCGAGACCTGGCCGATGAAGCATGACGGCATGGACTATCTCGGCCGCTTCACTTCGTTTCGCCATGTCGGCGTCTTTCCCGAGCAGGCCTCGCACTGGGACCACATGGCCGGGCTGATTGCGGCGGCAAAACGGCCGGTGAAGGTGCTGAACCTGTTCGGTTATACCGGCCTTGCCTCGCTGGTGGCAGCGCGTGCCGGCGCCGAGGTCACCCATGTCGATGCTTCCAAGAAGGCGATCGGCTGGGCGCGCGAAAACCAGGAGATGGCGGGCCTGTCGCAAAGGCCGATCCGCTGGATCGTCGACGATGCCGTGAAATTCGCCGAGCGCGAGGAGCGCCGCGGCAGCCGCTACGACATCATCCTGTTCGACCCGCCCGCCTATGGCCGCGGACCGAAGGGCGAGGTCTGGCATCTGTTCGAAGATTTGCCGGCGCTGACCGACATCTGCCGTGCGATCCTGACGCCGAAGCCGCTCGCTGTGGTGCTGACCGCCTATTCGATCCGCGCCTCTTTCTTCGCCATCCACGCCTTGATGCGCGACACCTTCGCCGGCATGGGCGGCACGGTCGAATCCGGCGAATTGATCATCCGCGAGAAATCCGCCGGCCGGGCGCTTTCGACCTCGCTGTTCTCGCGCTGGGTGGCCTGAATGAGTGCGTACGAACGGCACGCGGGCGCGCCAGGGCAGGTGAAGGAAGTCACCAGCCTCGCCAATCCGCTGGTCAAGGACATCAAGGCGCTCGCGCAGAAGAAATTCCGCGACCAGCAGAATGCCTTCATGGCCGAAGGCCTGAAGCTGGTCATCGACGCGCTCGATCTCGGCTGGTCTATCAGGACATTGGTTTTCGCCAAGGCCGGACGTGGCAATGCGGCGGTTGAAAAAGTTGCGGCGCGCACGGTTGCCGCCGGCGGCACCGTACTTGAAGTTTCGGAAAACGTGCTGGTCGCCATCACCCGCCGCGACAATCCGCAAATGGTCGTCGGCGTGTTCTCGCAGAAATTGCTGCCGCTGAAGGACATTCGCGCCCATGATGGCGACGTCTGGGTGGTGCTCGACCGCGTCCGCGACCCCGGCAACCTCGGCACCGTCATCCGCACGGTCGACGCCGTCGGCGCCAAAGGCGTCATCCTGGTCGGCGAGACCACCGATCCCTTTTCGGTCGAGACGGTACGCGCCACCATGGGCTCGATCTTCGCCGTGCCGGTCGCCAAGGCGTCGGCCGAGGCTTTTCTCGCCTGGCGAAAGAGCTTTCCCGGCCTCGTCGCCGGCACCCATCTTAAGGGTGCGGTCGATTACCGCTCGGTCGATTTTTCAAAAGGCCCGGTGCTTTTGATGATGGGCAACGAGCAGCAAGGCCTGCCTGACGAGCTTGCCGCAAGCTGCGACAAGCTGCTGCGGATACCGCAGGCAGGCCGCGCCGATTCGCTCAACCTTGCGGTGGCCACCGGCGTCATGCTGTTCGAGATCCGGCGCGGCGCGCTGAAGCTCGGCCCGGAGGATGCCCGATCGTGACATCCCAAACCGTGAAACTGCAAACCATGAAGTCCTGGAGCCCCTACGCTTTTCTGGTTGTCGCCGCGATAGCGCTCGACCAGTGGCTGAAATATCTGGTCGAGACCGGCCTTGCCTTCCAGGAAAGGCTCGATCTCCTGCCGTTCCTGGCGCTGTACCGCACCTACAACACCGGCATCGCGTTTTCGCTGTTTTCGTCCTTCGGCGACACCGGCCTGGTGGTCGTCGCGGTTCTGGTGGTCGCTTTCGTTCTCTATCTTGCGGCCCGCACGCCGCCCGGCCACCTGCTTGCCCGCGTCGGCTTCGCGCTGATCGTCGGCGGCGCGCTCGGCAATCTGATCGACCGCGCTGCCTATGGCCATGTCATCGACTATATTCTGTTTCACACGCCGGTCTGGTCCTTCGCGATCTTCAACCTCGCCGATGCCTTCATTTCGGTCGGTGCCGTGCTGGTCGTCTTCGATGAGCTCATTGGCTGGTGGCGCGGAACATCGAGCGATTGACCTCACTCGCCCGGCACCGCACATTTCTTATTTGCAAGCCCGAGGAGAAAAAATGCCCGAAGCCTTCAAAGCCATCCTCGTTTCGCGCGACGCCGAGAAAAACCAGTCGGTCGCGGTGACCGAGCTCACCGAGGCAGACCTGATGGAAGGCGACGTCACCGTCGCGGTGGAGGCGACGACGGTGAACTACAAGGACGGCCTTGCAATCACCGGCAAGGCGCCGGTGATCCGCCGCTGGCCGCTGGTGCCGGGCGTCGATTTCGCCGGCACCGTCATCTCGTCTTCCAATCCCGACTGGCGCGAGGGTGACAAGGTCATATTGAACGGCTGGGGCGTCGGCGAGACGCATTTCGGCGCCTTTGCCGGACGCGCCCGCGTCAAGGGCGACTGGCTGGTACCGCTGCCGGACGGCATGAGCCCGCATGATGCGATGGCGGTCGGCACCGCCGGCTACACCGCCATGCTTTGCGTCATCGCGCTGGAGCGCCACGGCATCGTGCCCGACCGCGGCCCTGTGGTGGTGACGGGCGCTGCCGGTGGCGTCGGGTCGGTCGCGGTCTCGATCCTGTCCAGCCTCGGCTATCACGTCATCGCCTCGACCGGCCGCAGTGCCGAAAGCCCCTATCTGACCGCCCTCGGTGCCGCGGAAGTGATTTCACGCGACGAGCTTGCGCAGCCTGCAAAACCGCTAGCCAAGGAACGCTGGGCCGGCGGCATCGACGCTGTCGGCAGCCACACGCTGGCCAACGTCCTGTCGATGACCTCCTATGGCGGCGCCGTTGCCGCTTGCGGCCTCGCCGGCGGCATGGACCTGCCGGCAAGCGTCGCCCCGTTCATCCTGCGCGGCGTCTCGCTGCTCGGCATCGATTCGGTGATGGCGCCCAAGGCGGTCCGCATCGAGGCCTGGCGCCGCATCGGCACCGATCTCGATCACGCAAAGCTTGCCAGCCTGTCGACGAGCATCGGCTTCGACGGCATCATCGGCGCCGCGCATGACATCGTCGAGGGCAAGATCCGCGGCCGCGTGGTGGTGGACATGTGAGGCTCCAAAGGGAAAAAAGAGCGCGACCGCTAAAATTCGAACGATCAACCACAACCTTCAATAAGCTCTGTCTGGCAGGAATTCCGTATGATTGCGGAACCCGGCATCAGAGAGGCGGAACCAGCCGAACGGGCCGACCGGGCGGCCCCCGAGGCGTCAGGGCGGCAGCTTGTCGCCGCGCCGCCGCTGGCGCCGGAATTGCCGGACGCCAACCGCCACGGCCTGCCCTTCCTGACTCTCGTCGCCATCGTCGTGCTGGCAGGCCTGTCGCATCTGACCGGAGCGCCGATCTTCATCACCATTGGCCTTTTGGCGACAGCCATCGCCGGGCTCGCCATGCATCTGCGCAACAGGCGCACCCAGCGTCGCGCGGTGGCCCTGCTCGATGCCACGACCGCCCGCAGTCGCGCCGAGATCGAGACGCTGGCCGACCGCATGTGGGAGATGCAGGAGAGCGAGGAGCGCTTTCGCGGTCTGATCGATGCACTCGGCGATCTCGTCGTCCACCGCGACCGCGACGGCCATATCGTCTACGCCAACAAGGTTTTCGCCGACCTTGTCGAAACCGACCAGCGCGACCTCGCCGGCAAGACCCTGGCCGAACTAGGCATCGATGTCGGCATCGTTCCCGACGCCGCCTTTTCCGACCATGAATGCCTGAGTTCCACTGATGTCGCCATTCGCACGCCGGACGGCCCACGCTGGTTCTCTTGGATCGAGCTGTCGGTGCGCGACAAGGACAGCGGCGCCGTTTCGCATCGCGCCATCGCCCGTGACATCACCGCCCGCAAACGCGCCGAATCCTCGCTGATCACCGCCCGCGAACGGGCCGAATATGCGAGCCAGGCCAAATCGCGCTTCCTCGCCACCGTCAGCCACGAGATACGCACGCCGATGAACGGCATCATGGGCATGGCCCGGCTTCTCGCCGACACCAGCCTTTCGCCCGAGCAGCGGACCTATGTCGGCGCCATCTCGACCTCGGCCAGCGCGCTGCTGGCGCTGATCGAGGACCTGCTCGACTATTCCAAGATCGAGGCCGGCCGCTTCGATCCCGAACCGCAACCGATGTCGGTGCGCGAGATCGCCGACAATGTCATCGAGCTTTTGGCGGCGCGGGCTTTTGCCAAGGATATCGGCCTCGGCTGCCATGTCGAACCCGACGTGCCGCAGCTGATCACCGCCGACCCCGGCAGGGTCAGGCAGGTGCTGCTCAACCTTATCGGCAATGCCGTCAAGTTCACCGACAGCGGCGGCGTCCTGGCAAGCATCGGCCGCGTCCGCACCGAAACCACCAACCGCATCCGCTTCACCATCACCGACACCGGCCCCGGTCTGCGCGAGGAGGACATGGAGCGCATCTTCGAGGACTTCGAACAGGCTGACGGCACCTCGACCCGTACGCATGGTGGTGCCGGCCTCGGTCTCGCGATTTCCAAGCGCCTGGTGACAGCGATGGGCGGCACTATCTCGGTGTCGAGCCGGCTTGGCCAGGGATCCGAATTCGTCTTCGAGATTCCCGCTATTTCCGCCGTCGAGGCGCTGCAGATCCGCCAGAACGCGCTGTTGGGCCGGCATGCGGTAATCGTGTCGAAGAACCTGGTCGAGGCCGAAGCCATCGCCCGCACCATTCGCGCCAATGGCGGAACGGTCGATCTGGCCGCCGCCGCCGCCCAGGCCGCCCCTTTCGCCGAGGGCTGCAACGTGCTTCTGGTCGATGCTGCCATGGAGCAAAGCGACGGCAGGCTGCTCAGGCGCCTGCGCCAGAGCGGATTTGTCGATTGCGAGGCGGTGACGCTGATCGCGCCGACCGACCGCGGCATGCTTGGCGAGTTCCGTGCCAACGGTTACGCCACCTTCCTGGCGAGGCCGGTGCGCGGCGAGACATTGCTGCGCGTGCTTTTGACCAGCCACGCACCGGTCATCGCCGAGCCGCAACCGCAAAAGCGCGGCGCGCAGGCTGGGCACGCCATTGGCGGCCGCCAGCAGGGCCTGTCGGTGCTGATCGCCGAGGACAACGACATCAACGCCATGCTGGCCCGCGCCACGCTGCTGAAGGCCGGGCATCGGGTGAAAGTGGTCGGCAACGGCAAGGCCGCGGTCGAGGCGGTCATCAGCACCGGCCATAAGCACCGCTACGACGTGGTGCTGATGGACTTGCATATGCCTGTCATGGACGGGCTGGACGCCATTGCCGCCATCCGCCGCCATGAGGAGGAGACCGCGGTGCCGCCGGTGCCGATCATGGTGCTGTCGGCCGACAGCCAGGAAAAGACCCGCCACGCCGTGCTCGCTCACGGTGCCAGCGGCTTCGTCACCAAGCCGCTCGACCCTGATGCCCTGGTTCATGCGGTTGAAGGGCAAGTGGCCGCCTGAGGCACAACATAGACGGTCGATAGATTACCCAGCCGACGAAGTATTGCCCGCAGAGCCGTATCACGGTACTGTCACAATCCTGTTGCACCTACACCGTATCCCCGTGCCAAGAGGGATGGCTCGAAGGAGAATCACTCGTGCATACAGTCATGCCGGAATGTGATGCTCGGCCGAACGCCAGCGGGCCTTTGCTCGTCGGCCGGAATGCCGATGCCGTCATAAAAGGCGCATCGCTCGGCCGCATCGGCAATCTCGAAGTGCGGCTCGCCCGCAACGAGGCCGAGATCGCTGCCGCGCAGGAAGTGCGCTACCGGGTGTTCTACGACGAGCTTGGTGCCAGGAAGGACCTGTTCCAGATGCAGGACCGCCGCGATGCCGACCGCTTCGATCCCCTCTGCGACCATCTGCTGGTCTTCGATACTTCGCTTTCCGGTCCCGAGCATCGCCGCATCGTCGGCACCTACCGCCTGCTGCGGCAGGAGATTGCCGCGGCGGCGGGCGGCTTCTATTCCGAAGGCGAATTCGAGTTGACCAAGCTGATCGCGCGACATCCCGGCCAGCGCTTCCTCGAGCTCGGCCGCTCCTGCGTTCTGCCGGAATACCGCTCCAAGCGCACCATCGAGGCGCTGTGGCAAGGCATCTGGGCCTATATCAATCATTACGGCATTGGCGTGATGACCGGCTGCGCGTCGTTCCACGGCACCGTGCCGGCGGCACATGCAGAGGCGCTGACCTATCTTGCCCACCACTGCCGGACGAATTCATCGTGGGACGTGCGTGCCGTCGCCGGGCGCTATTGTTCGATGGATCTGATGCCGATCGAAGCCGTTAACACCAAGGCGGCGATCGCCGCGATGCCGCCGCTGGTCAAGGGCTATCTGCGCGTCGGCGCGCGCATCGGCGACGGTTGCGTCATCGACCGTGAATTCTCGACGGTCGACGTGTTCGTGGTGATGCCGGTCAAGGAGATCGGTGCCCGCTACGTCAATTATTATGGCGGGGAAGCGCAGCGGTTTGCAGCCTGACACCTTAAATCAGGGAATATCTTCCGGACGCCGGCCAGGCTTGCTTTTGTAGGACGGAAAGGCCCAGCCGAATTTCAGCGCGCCGCCGCGTACGCAGAAAGCCGCCATGAAACCTGCCAGGCCCGATGCAAGCGGCGGCAGTCCGGCGAAATCGCCAAGTGTGTAGAGGCCGGCGCCGGCAAGCGCTGCGGTAACGTAGATTTCCGGTCTCAGGAGCACCGAAGGCTCGCCTGTCAACAGATCGCGCAGAATGCCGCCAAGGGTTGCGGTGAGCATGCCGGTGACGATCGAAACTGCAGGTGACCCGGTGATCGTCAGCCCCTTGGCCGCGCCAATCACCGAAAATGCGGCAAGACCTATGGCGTCGAGCCAGAGCAGCAATTTGTAGCGCGACTCGAAACGATGTGCGCTGAAGAAGACGACGAGCGCCACCGCCGCACAGATTAGCACATAGTCGCGGTTTCCCACCCAGAACACGGGCACGTTGAGGATGACGTCGCGAAACGTTCCGCCCCCGATGCCGGCAACGCTAGCCAGAAACAGGTAACCGATAATGTCGAGCTGTTTGCGCGAGGCGGCCAGCGCACCGGTCGCCGCGAAGACGGCGACGCCGGCATAGTCGAGAAGCTCGATCGGGTTCATGGAGGGAATAATGAAATACCGAGTGGGGAATAGCGAGTGGCTCCTGCGAATCTGGATTGACTCCAGATAAATTAAATGATTGAATTGTTCATTCAATTATTTGGGTGGACGTCTATGTCCCCTCGCCGCTACAGCATGGCTTCCCGGACTGCCGCCTTCGCCAAGACGAGGCAGCGCATTCTCGACGCGACAATCAAGCTGCACACCCAGAACGGCATCTTTGGCACGACTTGGAAGGATATCGCTACGGAAGCCGATGTCGCCGTTGGCACCGTCTACAAGCATTTTCCTACTCTGGATGACCTGGTGCCGGCGTGCGGCGAATTGCTGATGGAGCGCCTGCGTCCTCCGTCGCCCGAAGCAGTGACGGAGATAATCGGCGACGCGACCGATCCTGAAGAACGGCTACGCCGGGTCGCCAACGAGCTGTTCGCCTTCTACCAACGTGGCGGACGGCATCTCGAAAGCGACCTGCGCGAGCGCGAGCTTCCGGCCATGCGGGAATGGGAGGAATACCTGCGACACATGGTGGCCGGATTCGTGCGTGAGGCACTGGCGCACGACGGTCCGGGCGATGATGTCGTGCAGGCAATCAGCTTTCTATTCGACTTTCCGACGTTCAACGCCATGCGGATACGCGGCATGACGGTGGACCTCGCCGTCGAAACGGCAACGACAATGGCGCTCTGCCGGCTCAAAGGCAGAGGCCGGACGAGCACGTCTTGAGCGAACAGAATGCGGGAGGCGAAACAAAGGTCAGATGGCAAAGGGAGGAAGTCATGGACACGAATGTCGTTGAAATCACTGAATTTGCATTGAAGCCCGGATTCACCGAGCAGATGTTCCTGCAGACTAGGGATGAAGTGAATGACGAGGTGCGAAAGCTCAAGGGTTTCCTCAACCGTCGCCTGCTCAAATCCGCAGGCGGCTGGACGGAGATATTCGAATGGGCGGACATGGACAGCGCCAAGGCGGCTGGCGAGGTCTGGTCCTCCCTGCCCGGCATCAAAAACTATTGCTCGATGGTGAATTCCGCCTCGATCAAGGTCGGCTACCATTCTGTGGCGGCCGTGGCTGGCGGCGAAGCTGGCAGGAGCACTCCCCACGCCTTTTGCAGTCACGCCTTGGAAGGAGAGGCGCGCTGGTGGCTTGGCTCGCTAGCGGTGATCAAGGCGACAGCGGTCCAGACCGCGGGCCAGTTCACGCTGATCGAAGTGCTCGAGAGCGAAGGTGAGGCGCCGCTGCATGTGCACCATCGCGAGGACGAGTCATTCCTGGTGATGGAAGGCGAGATCGAGTTCGAGATCGGCGGTAAGGCGATTATGGCTGGACCCGGTTCGTTTCTCTTTGGGCCACGCGATGTGCCGCACCGCTATACGGTCAAGCGTGGGCCGGCCCGGATGCTGTTCTTCTTCACGCCTGGCGGTTTCGAGGAACTTCTGAGGGCGACCAGTGTGCCCACCGCCGACAGGCGCATTCCTCCGGACGGCGAAGGAATGCCGGACATGGAGACATTCCCCGACGTGGTCCACCGCTATGGCTGTGAACTGCTGAGCTGAGGGCAGGAAAGCCTGCACGGCGAACTGTTTGATCGCCCTGAAATCGGATAGGTTGGGGGCGGTCGATCATCCCTCACGCTTTGGTGGCGGTTGCTGGCTAACGGAGCCCTACTCCCAGTTCACGCATCCTTCTCAGCCTGCTCGTTCACCGGCCCCGGCTCCACCGGCGCTTCGCTTGCCGCATGCTTGGGGCCGCCCTTGGCGACGCCGACCATGGCCGGCCGCAGCACGCGCTCGCCGATCGAATAGCCGGGCTGCACGACCTGGACGACCGTGTTGGCCGGCACGTCGGGATTGGGCACCTCGAACATCGCCTGGTGGAAATTCGGATCGAATTTCTCCCCCTCGGGCTCGAGCTTCTTCACGCCGTGGCGCTCCAGCGCCGACAGCATGGCGCGCTCGGTGATCTCGACGCCGTCGATCAGCGCCTTGAAGCCGGCATCACCCGACGCCTTGGCCTCCTCCGGGATGGCATCCAGTGCACGGCGCAGATTGTCTGATACCGACAGCATGTCGCGGGCAAAATTGGCGACCGCATAGGCGCGCGCATCGTGGACGTCTCGGGCGGTGCGGCGGCGCAAATTCTCCATGTCGGCCGCCACGCGCAGCGCGCGATCCTTCAGCTCTTCGTTTTCCTTCAGAAGCCGCACAAGCGCTTCATAGTCGCCGTCGACGCCGCCTTCCCTTGGCTCCGCGGCAGCCTCGGTCTTCTCGGCTTCATCGGGCGCGCGTTCGTCTTTTGCCTGGTCGCTCATCGCCGTTTCCCGTCATTTTCAAATGGTGTGGATTTGCGCCCGATATCGAGGTTTAGCGGCCAAAAATCAAGGGGCAAGCGATACTGCAGCCGCTGTTGCGGCTTGATGGCGGACGGCCCAAACCTTTCGATTTTAATTCAAACTTTACCGTAACCGCCGGCTTTGCTTGCCAGGCTACTACAATGCGGGAACCATTCCTCCCTTGGAAGAGTTTCGAAGCCGACACAGGATTTTGAGATGATGCCCCGCAGGAACGGCGAAAAACGCAACGGGCTCGCCGCCGATATCCGGCGCCAACTCGGCACCGAAGCGACCAAGCGCTTTCTGCGCACCTTGCCGGCCTTCCGCACCGAGTCCGATATTCCCGACCGTCTGAAGGAATTGCTCGACCGCCTGGACGGCGTGGAAGCCAAGGTGGTCGCAGGCGGGCGCCGTCGGTAGCGCGCCGTTGCCAGGGACGCGACCGGCAATTGTGGCCGGTTGCCATCGCGCGACATTTACGCGCAGTAACTTTGCGTGATCTCCGTCTTGCGGCAGCGCCCTGCTCCGCCTATGTTTCATGATGAACATGATTTCCCCCGAAGCTGTGGCAAACAGCAAGCGCGCCTGGTTGAAAATCCTGTCGCGCTATAAAAAGCCCGACAGACGTCGCAGCGCTGTCGAACTCGCCATCACCCTCATCCCTTTCGCCACGTTATGGGCGCTGTCCTCGGCCGCCTATGCCTATGGCCATTGGTGGGGTCTGGTCCTCATCCTTCCGGCCGCCGGCTTTCTGGTGCGAATCTTCATGATCCAGCACGATTGCGGTCACGGCTCCTTCTTTGCAAATCGCTATGCCGACGACTGGATCGGCCGCGTCCTTGGCGTGCTGACGCTGACGCCCTACGATTGCTGGCGCCGCGCCCACGCAACCCATCACGCCAGCGCCGGCAATCTCGACGAGCGCGGCACCGGCGACATCAAGACACTGACCGTCGCCGAATACCGGCGACTGTCGTGGCGGGGCCGGCTCGCCTATCGCCTCTATCGCCATCCGCTGGTGATGTTCGGCCTTGGCCCGATATGGATTTTCATTTTCGAGCAGAGACTGCCGTTGGGTATGATGCGGGGCGGCCTCACCCCCTGGGTGTCGTCGATGTCCACCAACCTCGCCATCGCCGTCATCGCCGCTCTGCTCATCTGGTTCGTCGGCCCCGGCGCGTTCCTGGTCGTGCATCTGCCGATCGTCATCCTCGCCGGATCGGCCGGCATCTGGCTGTTCTACGTCCAGCATCAATTCGAGGAGACGGAGTGGACAAAGGACTCCGAGTGGGAATTCCAGCACGCTGCCCTGCACGGTTCGTCCTACTACGACCTGCCGCCGGTTCTGAACTGGATCACCGGCAATATCGGCGTCCACCACGTGCACCACCTCTCGGCCAAGGTGCCATGCTACCGGCTTCCGGAAGTGCTGAGAGACTATCCGGAGCTGCGTGAAATCGGCCGCGTCACGCTTCTCGACAGCCTGCGCTGCGTCAAGCTGGCGCTATGGGACGAGAGCCGCAGCAAGCTCGTATCGTTCCGCGAAGCGCGGATGGCCGTGTAGACGCACCGCCGCACCTAAAGCGCGTCGCGCTCGACCGGCCTCATGCCACGCGCTTTAGGTTCTTGTTTATGCATGCCGTTATCGCAAAACCGCTGCACACTTTTGCGCGACATGCATTAGGGGTGCGGCGGGTTCCAAATTCCGAGCTTAAGCCGCCTGGCGTTGGTCGCGCATCAGGATCTCGCCCTGGCGGATCTCGGTGCCCAGCACTTTCAGGCATTCGCGCATGAACGCGGCAAGGCCCGGCCAGCCCTTGGCCGAAACAAGATTGCCGTCGACATGGGCACCGGTCGGCGCAACATCGATATAGATGCCACCGGCCAGCGTGACTTCCGGCTCGCAATATTGCAGCGCCGCGACTTCCCTGCCGCGCACCACGCCGTCGACCGCGATTAGGATCTGCACGCCGTGGCAGATGGTGAAGATCGGCTTGCCGGCCTCATGGAAATGCCGCACCAGCGCCTGCACGCGCTTGTCGATGCGGATATATTCCGGCCCGCGCCCGCCCGCCGCGTAGACGGCGTCGTATTCGGCCGGGTTGACCTCGGAAAACGTCTTGTTGAGGATGTAGTCGTGGCCGAGCTTTTCCGTATAGGTCTGGTGGCCTTCGAAGTCGTGCAACGAGGTCTTCAGGATGTCGCCGGCCTTCTTGTCGGGGCAAACGACATGGACCGTATGGCCCACCGCATGCATGGCCTGTTCAAAGACGAAAATCTCGTATTCCTCGCTGAACTCGCCAACGAGCATCAATATCTTCTTGCCAGCCATACCCGGTTCCTCCCTTGTGGCCACATTTATTCGGATCGCGAAATAATGGACCTATCCTAAGACGGGGACGGGCAAAATAAAAGATCGAATCGGCAATGTGGTCCGACCAGATCGTGCTTCTGGTCCCCTGGAGCAGATCAGCTGGCGCGCACCCGCCGCCAGGAATATTTCGGGCCTTTGGCCTCCGGCTTCACCGCCGGCTGGTAGAACAGCGGCAGTCCGCCGGTGCGGCCTTGCTCGAGCCGCTTCAGCAGCACCGGGTGCGAGATCTCGAATTCGTCGAAGCCGAGGCGCAGCATGTGCGGCAGCTGGTCGATAAGCACCTGCCCGGTGGCGCGCATGGCGCCGGTGAAATGGTAACGGCTGCGCAGCAATTCGCCCTTGGAGAACGAGCGGCCGTCATTGAACGCCGGGAAGGCCAGCGCCACCAGCGACAGCTGATCGAGCAGGCCGGCGATCTTTTCGAGCTGATCGCCGGGCTGCAGCAGCACGCCGATGCGTTCCTTCGCCGACCGCCGCACCTCCGGATCGAGGCCGAGAAACGCCTGCAGCGGCAGGATGAAGCGGCCATTGCCGACCAGCGCCTCGGCGCTTTCGGCATGAACCCACTCGTCCTCGCAAAAACCATTCGGCGTCCACAGCCGGGTGGCGTTTTCCGCTATCAATTCGCTCATCAAGAAATTCCCAAGTCCACAAGGTTCTAAAGTGCAAAACACCTCAGGGGTGTGTTGAGATTCAGGTCAGGCCGAGCCGGAGCCGAAGGCGGGCGCGAAGCGACCAAACTGCGTGGCTTCCGAGAACCGGAGCGGAGCGTACTTTTGGGTACGTGAGCGCCGGAAGCGCAGGAAGCCGCCGTTTGCAGGCCGGCATCACCTGAATATCAATATACCCTAAAGTGAGGCATCGGTCAGCGACTTCTCCAGCCCCGACAAATGGATGCCGCATTCGGTCTTGGCGTGCCCGGCCCAGCGGCCACTGCGCGCGTCGTCGCCCGGCTGCACCGGCTGCGTGCAAGGGAAACAGCCGATCGACAGATAGCCATAGGCGACCAGCGGGTTTTCACGCAGCGCATGTGCGCGCATGTAGCTGGCCTGGTCCGATGTCGTCCAGTGCGCCAGCGGATTAATACGGATGCGCGAGCCAACCGCCTCGAACACCGGAAGCGCTGCCCGGGTCGCGGCCTGGAAGCGCTTGCGTCCGGTGAACCAGGCGCGGAACGGCTCGACACCGCGCGCCAGCGGCTCGACCTTGCGCACGTCGCAGCAGGCGTCGGTATCGGTCTCGTTCAGATTGCCGGTCGGGTCGATCCTTGCCAGCGCCGCATCGTCGGGCCTGATCACCCGGATATCGGTCAGCCCGAAATCGGCGACCAGCGCGTCACGATAGCCGAGCGTTTCCTCGAAATGCTTGCCGGTGTCGAGAAAGATCACCGGCAGCGTGCGGTCGATCTCCGCGATCATGTGCAGCAGCACCGCCGAATCCGCGCCGAAGGACGAGACGGCGGCGATTTCGCCGTGAAAGAATTCCCGGGCCGACCGCTCGATGATCTCCAGCGGCTTCAGATGGCCATAGAGCGCATCGAAACCCGCCGCTTCGGCGGCGATGCCGGCCTCGACGTCGACGATCCGGTCAAGCGGCCTTGGTTTCGCCAGCATAGAGCGCCTCCTTGAACGGCGCGGGACCGACACGGCGGTAGGCGTCGATAAATCTTTCGTTTCTGTCCAGCCGAAGCCCGAGATAGGTCTCGACGATCTGCTCGATGGCATCGGTGATCTCTTCCGAACTGAAGCCGCGGCCGATGATCTCGCCGACCGAGGTGTTCTCGTCGGCCGAGCCGCCGAGCGTCACCTGGTAGAGCTCGGCGCCTTTCTTCTCGACGCCGAGGATGCCGATATGGCCGACATGGTGATGGCCGCAGGCATTGATGCACCCGGAAATCTTCAGCTTCAATTCGCCGATCTCGCGCTGGCGCTCCAGCGAGGCGAAGCGCCGCGAGATTTCCTGTGCCACGGGAATCGAACGCGCTGTCGCCAGCGCGCAATAATCGAGGCCGGGGCAGGAGATGATGTCGCTGATCAGGTTGGAATTGGCCGTCGCCAGCCCGATATCGACAAGCGCGTCATAGACCGCCTTGAGGTCGGCACGCGCGACATGCGGCAGGATCAGGTTCTGCTCGTGACTGACGCGCAGCTCGTCGAAGGAATATTTTTCGGCAATGTCTGCGACCGCTTCCATCTGGCTGTCGGAGGCGTCGCCGGGCGTCTCGCCAATGCCCTTGAGCGAGATGGTCACCGCCGCGTAGTCGGGATGGCGATGGGTGACCACATTCTGGTCCAGCCATTCGGAAAAGCTCTTCGAGTCGAGCCGGGCAAGCTTGACCGCCTCGTCGCCTTCCGGCCGATCGACAAGCGCCGGCGGCGCGAAATAGGCGTCGATGGCGCGGATGTCTTCTTCCGGCAGCCTCAGCTCGGCGTCCTTCAACTCCTGCCATTCGGCCTCGACCTGGCGGGTGATCTCCTCGACGCCGGTCTCGTGGACCAGGATCTTGATGCGCGCCTTGAACTTGTTGTCGCGACGGCCGTAGAGGTTGTAAACGCGCAGGATCGCCGTGCAGTAGGACAACAGATCCGCTTCGGGCAGGAAGTCGCGGATCTTCTTGGCCACCATCGGCGTGCGGCCCTGGCCGCCGCCGACATAGACGGCGAAACCAAGCTCGCCGGCGGCGTTCTTCTTCAGATGCAGGCCGATGTCATGCGTCTGGATGGCGGCGCGGTCGCGCTCGGCGCCGGTCACCGCGATCTTGAATTTTCGCGGCAGGAACGAAAACTCCGGATGCACCGACGACCATTGCCGCAGGATTTCGGCATAGGGGCGCGGATCGGCAACCTCGTCGGCGGCGGCGCCGGCGAAGTGGTCGGCGGTGACGTTGCGAATGCAGTTGCCACTGGTCTGGATGGCGTGCATCTCGACGCTTGCCAGGTCCGCCAGGATCGCCGGAATGTCCGACAGCGCCGGCCAGTTGAACTGGATGTTCTGGCGCGTCGTGAAATGGCCATAACCCTTGTCGTATTTGCGGGCGATGTGGCCGAGCATGCGCAGCTGCTTGCTGTTCAGCGTGCCGTAGGGCACGGCGATGCGCAGCATATAGGCATGCAGCTGTAGATAGACGCCGTTCATCAGCCGAAGCGGCCGGAACTGGTCCTCGGTGATCTCGCCGGCAAGCCGCCGTGCGACCTGGTCGCTGAACTCGGCGACGCGGGCCTTGACGAAATCGTGGTCGAACTCATCGTAACGGTACATTTTCAGGTCTTTCCGGGCGCGTCCGCCCGTTATTTTCTTCGTTCGAGCACGATCGGGATCATGCTTGTGTCATCTATGCCGCGCGTGCGGCCTGCGGACGGGCCTGCTTGCCCAGATCGTGGCGGGTGGTCGGGCCGGCGGCACGGATCTTTTCGCGCAGCCGGACCGCCTCGACAGTGCCGTTGACCACAGTCACGTCGATCAGATTGACGTCGACCACCTCATTGTCGGCGGAGGCCTTGGCGCCGATCGCCTCCAGCCGGTCCTCGGCCGCCTTGTCATGGGCGATGTCGGCATGGTCGATGATCTCGGCCCAGCCGCCATTGGCGTACCAGACGGCTATGCCGTCGGCGAGACGGTTCGCGGTCAGCACTTTCATTGGTTCACTCCTTCCGCGGCAGCACGGGCCACGCTGTCCTGCCTGTGTGCGGCCAGCGGCTCGGACCGTTCGAAATTGGCGCCGGCGACGGCGTCGCCGATGATCGTCATCACCGGGCCGCTGAGGTCGGCGCGCGCCTCCAGCGACGGCAGGTCGGCGAGCGTGCCGTGGAAACGGCGGCGGTTGGCAAGACTGGCATTCTCGACCACGGCGACGGCCGTGTCCGGCGACAGGCCGGCTTCGATCAGCCGGCCGGCGACCTCGGCGGCGACCGAGCGCCCCATATAGACGGCGACCGTCGCGCCCGAAATGGCGAGCTTTGCCCAATCGGGCAGCAAATTTCCCTTGAGGTCGTGGCCGGTGGTGAACACCATCGACGACGACACGCCGCGCAACGTCAGCGGCAGTTCGAAATCGGCGGCGGCGGCGAAGGCCGCGGTGACGCCCGGAACCACTTCGTAGGCGACGCCGGCATCGCGAAGTGCCGCCATCTCCTCGCCGGCCCGGCCGAACACCAGCGGGTCGCCGGACTTCAGCCGCACGACGCGCTTGCCGGCGTGGCCAAGCTCGACCAGCAGCGCATTGATCTCGGCCTGGCTCTTGGAATGGCAGCCCTTGCGCTTGCCGACCGGCAGGCGTTCGGCATCGCGGCGGCCCATGGCGACGATGGCCTCCGGCACCAGCGCGTCATGGACGATCACGTCGGCTTCCATCAGCAGGCGATGGGCGCGCAGCGTCAAAAGGTCCTCGGCGCCGGGACCGGCGCCTACAAGCGCGATATGGCCCGATGCCGGTTCGTTCGAAAGCAGCAGGCCGACGGCGGCATCATGCGCCTGCGAAAGCTCGCCGGCCTCCACGGCACGGGCCGGCGCGCCGCCAAAGAAATCGCTCCAGAAGCGGCGGCGGGCATTGCCCTTCGGCAGCAGCTTTTCGGCGGCGCCGCGAAACGACGCGGCAAGTGCCGCTAGCGGCCCGAGCGAGGGCGACAGCATGCGGTCGATGCGGCTGCGCAGCATCTGCGCAAGCACCGGGCCGGCACCTTCCGTGCCGATGGCAATGGCGACCGGCGCGCGGTTGACCAGTGCCGGCGTGAAGAAATCGCAGAGCTCCGGCCGGTCGACGGCATTGACCGGAATGCCCAGCCGGCGCGCATCCCCGGCAACGCGGCGGTCGAGCGCCTCATCGCCGCTGGCGGCAAACACCATCACCGCACCATTGAGATGTGCTGCATTATAGGCGTCGGCAATGTGGGTGGCGCCCGTCTCGGCGATGCAGGCCAGCAGATCGGCGCTTGCGGCATCGCTGACGATGCGCAGCACAGCGCTCGACTGAGCGAGCAGCCGCGCCTTGGCCAGCGCTTCCTCGCCGCCGCCGACGATGGCGACGGCTTCGCCCTCGACCCGCATGAAGACGGGAAAGGCATTGAGCTTAGGCTTGGCTTGCGGCATGACGAGCGGAATCCTGGAACCGTTTGCCAGTTCTACGCGGGGCCGCGAAAAACCAGAAGGCACCCACTCGCGCATCGCTTCGTAGCAGGCAATCTCTTTTCTGCAAGCATAACGGCCAAGAGAAAAATATTCCACATTCAGATGCGGAGCGGATTGAAGCTGCTGTTGCGGCCCTTGATCCGCTGCCTTTCTAGCGGCTTGCCGAGCCAGCCACAAAACAGATTTTTCCAATTTCTACCAATTTAGTAGATTAAAGCCGCCGCATGCCAGCCTAGCCATCAAAGACAGCCTGGCGCTCTCGCCGGCTCCTGTCGGAGATACCGGGTCCGAGTACCGGAACATTCACGCCTCGGCACGCGTTTGCTCTATAGGGCCAAGCCCGGTCATGCCCCTGGGGCAAAGGCCCGGCTATGGGCTTGAAAAATCAAAAAGGAGCGCCCCATGAGCAACGTCAGACTGAAACGCGGACTGTGGATCGTGGTGGCAGATGGCGAAAAGGCGCTGTTCCTCGAGAACCGTGGAGACGTCCAATATCCCGACCTTCAGGTCGTGCACGAGATGGAGCAGGAAAATCCGGCAACCCGAGAGCAAGGCACGGACCGCCCCGGCCGCTACAGCGACGGCCCTTCCGTCCACCGCAGTGCGGTCGAGGACACCGATTGGCACCGCCTCGGCAAGGAGCGTTTTGCCGACGAGATTGCCGACCGGCTCTACAAGCTCGCGCATCGCGGCACCTTCAAGGAGATCGTGCTGATCGCACCGCCGCCAGTGCTGGGCGACATGCGCCGGAAACTGCACAAGGAGGTCACCGACAAGATAACGGCCGAAATTCCAAAGACGCTGACCAACCACAGCATACCCGATATCGAGAGCCTGCTGCAGGCGACCTGATCGGGCATCGGCGGTGCGTACATTCCTTATTGATCGTGAGGCTGAAGCAGCCCAGGGCAATCGCATCAGGTTTGTGCTGCCCCTCACCCTTACCCATTCCGGGGCGAGCCGCTTGTCTCGCCCGTCCTTCGGCCCCCCGTGAAAGACGGGGAGAGGGGGTTGCCAGCGTTGCGTCCAAGCCCCTTCTCCCTGTCACTTACGGGGAGAAGGTGCCGGTAGGCGGATGAGGGGCAGCGTTCCGCCCTCCCACCCCGACGCAAGGGTGAGGAGAGAAACACAAGGCGGCACGTTCACCCTCCAAGCCTCGCTCCGGAAGATGTCGAAATGGGCCTCCTTCGCCACGTTCCAATCGGTTCAAAGCTGACCGGGGGCCGGATCACGGCGACAAAACGTACTGTCGGTCGGGATGCGCCAGCATCGTCATTGACCGTCGAGCATCACGGCCATGCAGATGGTGTCGACATAGCGACCATCAATGCAAACGCTACGCCTGAGGACACCTTCCGTAACGAAACCAGTTTTCTCATACAGCGTTATGGCCCGGCTATTATCGGCGTGCACCGAGAGTTCAACGCGAACGAAGTTTTCTTGCCGAGCCTTTTCTAAGGCGGCGGTGATAAGGCGACGGCCCAATCCTTGTCCACGATAATCGGGTATGATTCCTATCGCTAAACTTCCGCGATGAGCGTGAGATGGAAAGAAATGGCGGGTGATGTCGCACCATCCCACAACGCGGTCTCCTTCCGTCGCCACGATATGCGGGTTTCGCTGCTTAATCATATTCAAAACGAAATCGCGTGTCTCAGGAAGCGGGAACGCTTCAAGCATGGTCAGGTATTTTCGCTCCCGCGCGACAACGTCGAGAGCCGCATGGAAACTCTCAATGTGCTCTGCGGCTGTATTGGCGATTTCAACCATACTTCCTCCAAGGTTCTCCGCTTTCCCAAAGTCTTTGTCGAAGATTGTCTCATCCGCAAGCGCCCGGCTTCAAAAACGCCTGTGGCGCAGTAGGAGGCTGCCACGATCTGACAGGACACGGGTTGGCGAATCGTGCCTGATGCGTCGCACCCATCTTCCATCCCGAGGACCGCTTCGGTCTGCTAACGGATGAATCCCAGTTCTATCAATGCACAATTAGCAGCGTCTGCCTGCGCGAACGGGATAAGCCCTTTTCCGTATCAATCGCCTGCCTAGAGCAGGCCGCGCCGGGTGGCAACGCTTACCGGCTCTCTGCCTTTTGCTTCTTTGCCATCGATTTCATGGGGATTGCGGGTTGTCTCGCGACTGTCCGAGCCCCCATACTGCCGAGGCGGCGGCTTTCGGGCGGCGCACGTCCGACATGGCAATTCCTGTAGGCGCTCCATAGACAATGCCGCATGACACGCCCCTTATCGCCACCATCGTTGCCGGTCTGGGGCTGGCTTTCGTCTTCGGCGCACTTGCCAACCGTTTTCGCGTGCCGCCGCTGGTAGGCTATCTCATCGCCGGCGTTCTGGTTGGACCGAACACGCCGGGTTTCGTTGCCGATGCCGGCCTCGCCAATGAACTGGCCGAGATCGGCGTCATCCTGCTGATGTTCGGCGTCGGCCTGCATTTCTCGCTGAAGGACCTGTTGTCGGTCCGCGCCATCGCCGTGCCCGGCGCCATCGTGCAGATCGGCTTCGCGACAGCCCTTGGCGCCGGCCTCGCCTGGATGCTCGGCTGGTCGATGGGCGCCGGGCTGGTCTTCGGCCTGGCGCTTTCCGTGGCCTCGACCGTGGTGCTGTTGCGCGTGCTGCAGGAGCGGCGGCTGATCGAGACCGAGCGTGGCCGCATCGCTGTCGGCTGGCTGATCGTCGAGGATCTGGCGATGGTGCTGGCGCTGGTGCTTTTGCCGGCATTGGCCGGCGTGCTCGGCGGCCAGGAGCAGGTGGGGGTGCACTCCGGCGGTCTGCTGTCGCTGCCGGCGAGCTACGGCGTCTGGGGCGTCGTCGGCATCACACTGGCCAAGGTCGCGGCCTTTGTCGTGGTCATGCTGGTGGTCGGCCGCCGGCTTATCCCCTGGATCCTGCACTACGTCGCCCATACCGGATCGCGCGAACTGTTCCGGCTGGCGGTGCTTGCGATTGCGCTTGGCGTCGCCTTCGGCGCGGCCAAGCTGTTCGGCGTGTCGCTGGCTCTCGGCGCTTTCTTCGCCGGCATGATCATGAGCGAATCCGAGCTCAGCCATCGGGCGGCCGAGGAATCGCTGCCGCTGCGCGACGCCTTTTCCGTGCTGTTCTTCGTTTCGGTCGGCATGCTGTTCGACCCGTTCAGCCTGATCAGCAATGGCTGGCCGATCCTGGCGACGCTGGCCATCATCGTTATCGGCAAGTCGCTGGCAGCCTTCGTCATCGTCGTCGTTTTCCGCTATCCGGTCGCAACCGCGTTGATGATTTCGGCAAGCCTTGCCCAGATCGGCGAATTCTCGTTCATCCTGGCCGAACTCGGCGTCGGGCTGAAACTGCTGCCCGAACAAGGCCGCGACCTCATCCTCGCCGGCGCCATCCTGTCGATCGTCCTCAATCCGCTGATGTTTCTTGCCGACGACCGGATGAAACCCTGGCTGGCAGCACGCGCCGGCAGGACGGCGCCGTCCGGCGAAGCAAGGCCGATCGGCCCGGCGACCGAACCCGGCCAGGTGGCTTCGGTCGCGGCGCCCGCGAAGGAGGATGGCCCGCCGCCCAGGACGAGGCTGACCGGCCACACCATCCTGATCGGCTACGGCCGCGTCGGCAGCCTCGTCGGCGCGTCGCTGAGGCAGGCCGCCCTGCCCTTCCTCGTCATCGAGGATGCCGACAAGACGTTGGCGAAGCTCAAGGCCGAAGGCGTCGAAACCGTGGCCGGCAACGCGGCGAATGGCGACGTGTTCGCCGCATCCAATCCTGAGGACGCGAAGCGGCTGATCCTGGCCATCCCCAACGCCTTCGAGGCCGGGCAGCTCGTGCTGCGCGCCCGCGCCGCCAATCCGACAATCGAGATCATCGCCCGCGCCCATTCCGATGCCGAGGTCGAGCACCTCAAGGGCCTTGGTGCCGACACCGTCATCATGGGTGAACGCGAGATCGCCCGCGGGATCGTCGAGGAGGTTTTGGCAGCACCGAAAGCGCCCACGGCAGCCTAAGCCTGCGCTGCCCCGCCAGCGTAGCGGTCAAGCCCCTTCTCCCCGTTCTTCACGGGGAGAAGGTCCCGGCAGGGGGATGAGGGGCAGCGTCAACGATCGATAAAACCAACCGCTCAAACGTGCTGGCCGCCATTGATGTGGATTTCCGAACCGGTCACGTAAGACGCCTGCTGCGAGCACAGGAAGAAAATGATGTCGGCAACTTCCGCCGTAGTGCCCAGCCGTCTCAGCGGAATTGTCTCGACGATCTTTTCAGTGCCCGGCGACAGGATCGCGGTGTCGATCTCGCCCGGCGCAATGGCGTTGACGCGAATGCCGTGCGGGCCGAAATCATGCGCCATCTCGCGCGTCAGCGAGCCGAGTGCCGCCTTCGAGGTCGCGTAAGCGGTGCCGGCGAAAGGATGCACGCGGGTGCCGGCGATCGAGGTGACGTTGACGATCGAACCCTTGGCCGAGGCCAGCTCCTTGAACAGTCCCCGCGCCAGCATGATCGGGGCGAAGAAATTCACCTGGAAGACGTCGCGCCAGACATGCATCGGCGTGTCGATCGAGTTCATGCGGCTGTTGCCGTCCTTGAGCTTCGGCGAGATGCCGGCATTGTTGACCAGCGCGTGCAACTGGCCGCCATGCGCCTCCAGCCGGTGGCGGATCTCGGAGATGGCGATGCCGACATCCTCCTGGTCGGCGAGATCGACCTTGATGTGGTCTTCCGGGCCGGCCGGCCACGGGCAGTCCTCGGCAAAAGCCTGGCGCGAGCAGGTGATGACGCGCCAGCCTTCACGTGAAAAGCGCTTGACCGTGGCATGGCCGATGCCACGGCTGGCGCCGGTCAGCACGATGGTTTTTCTGGTGTCGGGTTCAGCCATGTCGCGGTCTCCGGCGCGTGATCTAACCGAATATGGTTACAATGACGAGAGGCCGCCAGAAGATCACAGGGCCGGTTGCGTGGCTGCTGGCAACCGTTCAATAGCAGGTCGGACACTGCACATACAGGCCGAGATTGAGAACAAAGACCAGAGCCGCCAACGTCCAGATAACCCCTAAGAACGCGCCACGCGAGCGCCCGGCCAGACGCGCAACGCCCCAGGCCACCCCATAAGGCAACAAAAGACCCATGATGACGGAGCCGTATACCGCTCCGATTCTTTCCTGATCGAGGTATGCCGGATTGGGGAAATAGAGATACGGCAGATGCCGAATGATCACGACACAAACGGTCATCCCGAGCAGCAAGAGCCACTGCCACGTGCTTAGACGCTTGTATCCTTTGACGTCAGCCGGCTTGGCCGGTTCACCGGACATCGCCTAACCTCCGCCCAGAATGTCCAGGATCGAGGTCTGCCGCTTCTTGACCGGGCCGCCAACTTCGCCGGGCGGCACCGGATGCTTGATCGATCCGGTGGCACTGTCGACGCCCGGCATGGCAAGGCCGCCGGCATCGACCGTCTCAGCAGGGCGCACGGGACGCGAAGCGGGCTGCGTAGCTGCCGCAGGCGGCGCCGATTGGCCAACGGACGCGACCGGCGCCGGCGGTGCCGTGTCGGCCGGTATCTCGTCCGGGACGACGGTGTCGGGCGGCGTCGATTTCCAGGTTCCGGGCAGCGGCCGCACCGGCACGCCCTCATGCGCGGCGACCATGAACTCGTGCCAGGCCTGCGCGGGCAAGGCGCCGCCGGTGACCTTCTTCATCGCGCTGCCGTCATCATTGCCGAACCAGACGCCGGTGGTGAGGTTGGCGGTATAGCCGATGAACCAGGCGTCGCGCGAGTTCTGGCTGGTGCCGGTCTTGCCGGCCGCCGGCCAGGCGAACGCCGCCTTCCTGGCCGTGCCGATCTCGACCGTGCCGGTCATCATCGAGTTCATCATGCCGACGACATCGGGCTTGACGACGCGCGGCGCACCGCCGCCATTGTTTTCGTAGAGCACCTTGCCGTCGCTCGTCGTGACGCGGCGGATGAAATGGATGTCGGGCTTATAGCCGCCATTGGCGAAGGGAACATAGGCCGAGGTCAGTTCCAGCGGCGTCACTTCCGAGGTGCCCAGCGCGATCGAAGTGTTGGCCGTCAGCTCGGACTGGATGCCCATGCGGTGCGCCGCCTCGACCACCGCATTCGGTCCGACTTCCATGGTCAGCTGCGCGGCCACCGAGTTCAGCGATTTTGCCAGCGCCGTCGCCAGCGTCACCTTGCCGAAATATTTGCCGCCGTAATTGTCGGGCGTCCAGTTGCCGATCTTGATCGGCGCGTCATTGCGCACGCTGTCCGGCGTACGGCCGGATTCCAGCGCCGCCATATAGACGAACGGCTTGAACGCCGAGCCCGGCTGGCGGCGCGCTTCCGAGGCGCGGTCGAACTGGCTGGTCGAATAATCATAGCCGCCGACCATGGCGCGCACCGCGCCGGAATTGTCGATCGACACCAGCGCGCCCTGGCTGACATTGAGCTTCTTGCCGCTCTGGTCGATCAGCCGGCGGATCGATTGCTCGGCGAGCTTCTGCAGCGTCAGATCGACGGTCGTGTCGACGACGATGTCGCGGCGCACGTCACCGATCAGGTCGGGCAGTTCTTCCATGATCGTATCGGCGACATAGTTTTCCGAGCCGGTCCAGTAGGACGGCGCGCGCGTCGCCGGCGCGCTCATCGCCGTGGTCATCTCCTTGGCGCTTATCTTGCCCTCGTCGCGCATCGCGGCGAGCACCAGCTGCGAGCGCTGCTCGGCCGCCTTTGGGTCGCGTGCCGGCGACAGCCGCGACGGCGCCTTGAGCAGACCGGCGAGAAGTGCCGCCTCCGACAGCGTGACGTCGCGCGCGCTCTTGCCGAAATAGCGGCGCGAGGCCGCTTCGACGCCATAGGCGCCCGAGCCGAAATAGACCCGGTTGAGGTACATTTCGAGGATCTGGTCCTTCGTATGCTTGTGCTCGAGCCACAGCGCCAAAAGCACTTCCTGCACCTTGCGCTCCAGCGTGCGGTCCGGCGTCAGGAACAGGTTCTTGGCCAGCTGCTGGGTCAGCGTCGAGCCGCCCTGCGAAAAATGCCCGCCGAGCACATTGGTCATCATTGCCCGGGAAAGGCCGATCGGGTCGATGCCGAAATGCGAATAGAAGCGGCGGTCTTCGATGGCGATGACGGCCTCGGGAATATAGGGCGACATTTCGTGCAGGCCGACGGCCTCGCCGCCGCTCATGCCGCGATTGCCAAGCAGCTGGCCGTCGACCGAGACGATCTTGATGTTGGGGGCGCGGTCGGGAATGGCCCAGGTGGTGGCCGCCGGCATTTTCGCGCCGTAATAGACGACGATGCCGGCAGTGGCGATACCGCCCCAGATGGCCAGCACGAAGCACCAGTAGAACAGCCGGCCAAGCACGCCGAACGCGCCGCGCCGGCCTTTGCCGCGCCCGCCGCGTGACGGCTTGGCCTTGGTCGATTTGCGCTTTGCGGCGGCTTTGCGGTTGTTCGGCACGACGCGGTCCTCCTCGCTCACCGAAAAACCGGCCGAGGATCTCGCCCCCGGCGATGTCTCGAAGCTGGGTTCGATGCGACTGTCTTTCCGGTTCGCCATGCGCTGTGCTGTCTTCCCCATGCCTATGGCGTTCGGGTTGAAGACTAGATGCGGCGATTTAAGGGCGGGTTAAGTCGGGAAAAATCGAAGTAAACTGTATTCAATCACTTGCGAAGCACGCCCGGCTCGCGACAGTGCCAAAGCCGAAACGAAAAAACCCGCCTCGGCAGGCGGGTCGTTGGCGCCAATAAGCACCATAGCGGGATTAATAGCATAGCTGCCGGCACAAAGCAAGAACAACATACGCTTCGCCTCAGAATAATCACTTCAGTTCGACGGTTGCGACCACCCTCAGTCGTCCGCGTCCGGGTCGTCGGAGGCGGGCCGCCAGCTGATCGGTTCGATCTTCTTTTGCGTATGGCCGTCCGTATAGGCCCACCAGCCGGCGTCGCTTTCGTCCCAGTCGCCGCCGGCCGCCTTCAGCCGGTCGAGCGAACGGTATTGCGCGATGCTTTCGTTCATCACGCCGTCCCTATCCTGCCAGTAGACGGTGACCTTGGAACCGTCCTTGGGTGCCGTTTCGATCGGTTTTCGCGCAGCCATTTCCATTCCTCCCGGTGAAGCGAACGGAGCGCCGGGACAAGCGCCCTCGGTTCCTGGCCGATGGCCTTTATGAGAATTCGCTCCGGCGAGACATATGGCGTGGTTTTCGAGAACCGGAGCGCAGCGGACATTTGGGTCCGTGAGCACCGGAAGCGGAGAAAACTGCGCCAGATCGCCGCCGGAGTAGAATTATCATGAAGGCCATTAGCTGTGGGCGAAGATATCCTCCTCATCCCAGCCCATCAGGTCGAGTTTCGCACGCGTCGGCAGGAAGCGGAAGCAGGCATCGGCCTCCCTGGTCCGGTTGTCGCGCGCCAGCCGCGCGCTCAGCACGTCGCGCAGCCGGTGCAGGTAGAGCACGTCGGAGGCGGCATATTCGAGCTGCTCGGGCGACAGCGTCTCGGCCGCCCAGTCCGAGGATTGCTGCGCCTTCGACAGGCCGACCCCGAGAAGCTCGAAGCAGATGTCCTTCAGCCCGTGCCGGTCGGTGTAGGTGCGCGTCAGCCGCGACGCGATCTTGGTGCAGAACACCGGCTCCGGCATGACGCCAAAGGCGTTGTAGAGTACGGCGAGATCGAAGCGGCCGTAGTGGAAGAGCTTGGTGATGCTGCGATTCTTCAGCAGGCTGACGAGGTTCGGCGCCTTCCTCTGGCCGGGCGCGATCTGGATGACGTCGGCCGAGCCGTCGCCCGGTGAGATCTGCACGACGCAGAGCCGGTCGCGATGCGGGTTCAGCCCGAGCGTCTCCGTGTCGATAGCGACCGCCCCGACATCGTAATGCAGCAGGCCGGGCAAATCGTTTTTGTGGAAACGTATGTCGCTCATCGTCTTCTCCGGTCGCGGCCCCGTGCAGCGATACGCGACGGGCCGTGCCCGTCCTTGCCGTGATCCGGTGAAAAATCAACACAAAGTTGATTGTGACGCAATTTCAGCGTGTCAGCGCCTCGAGAATGCGCGCCCAGGAGCGCTGGCCCTTGTGGAAAGAGCTCATCTCGTACTTCTCGTTCGGCGAGTGGATGCGGTCGTCGTCAAGACCGAAACCGACCAGCAGCGATTCCATGCCGAGATAGGTCTGGAAATCGCCGACCACCGGGATCGAGCCGCCGCTGCCGGTCACCACCGCCGGCTTCGGCCACTCGTCGGACAGCGCCTGCTTGGCCTTGGCGAGAAAGGGCGAGTCGTAGGAAAGCTGGATCGCCGGCGAGGCGCCGTGCGGATGGAATTCAACCGAGCAGTCGGCCGGAACGCGCTGCCTGACGAATGCCTGGAAGGCGGCGCGGATTTTTGCCGGATCCTGTTTGTGGACGAGCCGGAAGGAGACTTTTGCCGAGGCTTGCGCGGCGATCACCGTCTTGAAGCCCTTGCCGGTATAGCCGCCGATGATGCCGTTGAACTCGGCCGTCGGGCGCGCCCAGGTCAGTTCGAGCACCGAGCGGCCCTTTTCGCCGGACGGAATCGACAGGCCGATCGGGCCGAGGAAGGTCTCGGCGGTCTCGCCCAGCGACAGCCACGACTGCAATATCTGCGAGGGCGTTTCCTCGACGCCGTCATAGAAACCCGGAATGGTGACGTGACCATCCTCATCGTGGATGTCGGCCAGGATTTTTGCCAGGATGCGGATCGGATTGGCGGCCGCACCGCCATACAGCCCGGAATGCAGGTCGCGGTCGGCGGCCGTCACCGTGATCTCCTCGCCGACCAGCCCGCGCAGCGAGACGCAGATCGACGGCGTATCGCGGTCCCACATGCCGGTGTCGCAGACCAGCGCGAAATCGGCCTTGAGCTCGTCCGCATTCGCCTCGAGAAACGGTTTCAGCGACGGCGATCCGGACTCCTCCTCCCCCTCGAACAGGATCGTGATTCGGCACGGCAATCCGCCATGCACCTGCTTCCACGCGCGGCAGGCCTCGACGAAGGTCATCAGCTGACCCTTGTCGTCGGCCGCGCCGCGGCCGGTGATCACCTTGTGGCCGGGCTCGATCTCCTTGACCGCCGGCGCGAACGGGTCGCTTTCCCACAACTCGATCGGATCGATCGGCTGCACGTCGTAATGGCCGTAAAACAACAGATGCGGCGCGCCGGCTGGCCCGTCGTGATGCGCGACCACCATCGGATGCCCTGGCGTGTCGCGCACGCTGGCGTCGAAGCCGATCAACTTGAGCTCGGCGACCAGCCATTCGGCGGCCTTGCGGCAGTAGGCCGCGTAGTCCGGATCGGTGGAGATCGACTTGATACTGAGCAGGCCGAACAGGCGTTCCAGGCTCTGGTCGAAGTTCTTGTCGAGGCGGTCGAGGACAGGGGAAACTGCGGACATAGGCGGGCCTTTCGATTCTGGCGGCGAATCTAGAGCCCATGCGGCCAAACGGAAAGCCCGCGAACGTTGGGCCACGGGCAGGATCGGGTCGAAAGGCAAAAAAATGCCGCCGTGGTGGAGGGGGAACCACGGCGGCCTTACTCGAAACGATGCGGCAGCCCGGAGAGGGGGGATAGGCTGCCGCAAGTGTCCGGGATAGGCGGGGGACGGGCCTTGCTCCGGACTTCGGCGAAAACTGCCGATGGCGTTTATCTGTGTCTGCGAACGTGGCGATTCAAGGGCACAAAAATTACACTTTTGTAACATAGGCGTGAGCGAACAAAGCTCCGGCCAAGCCGCCAGGCCGGCCAAGCTCACACGCCATTTGTCAGGGTGTTGCCGGAACCCTTGGCGCAAGCCGCCTTTGGCATGGACCGCGGCGCTGCGCCGCGCTATCCCTCGTGCCATGAAAAAAGGCGATCATCTCTTCCTTGTCGACGGCTCCGGCTACATCTTCCGTGCCTATCACGCACTGCCGCCGCTGACGCGCAAGTCCGACGGGCTGCCGACCAGTGCCGTGCTCGGCTTCTGCAACATGGTCTGGAAGCTGACGCAGGACGCCCGCAACACCGATGTCGGCATCGTGCCGACGCATTTCGCCGTGATCTTCGACTATTCGTCGAAAACCTTCCGCAACGACCTCTACCCCGAATACAAGGCCAACCGCTCGGCGCCGCCGGAAGATTTGATCCCGCAATTCGGCCTGATTCGTCAGGCGACCAGGGCCTTCAACCTGCCATGCATCGAAACGGAAGGCTACGAGGCCGACGACCTGATCGCCACCTATTGCCGGCTTGCCTGCGAAGCCGGCGCCGACACCACCATCATCTCTTCCGACAAGGATTTGATGCAACTGGTTGGCCCAACGGTTGCCATGTACGACCCGATGAAGGACCGCCAGATCGGCGTTCCCGAGGTGATCGAGAAGTGGGGCGTGCCGCCGGAGAAAATGATCGACCTGCAGGCGCTGACCGGCGATTCGGTCGACAATGTGCCAGGCGTGCCCGGCATCGGGCCGAAGACGGCGGCGCAATTGCTCGAACAGTTCGGCGACCTCGATACGCTGCTCGCCCGCGCCGGCGAGATCAAGCAGGACAAGCGGCGCGAATCGATCATCGCCAACGCCGACAAGGCGCGCATTTCGCGTGATCTGGTGACGCTGAAGAACGGCGTGCCGGTGACCGAAGGGCTTGACGAATTCGTGTTGCACGCGCCGGACGGTCCCAGGCTGATCGGCTTTCTCAAGACCATGGAATTCTCGACGCTGACCCGCCGCGTCGCCGAAGCGACCGGAACCGACGCGGGCGACGTTGCGGCCACTGCCGTCACGATAGAGCGTGCCGATACCGCGCATGGCCCCGATATGGGTTTTGGCGTGCCCGCGGCCGCCGAGAGCGCACCCCCGTCGGACGAAGCGGCTTCCGAAGTCCCGGCCGCAGCCAAGCAAGGCGACACCCCATCGCTGCTTTCGGCGCTTCGCCTGGAGGCTGCCACCGCCCGCAAGATCGACACCGGCGCCTACGCCTGCATCCGCGACGCCGCGACGCTGAAGGCCTGGATCGCCGAGGCGATGGAGAGAGGCATCGTCGCCTTCGACGTTAAGGCCTCCTCGCCCGATCCGATGCGGGCCGAACTGATCGGCCTTGCCATGGCCGTCGCGCCTGGCCATGCCGCCTACGTGCCGCTTGCCCATAAAAACGGCAATGGCGACCTGCTCGGCGGCGGCGCGGTCGACAACCAGATCTCGATCCGCGACGCACTAGCGTTGCTCAAGCCGCTGCTCGAGGACAAATCTGTCCTCAAGATCGTGCACGACATGAAATACCGCCTCGTCGTCATGAGCCGTCATGGCATCGAGATCGGCCCCTATGACGACACCATGCTGATCTCCTACGTGCTCGAGGCCGGCACCCATGGTGGCCATGGCCTGGAGGCGCTGGCCGATAAATGGCTCGGCCACGCGACCATTCCGCTGAAGGAACTGGCCGGTTCGGGAAGAAACTTCGTCGGCCTCGATCAGGCCGACCTCGGCAAGGCGACGGCTTACGGCGCCGAGCACGCCGACGTCGCGCTCAGGCTCTGGCAGGTGCTGAAGCCACGCCTTGCCGCCAAGGGCCTGGTCTCGGTCTATGAACGGCTGGAACGGCCGCTGGTGCCAGTCCTGGCACGGATGGAACAACGCGGCATCTCCGTCGACCGGCAGATCCTGTCGCGGCTCTCCGGCGAACTGGCACAAGGTGCGGCGCGGCTCGAGGACGAGATCTACCAGCTGGTCGGCGAGCGCATCAACATCGGCTCGCCAAAACAGCTCGGCGACATCCTGTTCGGCAGGATGGGCCTGCCCGGCGGTTCGAAAACCAAGACCGGCCAATGGTCGACCTCGGCGCAGCTTCTCGAAGACCTCGCCGCCGAAGGCCACGAATTGCCGCGCAAGATCGTCGATTGGCGCCAGCTGACCAAGCTGAAATCGACCTATACCGATGCCCTGCCCGGCTTCATCCATCCCGACACCAAGCGCGTCCACACCTCCTACGCGCTTGCCGCGACGACGACCGGCCGGCTGTCGTCCTCGGATCCCAATCTGCAGAACATCCCGGTGCGCACCGTCGAGGGGCGAAAGATCAGGACGGCCTTCATCGCCGACAAGGGCAACAAGCTGGTTTCCGCCGACTACAGCCAGATCGAATTGCGCGTGCTCGCCCATGTCGCCGAAATCCCGCAGCTCAAGCAGGCCTTCGCCGACGGCGCCGACATCCACGCCATCACCGCGTCGGAAATGTTCAACGTTCCGGTAGAGGGCATGCCTTCGGAAGTGCGCCGCCGTGCCAAGGCGATCAATTTCGGCATCATCTACGGCATTTCCGCCTTTGGCCTCGCCAACCAGCTGTCGATCACACGCGAAGAAGCCGGCGACTACATCAAGAAATATTTCGAGCGCTTCCCCGGCATCCGCGACTATATCGACGCGACCAAGGCCTATGCCCGCGAGCACGGCTTCGTCGAGACCATCTTCGGCCGCCGCATCCACTACCCGGAGATCAGATCGTCAAACCCCTCGATCCGGGCGTTCAACGAGCGCGCCTCGATCAACGCACGCCTGCAGGGCACCGCCGCCGACATCATCCGTCGCGCCATGATCCGCATGGACGAGGCGCTGGAGAAGGCGAAGCTTTCCGCCCGCATGCTGCTGCAGGTGCATGACGAACTGGTCTTCGAGACGGCCGAAGCCGAGGTCGAGGCGACGATTCCCGTCGTCTGCCACGTCATGGAGAACGCCGCCATGCCGGCGGTATCGATGTCGGTGCCGCTGCACGTCGACGCCCGCGCCGCCAACAACTGGGAAGAGGCGCATTAGGGCGGGGCCGATCAACTGCATTCTGTAGCGATTCGTCGCGCCCCCCTCTGTCCTGCCGGACATCTCCCCCACGAGGGGGGAGATTGGCAGCTTGGGCGCTGCGCACCATCGATTGGAAGTGGCAAACGCCGGGATGTTAGCCGATCTCCCCCCATGTGGGGGAGATGTCCGGCAGGACAGAGGGGGGCGCTGTCCCGCCAGCATCTCGCGGCTTAGTAAGCCCTCAAGCCGCTTCAGCCAAACACTTCGCACAAGTCCCACGAAACTCGATCACCGCCTTCTTGGCGGCGAAGCCGGTCGAGCGCACCCATTCGTCGAGCCGGTGGCCGACATCATGGTCGGAGAACTCGGTCACCTGGCCGCAGCTGTCGCAGATGGCAAATGCCGTCATCGAATGGCTGTGGTCGTGCGGCTCGGCACAGGCGACGAAGGAATTGAGGCTTTCGAGCCTGTGCACGAAGCCGGACTTCACCAGCGTGTCGAGCGCCCGATAGACCTGCAGCGGTGCACGAAAACCGCGCTCGCGCAATTGGTCGAGCAACGTATAGGCGCTGAGCGGCCCGCTGGCGGCCTCGAGTTTCTCGAGAACGCAAAGCTGGTTCTTCGTCAGTACATCCCTTGCCGCCATGATCCCGTTCCAAGCCGCTCCGTGCCGATCACTGCCAGTTCGCATGCAATCCGGCCTCTTGCACTGAGATAGCGACGAACTGCTATTTTTGCTACTGTTTCTATTCGCAGCCGGTGGTCGGCTGGCCGGCGGCGCCATATTCAAAATACTGACAAAATCGTCAGCCAGGCTGGCCGTGCTTGGAAATTCGATCGGGCTTGGGGAAGCAACCATGATCAAAGTGACGCGGCGGACGCTGCTTGCCGGCACGTCTGCGCTGGCCGCTGCCGGCCTGGTGCCGTTTCGGGCATTCGCAGCGGCGCGCACCTACCATGCGCTGCTTGTTGCCTGCACCGATTACCCGAACCTGCCGAAGAAAAACTGGCTGATCGGACCGAAAAACGATGCCGGCCTGGTGCGCGATTACCTCCTGGGGAACACGCCCGCGCCGGTAAAATTCCTGGCCGAAAACGTCACGCTGCTCGCCAAGGATGTCGAAGGCGCCAACGGACCGCCGACACATGCGGCGATCAAGGCAGCACTCGCCGACCTTGCCGCCAAGGTCCAGCGTGATGATTTCGTCTATCTGCATTTGTCCGGTCACGGCGCGCAACAGCCCGCGGCGACCAAGGGCGACGAGACCGACGGCCTCGACGAAATTTTCTTGCCGTCCGACATCGACAAATGGGTCAACCACGAACAGGGCGTGCCCAATGCGCTGGTCGACAACGAGATCGGCACCGCACTCGACGCCATTCGCGACAAGGGCGCCTTTATCTGGGCCGTGTTCGACTGCTGCCATTCCGGCACGGCGACGCGCGCCGCCGAGGTCGACGACGAGCTGGAACGCAAGGTCGAGTTCGCCGATCTGGTCGGCGGCGACGATGCTGCCAGGGCGGCTGCGGTGAAAGCCTATGACGGGATTGCGTCGGCCGCGCCGCGCGGCTTTGGCGAGGACGGGCAGCGCAAGCCGGCCTTCAAGCTGGCGCCGACCGGCGCCGAGCCGACCACCAAGGGTAAATTGGTCGCCTTCTACGCGGCGCAGACGGTGGAGACGACGCCTGAGATGCCGCTGCCCAGGGGCACGGCCGATGCGCCGCGTTTCGGGCTGTTCACCTTCACCATCCTGTCGAAACTGGCCGAGAACCCCAACATCACCTACCGCCAGCTCGGTCAGTCGGTGCTGCAGCAATATTCGGCGGACGGCCGCACCCGGCCAACGCCGCTGTTCGAGGGAGAACTCGACGCACGCGTCTTCGGCACCGACAAGACCGATGCGGTCATGCAATGGCCGATCGTCGTCAAGGACGACAAAGCCACCATCGGCGCCGGACTGCTGCATCGCCTCACCCCCGGCAGCAAGCTGGCAATCTTGCCGTCGGCGCTGTCGCCGCTGTCCGAGGCGCTTGGTTATCTCCAGGTGCGATCGGCAAAGAACCTGGAGAGCCGGGTCCAGCCGGTCGAGTTCGGCGGCAAGCCGGCGCTCAAGCTGGCTGACATCCCCGCCAATGCCTATGCCCGGCTCGCCGAGCTCGCCGTCGACTACAAGCTCGTGGTCGCGCGGCCGGCAGCGGCCAAAGGCCTCGAGAAAGAGGCTGCGCTGGCGAACTCGGTTCTCGACGATCTGGCGGCCAGGGAGAACTCAGGGTTCCACATCGCGCTGGTCGAGCCGGGCAAGAGCGCAGATCTGCGTCTCGCCGTGCTGCGCGAGAATGCCATTGCCGGCGCCGCAGAAGACGCCACCGACGCGCCGGCGCTGTGGTTCCTGCCAGCTTCGGGCGACATGACGCTCAAGGATGGCAGCAAGCCGCCGCTGATCGTCATTCATCCGGACGGCCGCGAAAAGCTGATCGACGCCGCGGCCAGGAACCTGACGAAAATCTTCCGCGCCATCGGCCTGTCGAGGCTGGCCGCCGCTTCGGATTATCGGCCGGAAGAGGTCGACGTCGAGTTCCGGATCAAGCGTCTGGACAGTGACGCGCTGCAGCCTATCGAGCCGTCGACGGTGCCGCGTGTTTCGCCCGACGATCAGGTGCATGTGCTGGTCTGGAACGGCTCGACCAACCTGGTTGACATCAACGTGCTCTATGTCGGCTCCGACTATTCCATCCAGCATTTTCTTGCCGAGCGCCTGACCGAGGGCGCCGTGCTCGAGGAAGGCCTGTTCAAATTCACCGACACCAGCTTCGGCATGGAGCAGATGATCGCCGTCTTGACCGAGGCGCCGCCGCAGAGCGAGAAGCAGGACCTGAGCTTCCTGGCGCAAGCGGGGGTTGTCTCGGTAACGCGCGGACTGGGACAGCCAAGTTTCTCCGATATGCTGGCCGATATCGGCATGGCGCCGGCGACGCGGTCGGCCATGCGGCTCACCGACGACAAGGCATCGAAGGGCGCCGTGATGATCTTCCCGATGGAGACGGTGCCGCGCGCCTGAGGCGGGATCAAGCGCCCGGCCAGGCCTCTTGCCTGATCGGCTGATAATGAACATTCTTCGACCGCCGCTGTCGGCGGCCGAACGGAACGGATGAGGGCGTTCGTGAACAGGATGGTATTTTCGTGGCGCGCAACAACCGCCGGCCTTGTCGCCGGGCTGTTGCTGGCCGCCAATGCCTCGGCGGACGAGATCTGCGGCCTTTGCGCCAAGGAGGTCGTCATCAACTCCGAACTGGCGAGTTGCTTTCTCGATCAGTACGACCAGATCGCCAAAACCGGCAACACCGCCGTCGTCGTCGATCTCAGCAGCTGCACCTCACGCGGCGTGGTCGAGCCGTTGCCGTCGCCTGGCAAGCCGCAGGTGGAGCCTGACGTGCAGTTCATCGTTTCGCGGGCGCAGCTGGATTGCCTGAAGAAGAAGCTGGAGACGCCGGGCATCGTGCTCGATCCGTCAGCTATCATCGAACTGGACAGCTGCGGATGACGAAAGCAGGGAGCGACGCAACGCAGCAGGCAGGGGCGGCGCCGGTACCGCAAAAGAAGCCGGCGTCACTGCCGGAAACCGTCGAAGGCCTGCCTTGGGTGAGCAATCACGAGGTCAAGAAGGAGGCGAACCCGTTCACCGATCGCGACTGGCGCATGCTTGTCTATGCCTGGTCCGGATTGCTGGTACGGCTGGCGATCATCTTCACCTTGATCTTTTCGGTCTACCAGTTCCTGGCAAACCAGGAGCAGAAGCGTGTCGAACAGACGATGTCGCTGGTCGAGCTCTGGGAAAGCAAGGATTACCAGCAGGCGCAACGGGCCCTCAAGCAACGCCTGGCGACGCTCAATGCCAAATACGGCAATCTGCTCAGCGCCAATCCCACGCCGACCGAGGAACAGGTCTATCGGCAACGCATCGGCATCGAGGCGATGAGCGCAACCGGCGGCGACATGCCGCTTGCCGAGTTCAGCGACAATTTCGACCGCATCGTCTATTTCCTCAACCGTCTTTCCTTCTGCGTCGAAGGCAGGCTTTGCTCGCGTCAGGTCGCCGACTCGTATTTCCGCGACTATGCCGCCTCGTTCTGGAGCTATTTTGCCGACTATATCGACAAGGAGCGCAAGGCCGGTTCGCCGACCTTCGCCCTGCCAATCGAGAACTATGTCCGCCAGGCGCCACCCCCGGCCCAATCCAGATAATCCCCGAAAATGCGAAAGCCGGCGACGGAAATGCTCCGCCGCCGGCTTTGATTGGAGCATTTTGCAGCCAAGTGTGATCATATTTGGCGTCGCAGAAATGCCGCTAAAATAGATAACCCGCCCCGGTGATCGCGGCGCGCACTCTGCAGGCCTATTTGTACAGGCTGTTGATCCACTGGACGTTGATGGCGTTCAGGCGCACGGCGGTATTGGCATCCGGGCTCTCGGCCACGTTCACGCCGGTGATGACGCGCTGCTTGGAGCCATTGTCATAGGCATAGACCGAGCTGCCGCTCGAACCTGGATACGTGTCGCAGTCGTACTGGAAATACTCGGTGGCGATGTTTTCGGCGTGCACTTCGCAGGTCGCCTTCCACATCGTGCCCATCGGCTTGTCGCCGGGATAGCCGATGATGTTGGCGGTGAAATCGCCGAGATCCACATAGTTGGCATAGCCCAGCCAGCCGAGATTGGTGCCGACATCCTGCTTGAGAGTGACGATGCCGAGATCCCACGGCACGACAGAGCCGTAAAAGCCTTGGTAATTGTCGATGAAGCCCTGGACGATATAGGCGCTTTCATAGGTGAAGGCGCCGAACGGAGCGTCGTCGGCGGTCTTGCCATTGAGAGCCGGCACGAACAGGATATCGTCGAGCCAGGCCTTGTCCTCGTGGCTGTAGAGGCAGTGCGCCGCGGTGAGCACCGTGCGCGGGCCGATCAGTGTCGCCGAGCAGCTGCCATAGCTGCCGCTCTTCGATTTGCCTTCGAGATAGCCGATCGCGGTGAACGGGTAGGTTTTGGTATTCTTGATCTGCTCGCGGTCGTCCGTCCCGAACACCTGGCGGCCGGCCTCTTCGCCTCCGCTTAGTCCGGAATTATCGGACTTCTGCCCGTCGGCGGGCGCGTTCATTTCCTTGATGACAAGGTCCTTCAGCGTCTCGTTCGGGTCGATCTTGATGTCCTTGCCATCGGCGGAGCGGCCGACGATGCCATAAGATTTGACTGCCGTTGCTTCGTCGGCGAGCGGCGCGGCGCGGTTGGCCTCGTCGTCGGTCAGTTTCGGCGGGGCGATCGGTTTCGCCCGGCCGGGCTTGTAATCGCCCGATGTCACGTCCCGCATGCTTTCGCCGTTGCCAGCATTGGCGGAGCCTGGATCGGCAGCCAAGGCAGGAACCGCCCACATTGCGGTGGAAAGCAACGCGGACGCAATAATGCTATGTGTCAGTTTTGTCATGGTGAGACTCTCCCAAAAGTCAGCAAGGACTGGATCAAGATAGAGAAATATTGTCGAGATCGTGGTGGTGACGAAAAATGAAATTGGTTGCCGGCGCCTTTACCGGGCCATTATTCAGTGCAGCCAGTTTAGGTCCCCGCCAAAAATGCCCGCAACGGTATACTGCCTAAATTAATCCAACATTGGCAATGACAAATTGCTTTCACATAGCCCGTGGGGGGCTATAGGATTTGGGCGGGCTTGGTTCGACAGCACGATTAGCAAAAGTGGTGCTCGGTTTTGTGACGGATCGCGCTCCGCCTTGGAGCATGATCTCACCGGCCGGTTCCATTTCAGTGGATCATGCGTCCGTGGCTGACCTGTCGGAATATTGTCTCAGGGGGTTCGAGGTGAAGATCATCCATAGGTTCAGACCGATTGCCGCCGCCGCGCTGCTCGGCATCGCGGCGGCCTTGCCGGTCGTTGATTCCGTTCATGCCACGGACGCGGCCGCCCGGCCGGAGGCGGCGATCTCGCCGATGAAACGCGTGGCCGAGGCCAGGGCAAAGGCCAGGGCGGAGAACCCCGACGGCGCCGATCGCGTCTACGGCGGCAAGCAGGCCGAGACGGGCGCCTACCCGTTCCAGGTGGCATTGCTGACCACGGGCAAGCTGGACAAAAGCCCGGCCTCGCAGGCGAATGCGCAGTTCTGCGGCGGCAGCCTGATCGCGCCGCAATGGGTGCTGACCGCGGCGCACTGCCTCAATGACGACGGCGAGCCGATTTCGCCTGATGTGGTCACCGTGCTCACCGGCGCCACCGATCTCAGCGAGGGCAAGCGCTACAAGGCGGTGGAGATCATCGTCAACGAGGGCTACAGCGAGCAGACGCTGGACAACGATCTCGGCCTGATCCGGCTGGCCGAGCCGGCCGATGCCCCGACCATCAAAATTGCCAGTGAGCCGACCCCCGACGCCGGCAAGACGACAGTCACCGGCTGGGGCAAGATGCAGGACGGAACATTTCCCACCGCGCTGATGGTCGCCGACCTGGACCTCCAGCCGAACGCAACCTGCAACAGCGGCATCAAGGCGATTTATGCGCATGATTTGAAAGCAGCGCTCGGCGAGCTCGCCCGCCGCATGCGTTATTCGGAAAGGGGCATCGAGGCGGCCGCCAACGCGATTGCTGCCGACATGGCGGATCCGCTGACCGGCAACATGATCTGCGCCGGAACGGCCAGCGGCGAGCGCGACGCCTGCAATGGCGACAGCGGCGGACCGCTGTTCATGACCGGCGCCGATGGTCCGGTGCAGGTCGGCGTCGTCAGCTGGGGCGAAGGTCCGGCCGACGGCGGCACCGCCTGCGGCCACAAGAACGCCTACGGCATCTACACGCGGCTGGCCAATTACACCGGCTGGATCGAGGAGAAGATGAAAAGGGCAGCGCCCGTGCCCGCAGCACCCAAAGCCCTCGGCACGGCGCAGAAGCCGGCGACCCCCTGACCGGCGTCACCCGCTGAACGAACGAACGGCGCGAGCAATCCCGCCGCTTCTGCCCGGAAACTTTTGGTCGGAACTAGAACCAGCGATCGCGGCGCTGGTCTGTGGCGGCCAAGGCGAGGCCCAGTAGCGCCCCTACGGCCGCTCCGAGTATGAATGCGGACGATACTGTGCCGGGATTCTCCTGGACGACCCCGGAAACCGTCTGCGCCCTGTTGCGCAGGGCTTGCGCCGTCCGGGACGCGCGGTCAGCAGCGCTGTCATACCAGTCGCCGGCCTCTTCGATCGCCTCTTCCGCGCGTTCGGCCAAGGTCCGATTGATCTTGCTGATCTCACGCCTCAGCTGCGCGACCTGCTTCTCCAGGGCTTCCTGAGCTTCACGTTGAGTCATCTTGGGTGCTGCGGATTCGTTCGGGTCGTCGGCCATGGTAATCTCCTTTGCGGAAGGCTCGGCTCAACGGTCGGCCCACTGTGCAGGTTCCTCGGCAAAACGATTCTGTCCGGTGTTTGTTCGGTGAGAACCCGGGATTTGTTCGGCATGTGTGCGAATTCGGCATCAACATCGGATCGTTCCAGCGCTCCCCGCGTTGGTGAAAACGCCACAAGGGAGGAACCGCCATGGATGACGATCGACATGAAAAAATTCGGCAGCGAGCCTATGAAATCTGGGTGCGCGAAGGCCGCCCGCACGGCGAACATGAGCGTCATTGGCAGCAGGCGAAGCGAGAGCTTGACCTCGACGACGCGGATCGCGGTCCGGCTGGAGTGATCGCCAGTTCCGACGTTCTGACGGTCGAGGCACTGGCGATGCGCACCGGGATAACCGGTGATCAGGCGCAAGAGCTGATCGACAGGCTCGGCAACGACAGAGCCGCACTCGAAGAAGCCGCGCGGAACCTCAAGGCAGCCGAAAGTTAGCCGCTGGCCACCGTGTCGAAGACAGCTATCAGTTTGCGCTGCCGCGTCTTTCGATGAAAACGGACCGCGGACCGTCTTCGCCTACTTCCTTGGCGGCCCCTTGCGCTCGGCCGACGTCGCCCAGAGATTGATGTCCGACTCGCGGGCAAAGGTGTCGATCTCGGCGAGCTCGGCATCGCTGAAGTCGAGCGTCTCGAGCGCGCCGACGCAATCCACGACCTGTTCCGGCCGGCTGGCGCCGATCAGCGCCGACGTCACCCTGCCCCGGCGCAACACCCAGGCCAGCGCCATCTGCGCCAGCGTCTGGCCGCGGCGACGGGCGATGACGTTCAGCGCCTCGATATTGCCGATCGATTTGTCGTTGATGAATGCCGGGCGCAGCGACTTGCCCTGGCTGGCGCGGCTGCCATCGGGGATGCCGCCGAGATATTTGTCGGTCAGCATGCCTTGCGCCAGCGGCGAGAACACGATGGAACCGACGCCAAGCCCCTCGAGCGTATCGAGCAGGCCATCATCCTCGACCCAGCGGTTGAGCATCGAATAGCTCGGCTGATGGATCACGCAAGGCGTGCCGAGCTGCTTCAAAATGTCGGCGGCTTCGCGGGTGCGCTGTGAATTATAGGAGGAAATGCCGGCATAGAGCGCCTTGCCCGAGCGCACCGCGTGATCGAGCGCGCCCATCGTCTCTTCCAGAGGGGTGTCGGGGTCGAAGCGATGGGAATAGAAGATGTCGACATAATCGAGCCCCATCCGCTTCAGGCTCTGGTCGAGGCTGGCCAGCACATATTTGCGGCCGCCCCATTCGCCGTAAGGTCCTGCCCACATTTCGTAGCCGGCCTTGGTCGAGATGATCAGCTCGTCGCGATAACCGGCAAAGTCCGTCCGCAGGATCTCGCCAAAGGCCCGCTCCGCCGAGCCGGGCGGCGGGCCGTAATTGTTGGCGAGATCGAAATGCGTGATGCCGAGATCGAAGGCCTTGCGCGTGATTGCCTGCTTGGTTCTATGCGGCGTGTCATCGCCGAAATTGTGCCACAGCCCGAGCGAGATCGCCGGCAGCTTCAGGCCGGACCGCCCGCAGCGATTGTAGACCATCTTTTCGTAGCGGTTCTCGGCGGGAACATAGGGCATGGGAAATCCTCATATCGAAACGAGCCCGACGGCTGTCGCCGCGACGCACGGCAGCCGAGCCTTCCGCACCTTTAGCCTCTCCCCGCGCAAACGGGGAGAGGCTTTTACGGTGCTTGGGAGGTGCGCCGCCTACTTCGTTTTCTTCTTCGCCAGCAGCTCCTTCGCTGCCTTGACGCCGAGTGCCGCGGGCCGCTCGCAGCTGGTCTGCATGGCGACGAACTTTCCGGTCTCGCCAGAACGCAACAGGCCGGTCATGACATCGACGGCATGCAGCGCCAGTTCCATCGAGCAGCGGTGCGGCCGGCCTTCGGTAATCGCGATCGCCATGTCGGCAAGGCCGGCGGTGCGGTAGTTGGCCATCATGCCATGCGAATGCATCTCGTTGGGCACGCCGAACGGATGCCGCCATTTCGGCAGCTTCTTCACCGGCTTGGCGGCCTCGGTGTAGCGCACCTCGCCGCCGAAGAAATTCGGATCCGGCACGAACACCGTGCCTACCTCGCCATAGAGCTCCATCGGCGCGTGGCCATGGCTCCAGACATCCCAGCTGGTGTTGAGCGTCACCACGGCGCCGTTCTCGAATTCCAGCACGCCATGGATCGTCGTCGGCGTGGAGACCGGGATCTTTTCGCCGGCGCGCGGCTTCGAGCTGATGATGCGTTCCGTCATCGGGATCGAAGCAAAAGCCGCGACCTGCTTCACCGGCCCGATCAGCTGGATCAGGTTGGTGATGTAATACGGTCCGATATCGAGCACCGGCCCGGCGCCCGGCTGGAAGAAGAAGTCCGGATTGGGGTGCCAATGTTCCATCCCATGGCTCATCACATGACAGGTGCCGCTGGTGATCCTGCCGAGCCTGCCGGTGTCGATCAGGTCGCGGACAAGCTGGTGCGCGCCGCCGAGGAAGGTATCGGGCGCCGAACCGATGCGCAGCCCCTTGCTTTCGGCCCGTTTCTTCAGGTCGAGCCCTTCCTTGACCGAGAGCACGAAGGGCTTCTCCGAATAAACATGCTTGCCGGCGTCGAGAATCTGCTTCGACACCTCGTAATGCACCGCCGGAATGGTCAGGTTGACGATGATGTCGATATCGTCGGCCTTGAGTAGCCCCTCGACGGTCTCGGCGCGCAGCTTGAACTCTTTTGCCCGCGCTTTCGCCGCTTCCATGTTGATGTCGGCGCAGGCGCGCATCTCGATGCCACGGAACAGCGGCGCCAGCGAGAAATACGCCTTCGAGATGTTGCCGCAGCCGATGACGCCGATGCCAAGTTTTGTTGCCATGCTGGTGTGCTCCTAATAGGTCTTGGCGGCTGCGATCGAGCGGCGGGCGAAGCGCGCGATATCGTTGGGATTGTCCTGTTCCATGACGTAGTATTTTGCGGCGCTTTTGGCGCGCAGCGCCTTGATCAGGCCGGGCCAGTCGATGGTGCCGTGGCCGACATCCGACCAGCCGTCCTCGTCGAGTCCCTCGCCCGCCTTGGCCATGTCCTTGACGTGGACGGCGACGATGCGCTTGCCGTGCTTCTCGATCCAGGGCAGCGGATCGACGCCGCCGCGCACCACCCAGGCGACGTCCATCTCCCAGCCGATGTCAGGCGCCGAGGACAGAATATGGTCCTGCGGCACCGAGCCGTCGGCAAGCGCCTTGAACTCGAAATCATGGTTGTGCCAGGCAAAGCCATAGCCGGCTTTCCTGGCCGTCTCGCCGACCTTGGCCAGGCGTTCGCCGAAGCCGCGCCAGCCGGCTGTGTCGGCCGGCCTGAACTCGGCGTTCAGGAACGGGCAGATGAGCAGCGTGATGCCGAGCGCGTCGGCCGTCCTGCGCACGCCATCGAAATCCTTCTCGAGCGCGTCGATCGAGAAATGCCCGGTCGGCATGGCAAGCCCGTTCTTGTCGAGTTCCGCACGGAATGCCTTGGGATCGTCATAGACACCACCGAACCCTTCGACTTGGCTGTAACCAAGCTCGCCCAGCATCTTGAGCACGCCCTCCCAGGGCTGGAAATTGCGGGCACTGTAAAGTTGGAATGACCAGTTCATCGTCTCTGTCCGTTTTCTTGTGGATGGTTAGTCTTGGGGGGATGAGTCTTGGGGGGAATGGAAGAGTCTTGGGTGGCTAGATCTGCTCTAGAGGCGGTTACCTGTGGCGGCGTCGAACAGCGAGGCGCGCATCGGATCAAAACCGATGCCGACCGCCTCGGCGTTGTTTGGCGTGCGCTCGGCTGTCACCCGTACCGTGAAATTCTGGCCGCCGAGCTTCAGCCAGACCAGCGTGTCGGAACCCATGGGCTCGACGACCTCGACACTTGCCGTGGCTGCGAATGGCCATCCCGTGCCGCTGTTGAACGCGACGTGCTCGGGGCGGATGCCGAACACGGCCGGCCCCGGCACCGGGTCCTTCTCGAAAGCATAGGTGGCAAGCGGAATCCGTACATCCTCGGCGACGAAGTGCCAGTCGCCGTCCGCCTGCTCCAGCCTGCCGTCGAGGAAGTTCATCGCCGGCGAGCCGAGGAAGCCGGCGACAAACCGGTTGACCGGCCGGTTATAGATGGTCTGCGGTGCATCGAGCTGCTGGATGACGCCGCCCTTCATCACCGCGATGCGGTCGGCCAGCGTCATCGCCTCGATCTGGTCGTGGGTGACGTAGATCATGGTGTTCTCGAGCTTGCGATGCAGCAGCTTTATCTCGACGCGCAATTCCGCGCGCAGCTTGGCGTCGAGGTTGGAGAGCGGCTCGTCGAACAGAAAGACATCGACGTCACGCACAAGTGCGCGCCCGATCGCCACGCGCTGGCGCTGGCCACCGGACAGAGCCGCCGGCTTGCGATGCAAAAGCGGCTCGATCTGCAGGATCTCGGCGGCCCGGGCGATGCGCTTGGCGATCTCGTCCTTGGCGAGGCCGGCAACGCGCAGCCCAAACGACAGGTTCTTCTCCACCGTCATCTGCGGATAGAGCGCGTAGGACTGGAACACCATGCCGATGCCGCGATCCTTGGGCTCTTCCCAGGTGACGTTCTTGCCCTTGATGAAGATGCGGCCTTCGGAAACGTCCAGCAGCCCGGCAATGCAGTTGAGCAGGGTCGACTTGCCGCAGCCGGACGGGCCGAGCAGCACGATGAACTCGCCTTCTGCGACATCGAGGTTGAGCGTCTGCAGCACCGATATCGCGCCGAAATTCAGCGACAGGTTCTGGATCGAGACGCTGGTGCCGTTTGCCCCGCTGCTGCCGTTTACCTCAACACTGCCGTTTGCGTTCATCGCCATCATCCTTTCACCGCGCCGGCGGCGATGCCGCGCACAAACAATTTTCCGGACAGGAAATAGACGATCAGCGGCACCAGGCCGGTCAGGATGGTGGCTGCCATGTTGACGTTGTATTCCTTCACGCCTTGCACCGAGTTGACGATGTTGTTGAGCTGCACCGTCATCGGATAGGTGTCGGGGCGGGTGTAGACGACGCCGAACAGGAAGTCGTTCCAGATGCCGGTCACCTGCAGGATGATGGCGACGACGAAGATCGGCAGCGACATCGGCAGCATGATGCGGAAATAGATGCCCCAGAAGCCGGCGCCGTCGACACGCGCTGCCCGGAACAGCTCCTCCGGCATGGAGGTAAAGTAGTTGCGGAACAAAAGCGTGAGGATCGGCATGCCGAAGATGGAATGGACGATCACCAGGCCGCTGAGGCTGCCGTAGAGGCCGACCTCGCGCAGGATAATGACGATCGGATAGATCATCACCTGATACGGGATGAAGGCGCCAACGATCAGGATGATGAAGAAAGTGTCGGCCCCTTTGAAGCGCCAGTTGGCCAGCGCATAGCCGTTCACCGAGGCGAGCGCGATCGACAGGATCACCGACGGGATGGTGATGCGCACCGAATTCCAGAAGCCACGCGACAGCCCGTCGCAGTTGAGCCCGGTGCAGGCGCTCGACCAGGCCTTGACCCAGGGCTCGAAGGTGATCTCCATCGGCGGCGAGAAGATGTTGCCAAGGCGTATCTCAGGCATGCCTTTAAGCGATGTCACCACCATGACGTAGAGCGGCAAAAGATAGTAGAGCGCCACCACGATCAGCGTGCCGTAGAGGAAGATGTTGCGGCGCGAGAACGTGTGGCGCGGCTTCGGTCCGCTCGGCCCGTAGGCTTCGAGCCCGCCGGCGTCGCCAATGGCAGGCAATGAGACGGCATGGTCAGACACGCTTCTTGCCTCCGAACTCGAGATAGGCCCACGGCACGATGACGATGATCACCGACAGCAGCATCATCGTCGAAGCGGCGAACCCTTGGCCGAGGTTCTGGGCGAAGAACATGTAATCATAGACATATTTGGCCGGGACTTCGGAGGCGATACCGGGCCCGCCGCTGGTCTGGGCGACGACAAGGTCGTAGACGCGAACAATGTTGGAGGCGACGATGACCAGCGTGGTGATGAAGACCGGCCGCATCATCGGTATGATGATGAACAGATAGGTCTTCCAGGTCGGTATCCCGTCGACCCGCGCGGCCTTCCAGATATCCTCGTCGATGCCGCGCAGGCCGGCCAGCATCAGGCACATTATCAGCCCGGTGCCTTGCCAGAGAGCGGCGATCAATATGCCGTAAATGACGATGCTGGAATCATAGAGCGGATTGAAGCTGAAGCTCGTCCAGCCGAGGCTGCGCACCACTGCCTGGACACCGAACTCGGGGTTGAGCAGCCATTGCCAGACGAGACCGGTGACGATGAAGGACAGGGCGAAGGGATAGAGGAAAATGGTCCGGAATGTGTCCTCGAACCGGATCTTCTGGTCGAGCAGGGCAGCAAGCAGGAAACCGATTACCAGCGAGAACACCAGCGACAGCACGCCGTAGATCAGCAGGTTCTCGATCGAGATCAGCCAGCGCGGCGTCGCCCACAGCCGGTAATACTGGTCGAGACCGACGAAGTGCAGCCGCGGCAGCAACTTGGAATTGGTGAAGGAATAGAACACCGTCCAGACGGTGCCGCCAACAAAGATCACCAGCGCGGTGAAGATCATTGGGATCGAGGCGATTTTCGCATTGAGGTTGCGAAAGAGTTGGCTGGGGCGTTCGCTCTTGCTCATCTGCACAGCCGCGCTGGATCGGGTAAGGGCGGGAGGGTCAAGAGGTCTTGACCCGAGCTCCCGACCCTGCGCTCGCAGGGGCGGGAGTGAGGCGCTTGATCGATCGCTCAATCGGCCGAACCGACGATGGCGGCGAAGCGCTTCTGCGCATCTTCCACGGTCATGTCCTGCTTGGCGAAGAACTCGGAGAACAGATCCTCCTTTTGCTTCTGCGTATCCTGCGAAAGCAACTGGTCCGTCCAAGGCATGACATTGCCCTTGGCGAGGATTTCGAGGCCCTTCTTCATGCAGTCGTTCGCCGCCTTGAGGTCGACGTCGCCGCGCACCGGCAGCGAACCCTTCTTGAGATTGAAGGCGACCTGCGTCTTGGGATCAAGCAGCGTGTGGGCCAGCACTTCCTGCGCCTTCGATTTTTCGGGATCCTTCAGCAGCGGGAAGTAAAAAGCGTCGCCGCCGGTGGCGATCATCTCGTTGAGGCCGAGGCCCGGAAGGCAAGTATAGTCCTTGCCGGCGGTCTGGCCGGCAACCTGGAACTCGCCCTGCGCCCAGTCACCCATGATCTGGCCGCCGGCCTTGCCGGTGATGACCAGGTTGGTGGCCTGGTTCCAGTCCTGCACATTGGTGTTCTTCGCCATCTTGCGGGCGTCGTCCGCGGCCTTGAAGACCTTGGCGACTTCGGGCCCGGCGGCGAATTCCGCGTCCTTGTCCTTATAGACCTTGAGGAAGGCATCGGTGCCGCCGACCGCCGCGAGCAGCACGTCGAAAGCGCCGGAGGCCTGCCAGGGCTGGCCGCCGACCGCGAGCGGCTGGATGCCTGCTTTTTCAAGCGCGGGCGCCGCAGCGACATATTCATTCCAGTTCTTCGGCACCGGCACGCCGGCTTTTTCGAAGGCGGCGTTCGACAGCCACAGCCACTGCCAGGAGTGGATATTGACCGGCACGCAATAGATTTTGCCATCGAGGGTACAGCCGTCGAGCAGGCTCTTCGGCTGCACGATTTCCGTCCACTTTTCCTTGGTGGCGAGATCGGTGAGGTCGCGCATCAGCCCGGCCTGCACCAATTCTTCCGCCTGCCGGCCGTGATTGAACTGGGTCGCGCCCATCGGGTCGCCGCCGGTGATGCGGCTGATCATGATCGGCCGCGCTGTGCCGCCGGAGCCGGCGATGGCGCCGTCAACCCAGTGATTGCCGGTTGCGTCGAAAGCCTTGGCGAGTTCGGCGACCGCTGCCGCCTCGCCGCCGGAGGTCCACCAATGGGTGACTTCCAGATCCGTCGCGGCCGCCGGGCCGGCGAATTGCAGCGCGGTCGTCAATGCCAGCGCAGCAGTCATGAGTTGGTATCGCATTTCGTTCCTCCCAGAATCTGAAACGTTACAGATTTTGGATACGGCAATTGCTTCGGACGCGCAACCCCTCAGGCAAATCCGGCGCCAAATTTTTTCGAAGCGCGAATAAAATCACCTGGCCCGTCGAGCTACCGCATCGCAACAAGAGAGGTTGCACTGCAAAAAATTGGTGCTGCGACGCCAGAAACCCGGAAAAGCCCGTTTCAGTCGTTCTTTTTTGCGCCGACCGGAGTACCGCTCGTTTTGCGCCTATCACCAGTGATATCGCGACGGCAGTGACAATCTGTAACGTTTCAGTATATAGCGGTCTCATTCGGTGAAGGCCCGCGGCGTACCCGCGGCCCGCCGATTGCCGGCCTGCCCGGCAACTGCTATGCGCCTGACGGGGCGGGACGAATGAACAGGCATCAAAAAGAGAAGGCCGACGAAGCGTCGGGGCAGGGCCGGCCGACACTGAAGACGCTCGCCTTCATGACCGGGCTGGGCGTCACCACCGTGTCGCGCGCGCTGAAGGACGCGCCCGAGATCGGCGCCGAGACCAGGCGTCGCGTCCAGCTTGTCGCCAAACAAATCGGCTATCGGCCCAACCGTGCCGGCGTCCGCCTGCGCACCGGCAAGACCAATGTCATCAGCCTGGTGCTCAACACCGAGCACGAGATCATGAGCTTTGTCTCGGACATCATCTACGGTGTTTCGGAAGTCATTGCCGATACGCCCTATCACTTGATCGTGACGCCCTATTCACGCTCGCAGGATCCGCTCGACCCGATCCGTTACCTCGTGGAAACCGGTTCGGCCGACGGCGTCATCATTTCGCGCACGCAGCCGAACGACCCGAGGGCACGTTATATGCTGGAGCGCGGCATTCCCTTTGCTACGCATGGCCGCACCGACATGGGGCTGATCCATCCCTACCATGATTTCGACAATTACGCTTTCGCAGCCGAGGCAGTGCGCCATCTGGCCGGCATCGGCCGCCGCCGGCTGGCACTGCTGGCGCCGCCGGTCGAGTTGACCTATCACGGTCACACGCTGAACGGCTTTGCCGATGCGCTGAGCGAGGTCGGCGCCAGCGAGATCCCGTTCAACACCGTTTCGATCGATCATTCGATCGAGCAGATCAGAATGCGGACGGCGCAGCTGATGCGCCGCGATGTCAGGCCGGACGGTTTCATCAGCAGCGCCGCCGCCGCGACGCTCGCCATCGTCGCCGGCATCGAAGACGCCGGCCTCAAGCTCGGCCGCGATGTCGATGTGGTGTCCAAACAATCGTCGGAGCTTCTGCACCTGTTTCGCAGCGAATTGCTGGTCGTCAACGAGAACTTCCGGCTGGCCGGCGCCGAGCTCGCCCGCTCGGTGCTGGGCTGGATCGGCGGCGCCGCACCCGGCACCCTGCAAAGCCTGAGCAAGCCGGGCGAAGTCCAGGCCTATCGCCGCCCCGACTAGAGCGGGATATGTTCAAATTGAACTTGGCTCCATCTATTTGTCTTAGCCGCATTTCTGCGACGCCAAGTGATTCCACTTGGCTGGAAAATGTGCGCTGCTGACTGGCAGCCTTGGGGCCGGGGGCGAACTGGCAGCTTCTTTCATGCTCGAAGCGATAGCAGACACCAACAGGATGCTCGCAGCCCGGCCCGATCGAAGGCCCGGACTAGACTAGAACAGCGGATACCAAAAAGGTCGTACCGAACCTCAACTGCATCACGCGTTGGCTGAGGCTTTGCTTCTGTCGTATGGCAGTATTTTCTTGTCCCGCTCGAGGCATGAATTCTAGTGACGAAGACGGCGGCGGATGCCCGCTTCTGTGTCCTGCTGATCAGCCTCACGCTCATAGGTCTTGACCATCGACATCAGCAGCGAGGAAGACACAAAGGGATGTGTGAACTGCAACGCATCTGCCCATTTGCGATACTTGTCCGCAAGCTCGCGTTCCTGCCCTCCGCCTTCGCTGCGCCAGTGGACGCCGCGCGCATTGTAAAGACCGGTGTGCGCCCCGTTTGAAAGGGGCTCTGACTGGAGGTCTTCCATTACGTCGCGAACGACTTCGTTCGGCCACACCTCATCCTTTCCCGCCGGTGCGCCTGAGAAAAGTCTGCCAAGACAGAGATCGGCTATCTCGCCACGGTCGAGTTCGGCGCACGCTTTGCGCACAGTAGAAACCCATTCGCTAAGCTTTTCGCGCTGTTCCTTTTCAGTAGGCTTGCCTTGTCCCGGAATTCGTTCAAGCGCTTCGAGCAGACGGTAGCCACGGGTCGCGAGATGCTCGCGGCCTTCCTCGACGCGGTATTCGGGAGGATCCTCACCGCGATCCTTACGCTTGTACGCCCAGGCGACCGCCTGGACGTACAAGTCGGGACGGTCTTCAATATAGCGTTCAAGATTCGGTATTTGATGCCCGTCGCCGCCACGGAAAGTTCGGGCGAGCACATCAATGTAGGCGAATTCCAACCCGGCTTTCTCTTCGAGCGAAATATCCGGGTTGTGGTCAAGCAGCTGGAAGGCCCGCTGAATGTCGTAATCATGCAGCTGATATTCCCCGGGCTTGTCGTTCCCTTCCTGCGCGATTCCCGAGAGCATCTGGACGAGAAGAGGTGGGCGAATCTCATCTAGCTTGAAGTGCAAAGCCGCAAAGGCAGCGCGGGGTCTCTTTGCTCGGAGAAGACGGCGCACGCTCTCGTTGTTCTCATCCGGCGCGTCAAATGCATACTGAGGCACCACATCGCGCCAATAGGTAGCGCGCGCCTCCGGCGAGAGCTGATCCACAAGTTCCCACGTCGTCAGCCGGTAGGCAGATAGAAGCAAGAGGCGAAGAGCCTCTTCTTCAGTTAGCTCTGCGCGCAGCTTAGTGTAAAGGGCCTCACGGCGATCAGCATCCATGGCCCACATTGCCCCTGCCGCGATGCCGTCCCTGCCGGTTTCGCCCGCGGGCGGACGTAGGGACTGCAAAACGAGGTCCTGGAGCTGATCGTCATTGAGGATGCCACGCGCCAGATACGCACCGATCTGACGCTGCGAACTGCCTCTGGTGGCGAGATCAAACACACCATCGAGGCTACGCTCCTGGACGATTGCCGTCAGTGCTTCAGTACGAAGCTTGTCGATGCGTTTCTCTCGCGCCTGAAAGTCCATTTCCTCTTCGGCGAGCTCGTCGGCCGACTCGTCGACCCAGCCCTGACGGAAAAGCCATTCGTGCTGATTGACAACATCTGTCGGCCGCATCGCTTCGTAGATCACCTTCGCGGTTTTGGAGAGCCTTGCGTGCCCTTCCTCATCAGCTTTCTTGCGCCCACGCCGGGACAGCACTGTCACACGTAACTTTTCGCGGACCTTGGCGATTTCGTCATCATTCACGCCGCTCTTGCGCCACTCGTCGATGATCTCCCAGACCCGCTCCTGAAACTCAGGGCCAAGCGCATGAAGTCTGCCGATGAGATCGCATAGCATCTCCACCGTATAGGATGGTCTGCTCAGAGCGATCTTGACCATTTCGAGTACGAAGGCGTTGATTGGGCCCCATGTCTTGAAGGGTTCGCCAAAGCCATAGCCGTCGGGCCGCCATTTGGGCTTGTGGCTATAGTCGCCAACCCGGCTGCCATAGTCCCCAAACTGCTGAAGGCAGATTTGCCAGCCAACCGCCGGATGCTTTTCCAGCAGCATATGGATAGCCTTGAGCCGCGCCTTATGATCGGCTGCGGTCTGCGGCATCCACGCGCGGAAGGTCGAGCCGAGCGAGTTGATAGGCTTGTTCGCCCAGTTATCGTTGATTTCGACTTCGGACAGCTGACCGAGAGTCTTCACGACACGCGAGAAGGTCGTAGGGTTCCATGCCAGTCCCTCCAGAGCCCAAAGCAGGCCGGTGCGCGGGCAGGACGAGCCGAAGAGACCCGTGTCCGCTGGCCGGAGTAGTCCCAACGTCTCGGGGTGTGCAGAGCGCAGATCACGTTCGATGATGTCGAGAAATGCACCCGGCGCCGCCTCGGCATAAAGCGGAAGGTCGCGATCATTGGCTTCGAGCTTGCGCGTGGAGATCGGTTCGAGAAGATCTCTTATCAGCTTCGCGGCAGCGAGGTCGCCATCGAACCCCAGGCGCTTGCCGAACAGGTTCTTGCCGTGCACGGCGAGCAAGACGAGCGTCTCGGAGATACCTTCGCGCACTGCACCCGAGAACTCGCGTTTCTTGCCGTGCATCGATGCCGCCCAGCGGTCCTTATCTGGAAGGTCAAGGGCAGGATCGTCTTCGCCAAGCACCATGCGGGCAATGTCAAAGAAGCGGTCGAGATCGGCTTTGGTGAACGCGCCCGCGATCGCGAAGAGTGTGTCGATCTTAGAGATAACCCCGCGATAGCCCCCGATCGACCACACAGGGGCGTCGTTCAGCTGCGCAAGCCCCTGGACGCGCTTTTCGAGATGCTCAAAAGCAACATCACCGGCAAGAAGTGACAGTGCTGTCTGGTCTGCCTCGTTCTGGGTATCCCATGCGCCAAGCAGCACCAGCGGGATGAGGCCTGACGATGTCTCGTGATCCTCGGCCCATACAGGTGTGCGAATCGCCGGGATTGTCGAAAGCTGACGACGCAGGACAGTCAGCGAGCGGCCCGATGCGTTGGCGAGCGACGTCAAGTCATCACGTCCCTTGCCCATCGCCTCGAGGGCTTTGTTGAAGGCCTCGTCGCCAAGCGGCTCCAGCACGATGTCGGGTTCAGAGTTGGTGGCATTGCGCGGATAGACAACGATGGTACGCAACTCGGAACTGTGAGGTCCAAACTCGCGCTCAACCTCGCGTGTGTGCGCAACAGCGATGAAATCGATAGTGCCTTGAGCAAGCTTTGGCAGCACGCCCGGCTCGTCAAAGATGAGCACGCGGTCCTTGTGTAGTTCCAGTTCCGGCTCAGCCAGAACCTGACTGAGGAAAGCGAGCGCTTCTTCGACAGAGTCGGCGGCAATCACAAGGGGCTCGGAATGGTCTGTCGCCACGAACCCCCTGATCTTATCACCCCAGACCTTGTTGGCTGTACTGAATAGCGAGGGATGAAGCGCAGGGTCTGTAACGTTGGCCCAATCGCTCCAGCATCGATCCAGCGTCCGCACACCGCTTGAAGACCGAGCCGTCTGGTTCGCAAACCATGTCTGCGCAGCAAGCGACTGTTCCATCCACTGTTCAAGGTCGCTGGCGTCATAGGCGCGAACGTCCTTCCAGAGCTTCTTCGCTTTCATGGCGGCAATCCATGCAGTCTTGCCGGGCCAGCGGCGCGGCGTGACGAAAACGAAGGTAATGTCGTCGCGATCGGCCTTCTTGGTCGCCTTCACGCTCTTTGCGAAGTCGCCGTTGGCCTTGTCATTGATGTCAGCGGTGACGCCAAATTCCCAGCCCGACGTACCAGCCGGAATCCAAGGGGTACCCGAGCCAGCCTCAATGAAGCCATCCCAACCGGGACGCTCGGCATCATCGTTGCCGGGGAAATCGACCTTCTCAAGATCGTGCCCCGTCGAATGGACAAGTGTGCGTAGCAAGATGGAAAGCTTCGTGCGCGCCTGGATGGTTGTCGTGAACCAGTTCACAAGGTCGTTCGCCTGCACATTCAGGAATGGCGTCACGTAAGCGCGCGCGTTTTGCGCAGTGCCCGCCGCCTTGCTTGCATGGGCATCGTATGCGCTTTGCAGATCGAGGATCGTCTTCGCAGGAACGCGAAAGGCCCGCTCGATGCGCATCGCCATATCTGGCGTCGCCGAAACTTTTCCGTTCAGGAAGTTGGACACGCCAGGGCGACTGATACCGAGCAGCTTAGCAGTCTCTGTAACGTTCACCGCCAGGGTGTTGAGGATATTTTCCCGGACATATTGGCCGGGATGCAGAGGAAATTTTTTTTCAGCCATAGACTGATTATAGCAGTTGCGTTGTGTGTAACGCAACACCTTACAGAACTCGTTCGATGGAATTGGCGAACAGGCCGGCGCGCCCCGCGACCGGTGTCCTTTGCCATCTGCGAGGTAGCTTCGAACTTGGTCGCTGAGCGGCATAATCAAATAGCTTCCTGTTCGTGGCATTTCGGAAACGCACTCAAATACTCCAGAGGAAATCAGAAATGGCAAAACGTGATCCGAACAAAACCGCCCGCAACAAACGGGACGCCGAAATAACGGGAGAACTGAAGGTGCTGTGGCCAGTTGTATCTGCAAACACCGGCATAGCTGACCAACAGTCGTTCAACGCTCTGATCGGTGGCAAGGCAGCGACATTCATCGACCTTAAGAATGCCGTCATCAAATCGGCCGATGAATACATCTCCCTCTATCTGTCCGGGTTCAAAAAGGCCCGGGAGAAAGACGGATGGTCGGCCGGTGGAACCCCGTTCAGCGCCGACACGCTGGACAAGAACTTCGCCACATTGACGAAGTCAAAGGCGGTTAAGAAGTATTTCTTACTTTTTCTTCAGCGTTCGTTCTTGCGTCACTACGACGAGCTAGTTCGAGAGCGTCCATCGACGGCCGATGCAGAGGTCTGGATTGGCCAAAATAATAATGACTATGGCATCCTGATCACGCCTAGGTACAAGAACGGGGAGTGGGAAAACGACCAAAGCGAGATTCGGCACTTTCCGAAGTTGTACTGGACGATCGGTCATGTCTTGAGCTCTGGCCTTGTTGTTCAGAAAGACCCTGAGCCTTTAATCTTCGCTACTGTCGACGACTACCTACAGTTTTTTATGAAAGTGTTGGTGAGGCCGTCCGGGTCTACGTATGAGCGAGAAATTGCGAAGCGCTATTGCGACTATGTGAAAGCCCAGGAAAAGCCGGAGGACGTTCCCCTGCTCATCCCAGAATTTCGCTACAACGGCAAGGATAAGAAGCACAAGTATCGGCTGGATTTGTGCATCATAGATCCAGTGACCTTAAGGAAGGTCGGCATCGAGCTTTCTCCATGGTCCACCCATGGACTGCTCAAAGGAACTGCCGGGAAGACCCAGAAACAGATAAACGAGGAGGCGCTAGCGAATTTTGAGAAGGAAGCAACCAAGATGCGGGAATACTTTCAGAAGCACCGCATAACAACGCTAATCTATACCGACACTAGGCTCGCCGCGATCGACGAGGTGTTCGGAGAGATCGCGGTCTACCTCGGCGGGGGCGACCAAGTGAGCCAATTAGAATTCGATCTGATCAGCGAATTCCTGTAGCCAGTGTTGCCAACGGTCTGAGCCAAAACCCTAGAGCAATTCCAGGAAAAGTGTGTAACGGCTTGCGTTGCGTTCTCACCCGGCTACGGCCGCGTGAACATGTGGACGGGTTCGCTCGATTACCAACTCGAAAGCGGTCAAGTCATTCTCGGCACGCTGAACCGCCGTCGTCGACCGCTCCGAAATTCCTGATGACAATCCAATTGCAGCGTTTGACGAGTTCATGAAAGCGGGTGACGCGCCGTATGTTGTGAGAGACATCTTCGAGAAAGGCTTGTCCACGAAAACCTAAATGGATGACAGCTTTCCGGAAAAGATCAGTCGTTCCGGAACGTCGTATATGTGGCGCTACCCCGCCGCCCCGCTCCCCCACGGGCCATGGAAAGCGCCCTGCCCGTCGATACGCTCGAAGCCGTGCGCGCCGAAGAAATCGCGCTGCGCCTGGATCAGGTTCGAGGTGCCGCGGCCCTGCCGGTAACTGTCGAAATAGGCAAGCGCCGATGACAGGGCCGGCACCGGCGAGCCCGCTTCGGCTGCACTTGCCACGACACGGCGAAGCGACGGATGGGCCTCCTGCATCAATGAAACGAAAGCCGGCGCCATCAACAGGTTGGTGGCTGCGCCGCCGGCGCCGAAGGCCTCCGCCATCGTATCCAGCAATTGCGAGCGGATGATGCAGCCGGCCCGCCAGATCTTGGCGATGACCGGCATCGGCAGGTTCCAGTTGAATTCCTTCGACGCGCCGCTCATCACCGCGAACCCTTGCGCATAGGCGGCGATCTTGCCGGCAAACAGCGCCAGCTCGAGATCGCCGAGCAGCGCGTCCCTGTCTCCGGAAATCTTGCTCACGCCGCCGCCATAGGCCTTTTCGGCGGCCAGCCGCTCGTCCTTGATCGACGACAGCACGCGGGCCGCCACAGCCGCCTCGATCGCTGTGGCCGGGATACCGAGCTGCTGCGCCTCGATCACCGACCATTTGCCGGTGCCTTTCTGGCCGGCGCGGTCGAGAATGATGTCGACCACCGGTTTGCCGGTCTTGGGGTCGTCGGCGGCCAGTACCTTGGCGGTGATCTCGATCAGGTACGAGTTGAGCCGGCCCGTGTTCCACTGGGAAAACACCTCAGCGATTTCTTTCGGCCCCATGCCGAGCCCGTCACGCAAGATGCCGTAGATCTCGGCGATCATCTGCATGTCGGCATATTCGATGCCGTTGTGGATGGTCTTGACGAAATGGCCGGCGCCGTCGGTGCCAAGCCACGCCGCGCAAGGCTCGCCCTTGAACTTGGCCGAGATCGCGGTCAGCACCTTTTCGACGCGCTTCCAGGACTCTTCGGTGCCGCCGACCATGATCGAGGGACCGTGGCGTGCGCCCTCCTCGCCGCCGGACACGCCCATGCCGATGAAGGTCAGGCCCGAATCGGTAAGCTCCGAGAAGCGCCGTATCGTATCGCGGAAATTGGCGTTGCCGGCGTCGATGACGATGTCGTTGGCCGACAGCACGCCGCGCAATGCCGCGATCTGCTCGTCGACCGGCTTGCCGGCCAGCACCATGATGATGATCGGCCGCGGCGGCCGGATCGCGGCGGCCAGTTCCTCGAGGCTGTAGCAGGGCACCACCCTATCCCTGAGCGCGCCGGCATTTTCGACAAAGGCATCGGTGCGCGCCGCCGTGCGGTTGAAGACGGCGATGCGGTGCCCCTTCCCGGCGATGTTGAGCGCCAGGTTGGAGCCCATCGTGCCAAGGCCGATCAGGCCGATTTCGGCTTTTTCCATTGTTTCTTCCCTGCTTTCGGATCTTGTTGCTTTGAGCCGCGATTGGGTTGGATGCCCATTCTTGATGACGATGATTGACGGGCCTTCAAGGCCGCGTCAACCGTCTCGCCGAATTGTGTTGCGCGGACCAGCGCTCTCGTCACGGCCTGATGTCGATCGGCGCCTCTATCTTCACCATCTCGAAATCGGAGACCAGGATATCGAGCCGCGCCGTCCACCGGCCGGCGATCGGAATGACGAGATCGTCGACGCGCCAGGTGCCGTCGCCGGGCTTCGTCGCAGGGCGTTTTATCGGCTCGATGCCGGAATCGGGCTTTGACAGCACCAGCGTCACCTGCTTGGCGTCGAGCGGGCCGAAATCGCCGGTCATGATGAAGATCGAAGCAGCAACAGGTCCGGTGTGGCCGGGCGCAATGCTGAGATCGGCCATCGCTTGCTGCGTGTGGATATGCACCGATGCCGGCTGTGCCGCGGCGATTGCCAGCGCCCGCGGCGGCGGCGTGAAGCGCCAGCCGGCGCCAACTCCGAAGATCGCCACCACGATCAGCACCTCGATGGCGATCGAGCGGGCCAGCCGCCGCTGGACTTCCGTATTTCCTGCCTCGGCCGAGGCCGTGAGCTTGAAGCGGTTGACGGCGGCGAGCGTGAACAGAAAGACGAGCAGCACGAGCTTGAGCAGCAGCAGCCGGCCATAAGCGGTGTGGACCAGCGCCGACGGCGTTTGCACCTGGATGACGGCGAGCACGATGCCGGCTGCCGCAAGCACGGCCACGACGAACAGGATCGCTCGCGAAAACCGTCGCAGCAATGGCCCGGCTTTGGCCGGCTGCCGTTTCAAGGCAAGACCAAGCGGCGCCAGCGCCCCGGCCCAGACGGCGATACCAGTTCCGTGCAGAAACACCATCGGCCTGGTCAGCCATTGCGGCTCGGCGGCACTGGCATGCCCGCTGGCGGCAAGTGCTGCGCCGACGCCAGCCAGTCCGGCCAAGGCGAGCGGCTTTGCGTCGGCGGGCGGCACGACCAGCGATAATAGGCTGAGGCCGAGCGCCATCAGCGCGATCAGCACCGTCCAGCCGAAGCTGGTGCCCAGCCCGGTCTGCCAGATGACCGGCTGCGCCAGCCGGGCAAGCGGCGCGCCAAGCGCATCCAGCCCCTGCATGCCGAGCGACAGGGGTGCGGCGGCCAGCCCGCACAGGATTGCCGCGACGATCAGGCGCTGGCCGGATCGACCGCCTTGCGCCAGCCAGGCCAGCGCAAAGGCACCGCCGACGCCGAAAAACAGGCCGATATATAGAAAAACCTTGCCGATCCAGATCGCCGTTCGAAGCCCCCGGTCGACGGCTTCGGAGGCGGCCGGCGCAGCACTCGGTGCGCCGACCGAGAACAGCACCGAGCCGCCGACCGGATGCCCGTCGGCGGAGATCACTCGCCAGCTCAGCACATGCGTGCCGGATGTCAGCGCCTGCGGATTGTCGATCTCGACGGTCTGGCCGCTGAGCTGGAAAGAGCTCAGCGGGACCGCCGTGCCGTCGGGCCGCACCAGCGTCAGCACCAGCGGCGAAACCGGCTCGCTGAAGGTCAGCGACATCTGCGACGGGCTCTGCGCCAGCACCGCACCGTCAGCCGGCTCGGCCTTGATCAGCGCCGCATGGGCGAAGGCCGGATCAGGCATGGCAATTACGGCGAGCAGCACGATGGCGGCGAGCAGGCCAGCCACAAGCCGGCCAGAATGGTTGCCGGCCATGCAAGCTCGCCGCAGGAAGGATGCCGCGCTCATCTCACCGCCAAGAGCAGCGGCGCGCTCATCCGCCAAAGCGCGCCGCTGGAGCTCACTTCTTCGGCAGCAGCTTGAGGCCGGGCGCCGGAAATTCCAGCGCGTCCTCAGCCTGCCCGACCGCCGGAATTTCGATCCAGCGATCGGCGACGCCGTCACATTCCTGCACCACCGGGAAATGCAGCGTCTGGCCTGCCGGCAGGTCGGACGCCAGTGTCGTGCGAAAGACGAATTCGTCGTAGAATTCGTCCGGCAGGCTGCCGGCGCTCCAGTCGACCTCCTTGACGCCGCTGGTCACTGCCTGGCCGTAGAGCTGGTAGGACTTCTCGTATTTGCCGTTCTTGACCTGCAGCGTCCAGCCCGGCTTCGGCATCGGTTTGACCGAGAGCACCCCTTCCGGGATCTGCACGCGCAAGGCGGTCATTGCCTTGCCCTCGCAGCCATGCGGCACCCGAAGAACCGCCTTGTAGGTCGAGCCGACCGCCGCCTCCGGCGTTTCGAGCGTGATGTGGGCGAAGGCCGCGCTGGTCCCGAGAACAAGAAGCACGCAGCCGGGCAAAAGAGATTTCTTCATGATGGTACCTCTCGAAGCGGCCAAGTCAGTCGTCGTCCTGGGGTGCCGCACTGCCGATGCCTTGCACGGCGAATTCAATCTGCACGGGCCCGGCTTTCTCGAAGGTCAGCGTGGCGGAGAACATTTCGCCCTCCTTGGGCCGCCGCTTCAAATCCATGAACATCAGATGATAGCCCTTAGGCGCCAGCGCGACCTTGCCGCCGGCCGGGATTTCGAGGCCGCCGGTGACCGGCCGCATGGTCATGACGCCATTGCTGACGCCCATCTCGTGCAGTTCGGCCTTAACCGAAATGTCGGAGGTGATCGACAGCAGGCGATCCGGCGCACTGCCGGTGTTGGTGATGGTGAAGTAGCCGCCGGCTACCTTGGCGCCGGCTGGCGTGGCGCGCGACCAGGGGTGCCCGATCTCGAGACCGCCAAGCTTGAACTCATGTGCCAACACCGTCTGGGCGTTGGCGAACAGGAGGGCAAGAACGCAAAGGGCGACGCCGAGACGCTGCTCGAAACTACCCAGTGAGAAGCGCCTGCGGCTGGATGCGGCAGCGCGAAAAGAGTGAGACATGATTGCTCCGTGGATTTTAAGAGATCGCGCCGATGCCGGTCGCGAACGATGTCGATAAACGCGCCGGCCAAGGGTGTGCGCGGCGCAAACCAGAACGGATCAGGCCGTCGCCGGTGGTGCGCGCGGATTGGACGGAGTGCGGGCGCGGGCGAAATCGCGATGCCGGAAGGCCGGCAGGAAAAAGGCGATGGTTTCGACGGAAGGGCTGCGAGACAGGCTCCCGGTGGCATCGGGCGGCGCGTAGACCGCCGAAACGAGGTTGCAGCCAAGCATGCAGCAAGCCGGCATGTGCTGCTGATGCGGATCCCCTGCCGGGAGTTGCGCCGCACCGTCATGGGTGCAGATCGTGTTGCCGAAAGCATCGAATTGCGAGGCGTTCGGCTCGATGCCGGAAGCAAACGCGCCGAACATCGACTGGAGCACGAAAAGCCAGGCCGCGGCGAACGCGACCGGCATGCTCCATCGTCTCCGGCGTATGGTCAAGAACCAGCCTCTTCACGCAGCAACGTCAGCTCTCTAGCACGGAGCCGGCGGCCGGAAAATCGCCAAAACGTTGCTGCGGCAACGCAACACAATCACGCGCGCAGCGGCTGCCTGCCCTCCGGGATCGACGTCAGCAGCGTGTGGCGGGCCGATTTCAGGTGCTTGCGGCAGGCGGCGTCGACCTTGGCGAGATCGCGCGATTTGAGCGCGGCGATATAGGCGAGATGCTCCTGGACCGCGACTTCGTTGCGCTCGCGCTCCTGCGCCTTGTTCCACTGGTAGTGGTAGTGGAAGATCATGGCGATGACGTCGTAGAAATCGACGATGAAGCGGTTGTGCGAGGCGCGGTGGATCAGCCGGTGAAAGCGCTCGTCGAGCTCGGAGAACGCGTTGAAGCGCACGGCGATCTCGCGCGCCAGCAGGCGATGCTCGTCTTCCAGGCTGTCGAGGTCGGCCCAGACCGGGCTGTCCTCGGGCAGAGCGGCAAAGGCGGCGGCCGAGCGCAGTTCGAACATCTCGCGGATTTCGGTCAGCTCCAGCGCGAAGGCGCGGGTAAAGCCTTTCAGCACCCAATGACTGTTGCGGCGCTTCTCGATCAGGCCGAAGCGCGAGAAGCGGATCAGGAATTCGCGCACGCTGGTGGTGCCGACGCCGATCTCGCGCGCCAGTTCGAGTTCGTTGATCTGCATGCCGGCCTCGGCGCCACCGGCAAGCAGCCGCCGCATGAAGGAGCGTTCGATGATCTCGGCCAGCGTGTCGGTCTCTTCCTCGGGAAAAAAATCGTCCGGCCGCGGCTCGCGCAGAACCGTCTTGCTGCGCTTGTTCCAATCGATCAGCCCGGTCTCTTCCATGCGGGCAAGGATGGTGCGGACGGTCGTGCGGCTGACGCCGAGCAGCGTGCCCAGCTCCGGCTCCGAAGGCAGGCTCCTGGTTTCGTCGAGCAGCCTAAGACCGCGATTATAGGCGTCCTTGTATACGTTGTTGCTCTTCGACATCCCCTGCCCCGTGGCGCGCCGGCGTTTGCGGCCGGCGTGAAGCTTTTCTCGCGCATGAAATCGGAATCGCTTCGGAAAACATCATGCGCAACGCTAGTTTTGGTTGTAGAGCCTACGTCGCGCATCCAAAAGACGCGTCGCGCTCTGGCGAAAAAACAATTGACGCAAAAATGTTTTTTCACGATAAAAGACATTATATGTTAAGAGCCGCGTGTCAATCCGCTCGCGCACCCAGGAACATACCCAGGAAGCTCCCGTGAACGCCGCAAACAGCATTCTTCTGTCTCCCGCCGACAATGTCGCGGTCGCCAATGGCCGCATCGAGATCGGCACCGTACTGCCGGGCGGCGCCGCCGCCGCCGCGCTGATCGAGCCGGGCCACAAGGTGGCGATCAAGCCGATTGCCGCCGGCGAAGCCGTGGTCAAATACGCCCAGGCAATCGGCCGTGCCACGCAGGATATCGCGCCCGGCGAGCATGTCCATTCGCACAATCTGGTCTTCGAAAGCGGGCGTTTGCCGGTGGTGCCGCCGAGCGAGGCCGTGCACGCGACCGAGGCCGACCGCGCCCGCGCCTTCATGGGCTACCGCCGTGCCGACGGCCGTGCCGGCACGCGCAACTTCATCGGCATTCTCGCCAGCGTCAATTGCTCGGCCACCGTCTGCCATGCCATCGCCGACGCGGCGAACCGCACGCTTCTGCCGCAATATCCCGGCATCGACGGCTTCGTCCCGATCGTCCACGGCCAGGGCTGCGGCATGAGCGCCACCGGCGATGGCATGATGGTGCTGCACCGTACGCTGGCCGGCTATGCACGTCATCCGAATTTCGGCGGCGTGCTGATGGTCGGGCTCGGCTGCGAGGTCAACCAGCTCACCCTCTATGGCCAGAAGGGCGTCGCCGCGGGAAAACGCCATTTCAACATCCAGGAAGCCGGCGGCTCGCGCAAATCGGTCGAGAAGGCGCTGGTCGTGCTGGCCGAGATCGCCGAAGAGGTCGGCAAGCTTCAGCGTGAGCCGATCCCGGTCAGCGAGATCGTCGTCGGCCTGCAATGCGGCGGCTCCGACGGCATGTCCGGCATCACTGCCAACCCGGCGCTGGGTGCGGCCGTCGACATTTTGGCCGGCGTCGGCGGCGTCGGCATCCTCTCCGAAACGACGGAGATCTACGGCGCCGAGCACCTGCTTGCCTATCGCGCCGCAACTCCCGAGATCGCCGCCAAGCTCGACGGCTACGTGAAATGGTGGGAAGACCATGTCGCCAAGCATGGCGCATCCATCGACAACAATCCCTCGCCGGGCAACAAGCGCGGCGGCCTGACCACCATCCTGGAAAAGTCGCTCGGCGCGGTCGCCAAGGGCGGCCAGACGCCGCTCAACGGCGTCTTCGGCTATGCCGAAAAGGTCACCGGGCACGGGCTGGTGTTCATGGACACGCCCGGCTACGACCCGGTCTCGGCCACCGGCCAGGTGGCGGGTGGCGCGAACGTCATCGTCTTCACCACCGGCCGCGGCTCCTGCTTCGGCTGCCGGCCGACGCCGTCGATCAAGGTCGCCAGCAACTCGACCATGTACCACACCATGGAAGAGGACATGGACGTGAATTGCGGCGTCATCGCCTCGGGCGAAAAGACCATTGCCGGCATGGGCCGCGAGATCTTCGAACTGATCGTCGAGACAGCTTCGGGCCGCAAGACCAAGAGCGAGGAATTCGGCTACGGCGACAACGAGTTCGTGCCTTGGCACCTCGGCGCGACGCTCTAAGCCGGACCGCTCGCGACAGTCGCGAACACCTGACGTGATCGCCAGGTGTCGCAGTTCGTACACTCCCAAAAAAAGAATGAACATTCCATATTGACTGAGTGATGGAATTAATATTCCATGCGGGATATTGGAGGAGATTGGCAGCGGAGTTCCGACAGAAAGGACTCTTCCGCCCAGCCATCCGAGGCAGGCATCAAACAGCGCTTGCGCCGACTGAGTTGATGCACTATCAAAATGCGGTAAATGTTTTTTATTGATAAAGTTCCGTTTGGGCCGCGCCATCCGAATGGAGCTTCCATAACATTCACCGGGCGACTTAGGGAGGACTCCTAATGAAATTCGTGACCAGCATTCTCAATCGCCGCGCCTTCGTGGCACTCACAGCCGCCTCGATGCTTGCCGGCGTGATGCATTCGGCCCCGGCATCCGCGGCCGACGTGACCATTCCGATCATCGTCAAGGACACCACGTCCTTCTATTGGCAGATCGTCCTGGCCGGCGCCCGCAAGGCCGGCAAGGACCTGGGCGTCAACGTGCCGGAGCTCGGCGCCCAGGCCGAGACCGACGTCAACGGCCAGATCTCGATCCTCGAAAATGCCGTCGCCGGCAACCCGGCCGCCGTCGTCATCGCACCGACCGAAGCCAAGGCGCTCGGCAAGCCGATCGACGAGGCCGCCACCAAGGTCAAGATCATCGGTATCGACTCCGGCGCCGACTCCAAGGCCTTCACCTCGTTCCTGACCACCGACAACATTCAGGGCGGCCGCGTCGCCGCTGACGGCCTTGCCGCAGCCATCGGCGAAGCCAATGGCGGCAAGGTCGAGGGCGACGTCGCCCTGATCACCGCGCTTCCGGGCGCCGGCTCGCTCGAACAGCGCGCCCAGGGCTTCAAAGAACAACTCGCCGCCAAATATCCCGGCCTCAAGCTGGTCGCCGACAAATACGCCGACGGCCAGGCCACCACCGGCCTCAACATCGCCACCGACCTGATCACCGCCAACCCCAACCTCAAGGGCATCTTCGCCTCCAACCTGATCATGGCGCAGGGCGTCGGCCAGGCGATCGCCGAGAACAGCCTCGCAGGCAAGGTCGGGCTGGTCGGCTTCGACAGCGACGAGAAGCTGATCAAGTTCCTCAATGACGGCGTCATTTCGGCGCTCGTCGTCCAGGATCCGTACCGGATGGGCTATGACGGCATCAAGACGGCGCTTGCCGCCTCGAAGGGCGAGAAGGTCGAAGCCAATGTCGACACCGGCGCCAACCTGGTCACCAAGGCCAACATGAAGGATCCGAAGATCGACGCGCTGCTCAACCCGAAGCTCGACTGAGCATCGCCACTGTGAACTGTTCCGGGGCCTTTTCGCCCCGGAAACATCCCACTCGTGCCAATCGCGAGGCCAATCTTTGGGGGGCCAATCTGGGAGGATTGTCATGATGTCGACGGCGCAGGAACTCCATCCGGCCCCAACGCTTGAACCGGGCAGGACCATCCTCGAACTCCGCGGGCTGGAAAAGCGCTATCCCGGCACTCACGCGCTGAAGCCGGTCGACCTCGCCTTCAAGGCCGGCGAGATCCACGCCATCGTCGGCGAGAACGGCGCCGGCAAATCCACCCTGATCAAGCTTCTGACCGGCGTCATGCCGCGCACCTCCGGCGACGTCATCTGGGAGGGCAAGCCTGCCGCATTGGCGACGCCGCATGAGGCGATGGCGCTCGGCATCAATGCCGTGCATCAGGAAGTCGTCCTGTGCCGCCATCTCACCGTCGCCGCCAACATGTTCCTCGGCGAGGAGGATTCCCGTTTCGGCATCCTGCAGCAGCGGGCTATGGTCAGGCAGGCGCAGAAGATCATCGACGATCTCGGCTTCGACCTGCCGGCGCATGTCATGCTGGGTGACCTGACCATCGGTCAGCAGCAGTTGATCGCCGCCGCCCGCGCCACCGTGCGCGGCACCAAATTCCTGATCTTCGACGAACCGACCGCCTACCTCACCCGCAAGGAGGCCGACCAGCTGTTCACGCTGATCCGCCGGCTGAAGGGCGAAGGCGTCACCATCATCTACATCAGCCATCGCATGGAAGAAGTGTTCGAGCTCGCCGACCGCGTCTCGGTGCTGCGCGACGGCACGCTGGTCGGCACCAGGAATATCGCCGAGACCAATGACGCCGAGCTGGTCAAGATGATGATCAACCGCTCGATCGAGCAGGTCTACCACAAGGAGCATTTCACCCCGGGCGCGATGCTTGTAGAAACCAGGAACCTGTCCGGCAAGGGTTTCGAAAATGTCTCGATGTCCGTCCGCGCCGGCGAGATCGTCGGCCTCTACGGGCTGATCGGCGCCGGCCGCAGCGAGTTCGTCACCACGCTCTATGGCCGCCACCGCAAGGCGGCCGGCCAGATCCTCTGGGAGGGCAAGGAGGTCAAGGTCAATTCAGAACATGACGCGATCAGGCTCGGCATGGCGCTGGCCCCGGAAAGCCGCCGCGACCAGGGCCTCTGCCTCAACCTGCCGGTCGGGCTCAACCTCAATCTGCCGATCTACAAGCGCATCTCAAGCAATCTGCTGATCTCCCGCGCGCAGGAAAAAGCCCAGGCCGATCGCCAGATCGCCGACCTGCGCATCAAGACGCCGACGCGAAGTGCGCTGGCCTCCAGCCTGTCCGGCGGCAATCAGCAGAAGATCGTCATCGGCAAATGGCTCGCGCACGGCGCCAAGCTGTTCATCTTCGACGAGCCGACCGTCGGCGTCGATGTCGGCACCAAGGCCGAGATCTACCGCCTGTTTGGCGCGCTGTTATCCAAGGGCGCCGGCATCATTCTGATCTCGTCCTACCTGCCCGAGGTCTATGAGCTCGCCGACACGCTGCACGTGTTCCGGCGCGGCAAGCTGGTGGCCACGCATGGGTTTCATACCGCTGATCACGAGGAGATCCTCACCCAGGCGCTGGCCGAGAAACAAGAAAGACCGGGAGGACGGATATGAGCACCGAGGCGATCGCTGCCGAAAGGCCGAAACGCAACTACAACGCCCTGTTCGGGCTGACACTGCTGGCACTGCTGGTTCTTTTGTGGATCATCTTGTCGGTGGCGACGCCGAGCTTCGCCTCGGCCAACAACATCTCGAACCTGTTGCGGCAAGGGTCGATGATCGCCATCCTGGCGGTCGGCCAGACCTTCGTCATCATCACCGGCGGCATCGACCTTTCCGTCGGCGCCGTTGTCGGCTTCGCCACCGTCATCGTCGCGATGCTGATCAACGCCGGCACACCGGTTTTCCTAGCCATCCTGATTACCTTGCTGGTCGGCGTCGCCATTGGCATGTTCCATGGCTTCGGCATCGTCAAGATGGGCTTGCCACCCTTCATCATCACCCTGGCGACGCTGACCTCGCTGCGCGGCATCGGCCTGTTGATGACCAACGGCAACTCGATCTCGATCAACAACGACGCCTTTCAGACGTTCTCGCGCAGTTCCTTCGTCGGCGTCCCCAATCTGTTCTGGATGGTGATCCTGGTCGGCATTCCGGCCTACATCTTCCTGCACCACAGCCGCTGGGGCCGTTACCTGTTCTCGGTCGGCTCCAACGCCGAGGCATCGCGTCTGTCGGGCGTCAACGTCCAGCGCACAATCTACATGGCCTATACGTTGTCGGGGCTGTGTGCGGCCTTCGTCGGCGTGCTGCTCGCGTCGCGCATCGGCATCGGCAATCCGACGCAGGCCGAGGGCTGGGAATTGCAGGCGATCGCTTCTTCGGTGATCGGCGGCACGTCGCTGTTCGGCGCTGTCGGCTCCGTGCACGGGCCGCTGCTCGGCGCCTTCATCCTTGCCACCATCAACAACGGCGCCAATCTGCTCAACGTCAACGCCTTCTGGCAGCGCATCATCACCGGGGTGCTGATCATCGTCATCGTCTATTTCGACGGGCTGCGCCGCCGCGGCAAATAGATCGCCCCCTAACAGCCGCCGGCCTCGCAACAGCAGAGCCGGCGGTGCCATGAACCGACTGGATTGAAGCATGAAAGCCGTCGTCTGCCGCTCGCCCGGCGAACTTGTCCTGGAAGATCGCCCGGCGCCTGGCGCGCCGCCCTCGGGCTGGGCGCTGGTCGCGGTCAACCATGTCGGCATCTGCGGCACCGATTATCACATTTTCGACGGCAAGCACCCGTTCCTCGCCTATCCCCGCATCATGGGCCACGAGGTTTCGGGCACCGTGATCGAGGTTGGCGAGGGCGTCGATCTCACCGTCGGCGAGCCGGTGATCGTCAATCCCTATCTCGCCTGCGGCAAATGCATCGCCTGCCGGCAAGGCAAGCCGAATTGCTGCGTCAGGATCGAGGTGCTCGGTGTCCATCGCGACGGCGCCATGTGCGAGCAGATCCTGGTGCCGGCGCAAAATCTTTATCCGGCAAACGGCCTGTCGCTGGGCGATGCGGCAGCCGTCGAATTCCTAGCGATTGGCGCCCATGCCGTGCGGCGCTCGCTGGCTGATCCAGGTGCGCGCACGCTGGTCATCGGCGCCGGCCCGATCGGGCTCGGCACGGCGCTGTTCGCCCGCATCGCCGGGCTCGACGTGACGCTGCTCGACATGAGTGCCGAGAGGCTGGGTTTCGCCGAAAGCGAACTCGGCTTCGCGACCCTCAACGGCTCGCAGGGCGCCGCCGCTGATCTGGTGCGGCAGGCGACCGACGGCGATGGTTTTGACGCGGTCTTCGACGCCACCGGCAACACCCAGTCGGTGCAGTCGGCCTTCGCCCATGTCGCGCATGGCGGCACGCTGGTGCTGGTCAGCGTCGTCAAGGACGACATCGCCTTTTCCGATCCCGAATTCCACAAGCGCGAGATGATGCTGATCGGCAGCCGCAACGCTCTGCGCGCCGATTTCGACCATGTCGCCGCTTCAATCCGCAACGGTGCGGTGCCGCTGGCAAAGCTAGTCACCCACCGCACCACGCTTGGCGAGACGCCGCGCGACCTCGCCCGCTGGGCACATGAGAAATCCGGGCTGATCAAGGCGGTCATCCAGGTCGGATGACACAACGATAGCCGCGTCTCAAAGCGCCGACAGTTTGAGTTCGATGCGCTCGGCCGGGAAGCGCGACTCCGAAAACTGGATCGGCTGACCGTCGGGCGTGACGTTGACGGCGACCGTCACCAGCACGATGGCGCCGGGCTGCAGGTCGAGGTCGGCAAGGTCGGCGGCATCGGCATGGCGCGCCGACAGCACGGTCGATTGCCGGAGATAGTCGTCGATGCCGAAACGTGCCAGCGATGCCGTGATCGAACCGGTTTCTGCCATGGCAGCATCGATGCCGGCAAAGCGCCTGGCATCGAACCAGCCGGCAGCGCGGGACACCGGCATTCCATCGGCTTCGCCCCGCGTTTCCAGGCGTATCACGTCGGCCCCCTGCGCAAGGCCTAAGCCCTCTGCGACACGACGGTTGGCCGGCTCGACCGATGAGGCGAGCAAGGTGATATGCCGCTCGGACGCCTGTCCTTGCAATCCCTCGGAAAAGCGGGTGCGGGCGCCGATCGGATAGGACAGCCGCTTTCGCGACAGCACGAAGGTGCCACGCCCTTGCTCCGCCTTGAGCACACCCTCCTGCACCAGGGCTGCGATAGCGCTGCGCACCGTATGGCGGTTGACGCCATAGCGTTCGGCAAGTGCCACCTCCGGCGGCAGCGCGGCATTCTCGGGAAAATCGCCAACGGCGATCGAGTGCAGGATCTGGTCGGCGATCTGCCGCCATAGCGCGACACCGCTGCGCCGCTCGATGCTGTTTGCTTGCCCGATCATTTCCCGCCCCAATCTTTGCGCCGACCTTTTGGCCCGTGTCACGTACACGTCATAGACACGCGCTAGATAATAGATATAATTTGTATAGTTGTCTATATCAATCGACAAATGCACGCAGACGAGGAGTAGCGGCCATGCGAGGACGGGAAGCGCGAGAGCAGGCCGAGCGCAAGGCCGTAATGGCGACGCTGGCGCAATCGGCCGGGGACGACATTGTCCGCCTCTGGGACGAAGCCGGGCTGCCTTGTGAAGCGGAACTTCTGCGTGGCCCCGAAACCGGCCTGGTTACCGTGCGCGGCCGCATCGGCGGCGGCGGCGCGCCGTTCAATGTCGGCGAGGCGACGGTCACCCGTGCCACGGTGCGGCTTGCGTCCAGCCATGTCGGCCACTGCTATGCGCTCGGCCGCGACAAGCAGAAGGCAAGGCTGGCAGCAATCGCCGATGCGCTGTGGCAGGACCCGGCCCACCGCAACGGGGTCGAGACCAGGCTCGTCGCGCCCTTGCAGGCGGCACTGGCCAAGGCCCGTGACCAGCGCCGCGCCGAGACGGCGGCGACCAAGGTCGATTTCTTCACAATGGTGCGCGGAGAAGACTGATGGACCTCGCCACTCAATCGATCGAAGGCGGCTTCGCCGATCCGGTATTCAACGCGCAGACCGTATTCCGCGCTGTGATGGACGCGATGGCGCGGCCGGGCAGCGTGCAGCCCTTGCCGGCCCTCGCCCACCCCCCCGTGCCGCTGTCGGCCACCGCCGGTGCCATTGCTCTGGCGCTGTGCGACAACGACACGCCGCTCTGGCTCGACCCGGCTTTGCAGGGGTCGGCGGCGGTGAAATCCTGGCTTGGCTTCCATACCGGCGCGCCGCTGGCCAACACCCCGGCCGACGCGCATTTCGCGCTGATTGCCACGCCGGCCGAGATGATGGCGCTCGACGGGTTTTCGCAAGGCACCCAGGATTATCCCGATCGTTCGACGACGCTGATCCTTGAGGTCGGCGATCTCGTCTCCGGCGCTCCGCTGCTGCTCGAAGGCCCGGGCATCGAGAAGACGGCGACGATCGCGCCGGCGCAAATGCCGCGTCATTTCGTCGAGCAATGGAAGCAGAACAATCAGCGCTTTCCGCGGGGTGTCGACATCATCCTCGCCACGTCCGACGCAATTGCCTGCCTGCCGCGCACGACGCGCATTAAGACGATGGAGGCGTAGGATGTATGTCGCGGTAAAAGGCGGTGAAGCGGCCATCCGCAACGCCCACAAATTGCTCGCCGACCGCCGGCGCGGCGATCGCTCGGTGCCCGCACTTCGGCTCGACCAGATCGTCGAGCAGCTGGCGCTCGGCGTCGACCGGGTGATGAGCGAAGGTTCGCTCTACGACAGGGAATTGGCGGCACTCGCCATCGTCCAGGCGCGCGGCGACATGATCGAGGCGATCTTCCTGGTTCGCGCCTATCGCACGACGCTGCCGCGCTTCGGCTATACCAGGTCGATCGAAACCGGCTCGATGCTGGTCGAACGGCGCGTGTCGGCGACCTACAAGGACCTGCCCGGCGGGCAGTTGCTCGGCCCGACTTTCGACTACACCCACCGGCTGCTCGATCCCGAGCTTGCCGCCGGCGGCGAAGTCGCCGAACCGGAGCAGCGTGCAGGCGAAGCGGAGGCGATGCCGCGCGTCTCGGCCATCCTCGCTCGCGAAGGCCTGATCGAGCCCGACGGCGACATGCCCGGGGATCATGTCCCCGGCGACATCACCCGCGAGCCGCTCGAATTCCCGATGGCGCGTGATATCCGCCTGCAGGCGCTGTCGCGCGGTGACGAGGGGTTTCTGCTGGCGCTCGGCTATTCCACCCAGCGCGGCTATGCGCGCAACCATCCTTTCGTCGGCGAGGTTCGTATCGGCGAGGTCGAACTGGAACTGGACGTGCCGGAACTGCCCTTTGCCGTGCCGCTCGGCAGCATCCGCGTCACCGAATGCCAGATGGTCAACCAGTTCAAGGGCTCGGCCAAGGCGCCGCCGCAATTCACCCGCGGGTACGGCCTCGTCTTCGGCCAGAGCGAGCACAAGGCGATGGCCATGGCGCTATGCGACCGCGCTCTTCGTGCAACCGAATTCGGCGAAGATGTCGTCGCCGCCGCGCAAGACGAAGAGTTCGTCATCTCGCATTCCGACAATGTCCAGGCGACCGGCTTCGTCGAGCATTTGAAGCTGCCACACTATGTTGATTTTCAGGCCGAGCTCGACCTCGTGCGCCGCATGCGCGCCGCGCACGACGCCCGCGAAAACGCCGGCAAGGCCGAAGAGAAGAGGGAGGCCGCCGAATGACCGGACAACCGACCGACATCGCCACCTACAACTTCGCCTATCTCGACGAGCAGACCAAGCGGATGATCCGCCGCGCCATCCTCAAGGGCATTGCCATCCCCGGCTATCAGGTGCCGTTCGCGTCGCGCGAAATGCCGATGCCCTATGGCTGGGGCACCGGCGGCGTGCAGGTCACCGCTTCGATCATCGGCCCGGACGATGTACTCAAGGTCATCGACCAGGGCGCCGACGACACCACCAATGCCGTTTCGATCCGCGCCTTCTTCAAGAAGGTCGCCAATATCGCCGTCACCACCGAGACGGCCAAGGCGACCATCATCCAGACGCGCCACCGCATCCCTGAATATCCGCTGAGTGCCGGTCAGGTGCTGGTCTATCAGGTGCCGATCCCCGAGCCGCTGCGCTTCCTCGAGCCGCGCGAGACCGAGACGCGCAAAATGCATGCGCTGGAGGAATACGGCCTCATGCATGTGAAGCTCTACGAGGACATCGCCAAGCACGGCCGCATCGCCACCACCTACGCCTACCCGGTCAAGGTCGAGGGCCGCTATGTCATGGACCCCTCGCCGACGCCGAAATTCGATAATCCGAAGATGCATCGTTCGCCGGCTCTGCAGTTGTTCGGCGCCGGCCGCGAAAAACGCATCTATGCGCTGCCGCCCTTTACCGAGGTGGTCAGCCTCGACTTCGAGGATCATCCCTTCGAAGTGCAGACCTTCGACCAGCCCTGCGCGCTGTGCGCGGCCGAGAACGTCTATCTCGACGAGGTCATCCTCGACGACCATGGCGGCCACATGTTCGTCTGCTCCGACACCGATTATTGCGAGAAGCGGCGCGCCGAAGGCCACCGCGGCCATCTCGCGCCCGAGACCCATCTTGCCCCAGGAAAAATGGAGCCGGCTGAATGACCGACGAACCGCTGCTGCGCGTTTCGGCGCTGTCCAAATTCTACGGCTCGCGCGTCGGCTGCGAGAACGTCACCTTTGATCTGTGGCCGGGCGAAGTGCTGGCGGTGGTCGGCGAATCCGGTTCCGGCAAGACGACTTTGCTCAACTGCCTGTCGACTCGGCTGCTGCCCTCTTCCGGCACCGCCAGCTACCGCATGCGCGACGGCCAGTTCCGTGAGCTTTACCGCATGAGCGAGGCCGAGCGCCGCTTCCTGATGCGCACCGACTGGGGCTTTGTCCATCAGAACCCCGCCGACGGGCTGCGCATGACGGTGTCGGCCGGCGCCAATGTCGGCGAACGGCTGATGGCGGTCGGCGACCGCCACTATGGCAGGATCCGCGCGGCGGCGGTCGACTGGCTGTCGCGCGTCGAGATCGACGAGGACCGCATCGACGACGAGCCGCGCGCCTTCTCCGGCGGCATGCGCCAGCGCCTGCAGATCGCCCGCAACCTGGTCACAGGGCCGCGGCTGGTGTTCATGGACGAGCCGACCGGTGGCCTCGACGTTTCGGTACAGGCACGCCTGCTCGATCTGCTGCGGGGGCTGGTCACCGATCTCGGCCTGGCGGCCATCGTCGTCACCCACGATCTCGCCGTGGCGCGGCTGTTGTCGCAGCGCATGATGGTGATGAAGGACGGCCGTGTTGTCGAAAGCGGCCTCACCGACCGCGTCCTCGACGATCCGCGCGCGCCCTACACCCAGTTGCTTGTCTCCTCGATTCTGCAGGTGTGACGATGATTGCTCCGGCGTACCCCCCTCTGGCCTGCCCTCTTTGGCATCGCTTGGCATCTCCCCCTCAAGGGGAGAGATTGGCTATCACTCCCGGTTTCGCCATCCTACAACGTTGCAGAACGAGCGAGATAGTCAGGCTGCCCATCTCCCCCCTTGAGGGGGAGATGGCCGGCAGGCCAGAGGGGGGTGTTGGCCCGCAAACGAATGGCGATTGGAGGACCTTCTGATGGCAACCCCGCTCGTCGTCTCCGATGTCGCCAAGAGCTTCACCATGCATCTGCGCGACGGCATCAAACTGCCTGTCGTCGCCGGCGTCTCGTTCGCGATCAGGGCCGGCGAATGCTCCGTGCTCGGCGGCCCGTCCGGCGCCGGCAAGAGCTCGATCCTGAAAATGCTCTACGGCAATCATGCCGTCGACGCAGGCCAGATCATCGTCCAGCACGAGGACGGGCTCATCGATCTCGCCACGGCCAGCCCGCGCACCGTGCTAGCCGTGCGCCGGCTCACGATCGGCTATGTCAGCCAGTTCCTGCGCACCGTGCCGCGCGTCTCGGCGCTCGATGTCGTCGCCGAACCGCTGGTCGAGCGCGGCGAGGAGCGCGAAGCCGCGCGCGGCAAGGCACGCGACTTGCTGGCCCAATTGAACCTGCCGGAAAAACTCTGGGCGCTGCCGCCGGCGACGTTCTCCGGCGGCGAACAGCAGCGCGTCAACATCGCGCGCGGCTTCATCACCGAGCATCCGATCCTGCTGCTCGACGAGCCGACCGCTTCGCTTGATGCGAAGAACCGGGACGTCGTGATTTCCCTGATCGCCGCCAAGAAGGCGGCGGGCGTCGCTTTGCTCGGCATCTTCCACGATTACGACGTGCGCGAAGCCGTCGCCGATCGCATCATAGACGTGACCGCCTTCGCCGCTGGGAAAATCGCCGCATGACCAGGAAATTGTCGGAGGCCCCGCTGGTCCACGAGACGGCGGAGATCGAGAACTCGACGCTCGGCCGCTGGACCGAGATCGCCGACCGAAGCCGGGTTTCGGAAAGCATGATCGGCGACTATTCCTACATGATGCAGGACTGCAGCGTCTGGTGCGCGACAATCGGCAAATTCGCCAACATCGCCGCCAGCGTCCGCATCAATGCCACCAATCATCCGACCTGGCGGCCGACGCTGCACCATTTCACCTATCGCGCCTCCGACTATTGGGACGACGCCGAGCACGAGAGCGAATTCTTCGCTCAGCGCCGCGCCAAACGCGTCACCATCGGCCACGACACCTGGCTCGGCCATGGCTCGACCGTCCTGCCCGGCGTCACCGTTGGCGACGGTGCGGCGGTCGGTGCCGGCGCAGTGGTATCGAAGGACGTCGCTCCCTACACCATCGTCGGCGGCGTACCGGCCAAGCCGATCCGCGAGCGCTTCGACCGCCGCACCGCGGAGCGCTATCAGGCGCTCGCCTGGTGGGATTGGGATCATGCAAGGCTGCGCGCCGCGCTCGACGATTTCCGGGAGCTGTCGGCGGAGGCTTTTCTGGAGAAGTATGGTGGCTAAGGATCGTGAATGGTAATGGCGGGCAGCGATTAAATTTCGAGGCTCAGGAAAGCCTTTCTTATCACCATTCACCATTCGAGCTTCTCGCGCCGAGTTGATCCCGCCCCGCTCCAGGCTGTGGGCGGTAACAAAACTGACATCAATCAGACACCGCAGGTTCACGTAGCTGCGCTAGCGAGGGTTAACAGACCTTCAATTGCGATTGGACTGGAGCCTGCACCATGTCAGCTACGCTCGAAATCCGCGGCGTCACCCGCCGGTTCGGCAAGAACACCGCCGTCAGCAATGTTCACATCTCGATCCCGCAAGGACAGATGGTCGGCGTCATCGGCCGCTCCGGCGCCGGCAAATCGACCCTTCTGCGCATGATCAACCGCCTCATCGATCCCAGCCAGGGATCCATCCTGTTCGACGGCGTCGAGGTTTCCGGGTTGCGCGGCTCGCCGCTCCGGCGTTGGCAACGCGACTGTGCCATGATCTTCCAGCAGTTCAATCTGGTGCCGCGCCTCGATGTGCTGACCAATGTACTGCTCGGCCGGCTCAACCACCGCTCGACCCTGTCCAACCTGTTCGGCATGTTCTCCCGCAACGAATGCGCCGAGGCGGTTGCAGCCCTCGAGCGCCTGGACATCGCCCGCACCGCGCTGCAGCCCGCCGGCACGCTTTCCGGCGGCCAGCAGCAGCGCGTTGCGATCGCGCGTGCCATGATGCAGCAGCCGAAGGTGTTGCTCGCCGACGAGCCGATTGCCTCGCTCGATCCGCTCAACGCCAAAGTGGTGATGGATTCGCTGCAGGATATCAATTTGCGCGAGGGTATCACCGTCATCACCAATCTGCATACGCTGGATACGGCGCGCAACTATTGCAACCGCATCATCGGCATGGCCGCCGGCAAGGTCGTCTTCGACGGCCCGCCCGAAGACCTCAATCGCGAGGCGGTGCGCATGGTCTATGGCGCCGACAGCAATGGCGGCGAAATCTCCGAGGCCATCACCTCGACCAGTGTCGCCATCAAACAGAAAATCGCTGCATCCGCCGGACCGCTCGAGCCAGCGTTTCCTGGTTATTGAGAACGGCCTGATCGCCGCCCGCGTCAAAGGCACTCGTCAAAATTCGATCGCAACCGGCGCGAGGCCGGATCAAAGGAGAGAGACCCAATGTTCAGGAAGATGGTTTTTGGCGCGGTTTCATTGCTCGCCATCGCGGCCAGTGCCGCTCACGCCCAGGATATCAAGGAATTCCGCATCGGTATCCTTGGCGGTGAAAATGAAGCGGACCGGCTGCGCAATTTTCAGTGCCTCGCCGATCACCTGACGTCCGAATTCGGCTTCGAGAAGGTCTCGCTGTTCCCGGCCGCCGACTACGACGGCGTCATCCAGGGCCTGCTCGGCGGCACGCTCGATTTCGCCGAGCTTGGTGCGTCGGGCTATGCCAGCGTCTACCTCAAGGATCCGAACGCGGTGACCCCGATCCTCACCACCCAGCAGACCGACGGTGCGACCGGTTATTATTCGATAGGCCTGGCGCTGAAGTCGTCCGGCATCACCGACATCAAATCGGCCAAGGGCAAGAAGCTCGGTTATGCCGACCCGGATTCGACGTCGGGCTATCTGATCCCGCTGACCCAGATCCCGAAGGACACCGGCGCTTCGAACGAAACCTTCTTCGCCTCGACCCAGTTCAATGGCGGCCACGAGAACAACCTTCTCGCCGTCCGCGACGGCAAGGTCGACGTGGCGGTTGACGACTCCTCGGGCATCGGCGACTTCAAGAACGGTTACACGTCCGGCACCTTCCACAAGGAAGTCGCCAAGGGCGCCGTCGACCCCAACGACTTCGTCGAAGTCTGGCGCTCCGGCCTGATCCCGAATGGCCCGCTGGTCGTGCGCACCGCGCTCGGCGGCGATATGAGCGCCAAGCTCGCCAACTTCTTCACCAGCTTGCCGGCCAAGGACAAGCCTTGCTTCGAAGCCATCGAAGGCGGCGATTTCACTGGCTACGTTCCAGTGAAGCCGGACTTCTACAGCGTCATCGTCGAAGCCCGCAAAGCCGCGATCGGCGGGTGAATGCAATTGAAAAGGGCGGCCTTACCAGCGCCGCCCTTTTTGCATGCCGATCATGACCATCTCAGCCACGATCCGTTCAGACGCGACCCGGCGGACGGCCGACACCTGGCGACGCCAGACGTCCTTGCGCCGGTTCTACACCGCGCTCGGCATCGGCTTGCTGCTTGTCGCCATGTGCACAGCCATGTGGTTCGCCGACGAGGCCAATGCCGGACATTTCTTCGATCGGCTGCCGCACATACTGGATTTCCTTAGCTGGCTTGTTCCCAAGGACTGGAATGACGTCTGGCGCGCGCTGTTCGACATCGCATCGCCGCACGACAAAGGCAGCCAGGAGTTCAACTTCCCGCTTGGCCGCATCTATCTCTGGGGCGGCTTTTATCTACCCGAATATTTCGAGCTGATGCTCACCACGCTCAACGTGGCGCTGGTTTCCACTTTCATCGGCTTCGTCTTTGCGGTGCCCTTTTCCTTCATCGCCGCGCGCAACTTGACGCCCAGTCCGGTGCTCAGGCTCGTCGTCAAGCGCTTCATGGAACTGCTTCGCGCCTTCCCGGAGATCGTCATTGCCGGCCTTTTCGCAGCCATCCTCTCGACCGGCCCGGTCGCGGCCATCATCGCCATCGGCCTGCATTCCATCGGCGCCCTCGGCAAGCTCTTCTACGAGATCAACGAAAACATCGACATGCGCGCCGAAGAAGGCCTGCGCGCGGTCGGCGCCAACTGGTTCGAGCGCGTGCGCTTTGCCGGCCTGCCGCAAGTGCTGCCCAATTTCACGTCCTACACGCTGCTCAGGATCGAGATCAATGTCCGCATCTCGACCATCATCGGCGCGGTCGGGGGTGGTGGCATCGGCGAGGAACTGAAGCTCTCCATCTCGCGCGGCTTCGGCGCCAAAACGCTGGCACTGGTGCTGCTGCTGTTCACGACGATCTTCCTCGTCGACCAGTTCTCTGCCTGGCTAAGGCGCAAGCTCGTCGGTGAGCAGGCATTCATGATGGGCGCCTGAGCATGGCCGCAATGACCGCCGATGAGATGCAGTCGATCGAAGAGCGCTTTCCCCAAGTGTTCCGGCGGCCCCTGTACAAACGCTTCGGCCCGCTGGTCCTGTTCACCGGCATCCTGCTCTACCTCCTCTACGCCTTGTGGTTCTTCAACCTGCCGCAAGTGCTGAGGGAATCGCACTGGGAACGCCTGCCGCTCTTTCTGACGCAATGGATCAGCTACGATCTGCAGCCGGAATTCCGTCTCGATCAGCCTCAGATCACGCCCAAATACCCGCGTTTTTCCGCGCTCGGCGAAGATCCTCATCCCGACTGGGTCATCACCAGTGCGAACGGCTCCTACACCATTCTGATCGACGGCCGGGCCAAATCGGTTACCTTCGACAAGACCGAGGCGATGCTGGTCGCCAATGGCCAGACGGTGCCGGTGTCCTTGGCCAGCGGCAAGCCGGTGATATCCGGCCTGGTGCCGGACTGGATCACCGCACACGACGACGAAATCGTCGCCAGGATGGGCTTTGCCGGCGAGGTCCGCATAACCGTCGATCGCGTCAAGGTCCGCAAGCGCTTCCTCGGCTGGGCGAATTTCGTCTTCGACACACGCTCGCCCTTCTTCGGCAAGTCGCCCGGCGAGGTGGTCTCGTTGCTGATGTCCGGACCCCAGCTCAAGCCGGGCACATCTAACATCACGCTGGCCGCCGACAATATCTGGTACAACGCCCAGTGGCAGCATGGCGATGTCTGGACGAAGCTGTTCCAGACCATCGTCATGGCATTTCTCGGCACCTTGCTCGGCGGCATCGTCGCCTTCCCGCTCGCCTTCTTTGCCGCCCGCAACATCACCCCGAGCGGCGTGATCAGTCAGGTGCTCAAGCGCTTCTTCGATTTCATGCGTTCGGTCGACATGCTGATCTGGGCGCTGTTCTTCACCCGCGCCTTCGGCCCGGGCCCGCTTGCCGGCAGCGCCGCGATCTTCTTCACCGAGATCGGCACGCTCGGCAAAGTCTATTCGGAAGGCCTTGAGAACATCGACGACAAGCCGCGCGAGGGCATCCAGTCGACCGGCGCCAACGGCTTGCTGGTGCAGCGCTATGGCGTGCTGCCGGAAGTGATTCCGGTCTTCATCAGCCAGACGCTCTACCAGTGGGAATCCAACACCAGGGGCGCAACGATCATCGGCGCTGTCGGTGCCGGCGGTATCGGCCTGAAGCTTTGGGAAGCGATGCGCACCAACTCCAACTGGGCCAATGTCTTCTACATGGTGCTCTTGGTCCTGCTCGTCGTTTTCATCTTCGACAACATTTCCAATTTCCTGCGCCGCCGCTTGAGCAGGACGATCCACGACTACAACAGGATCCAGGCCGACCAGGGGTGACGGCCGCGTTGCGCCGGCGGCAGTTAGGCCGCCTTACTCCACCCGCTCCTGATATGCCTGTAGCCGTCGCGGTAGACAGCTTCCGGGCCTTCGGAAAAGTCGCGCCACACCTTGGTGGCCGCGGCCAAATCCTTCAGCGAACGCCCGAACGCCTCGATCGTCAGCCAATCGTCGTAGCCGCTCTTGCGGATGGCGGAGAACGTCTCCTTCCAGGGAATGTGACCGCGGCCCGGCACGCCGCGATCGTTCTCCGAAATATGGATATGGACGACGTTCTTGCGGTTGCGCGAATAGGCGCCGATCGGGTCGGCCTCTTCGATGTTGGCATGGAAGGTGTCGTACATCGCCTTGATGTGCGGCCGGTCGATCGCGTCGATATGCTCCGACAAATCGTCCATCGTGTTGAGCAGATAGCATTCGAAGCGGTTGAGCGCCTCCAGCCCGATGGTGACGCTCTTGTTGCCGGCATGGTCGCCAATGGCGCGTTGCGAAGCGATCGAACGTTTTTTCTCGGCCGCCGTCGGCCCGCTGCCGGAGAAGGCCCCGAGCGTCGAATGGAGCGGGCCGCTCAACGTGTTCGCGCCAAGCGCCTGAGCGCAGTCGATCGCCGATTTCATGTAGTCGATACCGGCCTTGCGCGTCGAGGCATCCGGCGAGATCAAATTCATCGCCGGATCGCCCATCGCCGAGACGGCGGTGCGTTGCAGCCCGATTCGGTCGAGCAGATCACCGAGCTTCTTGTAGCCGTCCAGCGCGCCGGAGAAGACCGGTATTTCGACGCCGTCGAAGCCGGTCGTCTTGATGTCTCTCAACAGCGGCTCGTGTTTTTTCGACACGGCCGTCGTCCACAACAGCATGCACATGCCGATCTTCATCGACGCCCCTCCCCTTTGACGGCCGGCTGGCTCCTCCGCCGACTTCGCTATAAGCCCCTCATCCGGCCGCTTCGCGGCCACCTTCTCCCCGCTGGGGAGAAGAGTCAGACGCAGCGCTGGCGATCTCCTCTCCCCTGGGGGAGAAGTCGGATTGCCCCGAATTGCCCTTGCAATTCGGCTGGCAATCCGAGTGAGGGGGGACACCCTTAACCGGGCGCAGCGATTAGAGTTTCGTCCACGCCCCGTTCTTCTTCGACGACTTCACGCAGGCTTCGATGAAGGCCATGCCTTCGACGCCGTCTTGCACGGTTGGGAAGACGACATCCTTAGCCGGCTTGCCGCCCGTCCGGCGCGCCGCACGAATAGCCCGCGCGGCTTCCTGGTAGATGTTGGCGAAACCTTCGAGATAGCCTTCCGGATGCCCTGGCGGGACGCGGCTGACGCGCCCCGCGACGGGGAGCGCGCCGGCGCCATTTCGGGTAATCAACTGCTTCGGCTCGCCGAACGGCGTGTACCAGAGATAGTTCGGGTCGGCCTGCACCCATTCGAGCCCGCCCTTCGAGCCGTAGATACGCAATTTCAGCCCGTTCTCGTGGCCGGGCGCCACCTGGCTGGCCCAGACCATGCCCTTGGCCGGGTGCGACCCGCCGACCGGCTTGAAGCGCAGCAGCACATTGATGTTGTCGTCGAGCAGCCTCCCCGGCACGAAGGCATCGAGATCGGCCGACAACGAATCGAGCTCCAGCCCGGAGACGAAACGGGCAAGGTTGTAGGCATGGGTGCCGATATCACCCAGCGCACCGCCCGCACCCGCCTGCTTGGGGTCTGAGCGCCACGCAGCCTGCTTCTGGCCGGTGGCGGCCAGGTCCTCGGTCAGCCAGTCCTGCGGATATTCCGACTGCACGATGCGGATATCGCCGAGCTGCCCCTTGGCCACCATCTCGCGTGCCTGCCGCACCATCGGATAGGCGGTGTAGTTATGCGTCAGCACGAACACTTTGCCGGTCTTTTCGACCAGCGCCGCCAGCTTCTTTGCCTCGGCCAGCGTCGTCGCCAGCGGCTTGTCGCAGATGACGTGGATGCCGGCCTCGAGAAAAGCCTTGGCAGCCGGCACGTGCACATTGTTCGGCGTGACGATGGCGACCACCTCGATGCCGTCCGGCCGCTTGGCCTCGGCCTTGGCCATGTCGGCATAGGAGCCGTAGCTGCGTGCCGGATCGAGCCCGAGCTCGGCCGCCGAGGCCTTGGCACGCTCCGGATTCGACGACAGAGCGCCGGCGACCAGCACGAACTCGTTGTCCATGCGCGCCGCGATGCGGTGCACCGCGCCGATAAAGGCGCCTTGTCCGCCGCCAACCATGCCGTAGCGGATCGGACCGCCCCCGGTTTCCGCCTTCGATGCGCCGACCATGATTTTCTCCCTCGTTGTCTGAGATACCCCTCCCCCTTGAGGGAGGGTGGCCCGAAAGGCCGGGAGGGTCGGTCAATGCCGAGCTCAACCCAGCGACCCCACCCCGATCCGCTGCGCGGATCGACCCTCCCCTCAAGGGGGAGGGAAAGCTGTGTTAGATCCCCATCATCCCGCGCAGCACCTTTTTGTCGGTCGTGCCGCCGGCGAAGTCGTCGAATGCCTTTTCCGTAACCCTGATGATATGATGCTGGATGAAGGGAGCGCCCTCGGCAGCACCATCCTCCGGGTGCTTCAGGCAGCATTCCCATTCCAGCACCGCCCATGAATCATAGTTGTATTGGGTAAGCTTGGAGAAGATGCCGCCGAAATCCACCTGTCCGTCGCCGAGCGAGCGGAACCGCCCGGCACGGTTGGTCCAGCTCTGGTAGCCGGAATAGACGCCTTGCCGCCCGGTCGGATTGAACTCGGCATCCTTCACGTGGAACGCCTTGATCCGCTCGTGGTAGATGTCGATGAATTCGAGATAATCGAGCTGCTGCAGCAGGAAGTGCGACGGGTCGTAGTTGATGTTGCAGCGCTTGTGGCCGCCGACCGCATCGAGGAACATCTCGAATGTCGCGCCGTCGAACACGTCCTCGCCCGGATGGATTTCGTAGCCGACATCGACGCCGTTCTCGTCATAGACGTCGAGGATCGGCTTCCAGCGCTTGCCGAGTTCGGCAAATGCTTCCTCGATCAATCCCGCCGGCCGCTGCGGCCACGGGTAGAGGTAAGGGAAGGCCAACGCCCCGCAAAACGACACCGACGCCTTGAGCCCGAGATTCTTCGACGCCTTGGCGCCGAACTTCATCTGCTCGACCGCCCATTGCTGCCTGGCTTTTGGATTGTTGTGCACCGCAGGTGGAGCGAAGCCGTCGAATTGTGCGTCGTAGGCCGGATGCACCGCCACCAGCTGACCCTGCAGATGCGTCGACAGTTCAGTGATCTCGACGCCGGCATCGGCGCAGATGCCCTTCACCTCGTCGCAATAGGCCTTCGACGACGCTGCCTTCTCGAGATCGAACAGCCGGGCGTCCCATGTCGGGATCTGCACGCCCTTGTAGCCCAGACCGGCCGCCCATTTGGTGATCGAGGCCAGCGAGTTGAACGGAGCGGCGTCGCCCGCAAACTGCGCCAGGAACAGACCAGGCCCCTTCATCGTCGTCGGCATCGGCATCTCCCTATGTTTCGCGACCAAGCATAGCGCCGATTGAAAACAGGGCCAGCCTCTTTGGTCTCTTTGCACAGCGCGCTCGGCGCCGCTATTCTGGTATTACCAAATGCCGAAATCTGGTCAAGCCATTTGACGCGCGGCCGCAGTCCTGCAACCATGCCGAGCTGCCCAACATAATTCAACGTAATCAATGCTGTAAGCAAGAGACGGCGCTTGATGGTAGCACTTCTTGCCGTCCAGATGAAATTACTGTAGATCTCCCATCAAGCCCAATTGGTCGAACCAGTTTGCCAAAAAAATGCTGGGAGGCCTTAGGGAGGAATCATGCAGCGCACTTCGGCAGAGTGCGTCGCAGGCGAACTGGTACAGGCGATTCTGGGAAGGATAGACCATGCATCTTTCGACGCACAATTGGATGCGGGCGGAGCCGCTGGAAACGACGCTCAAGCGCATCAAGAAATTCGGCTATGAGTCGATCGAGATTTCCGGCGAACCCGAACAGTACAAGACCAAGGAAACACGCGCGCTGCTGAACGAGTACGGCATCCGTTGCTGGGGAGCGGTGACGCTGATGCTGGGCGAGCGCAATCTCGCCGCCAAGGACCAGGGCCAGCGCGAGCGCTCGGTGCAATATGTCAAGGACGTGCTGACCATGGTCAGCGAGCTCGACGGCGAGATCATCACGCTGGTTCCCGCCACCGTCGGCAAGGTCGTGCCGGACGGCACCGAGGAAGAGGAATGGAAATGGGTGGTCGACGCCACCCGGGAATGCTTCACCCACGCCAAGAAGGTCGGCGTCAAGATCGCGGTCGAGCCGCTCAACCGCTTCGAAACCTACCTGTTCAACCGCGGCGCCCAGGCACTGGCCCTTGCCGATGCGGTCAGCCCCGAATGCGGCGTCTGCCTCGACGCCTACCACATCCACATGGAAGAATTTAACGTCTATGACGCCATCCGGCAGGTCGGCAAGCGCCTGTACGACTTCCATGTCGCCGACAACAACCGCTTCGCTGCCGGCCTCGGGCAGATCGACTGGCCGAAGATTGTCGGCACGCTGAAGGAGATCGGCTATGACGGCGCGCTGACCAATGAATTCGTCGCCCCAGTCGACCGCACGCCGGCAGCCCCCTATCCCGACATGGTCGAACGCAATCCGGTCGACATCTCGCCAGAGCAGCTGAAATTCATTCAGGACCACGGCTCCAGCGTGCTCACGGAAAAATTCTACACTGACCAGATGCGCATCAATGCGGAAACGCTGCTGCCGCTGATCAAGTAGCCAAGCCGTTTGGAAAGAGCCCTTCCGCCTCACCGCGGCCGGGCCGAGGATGAACATGCGCATCAAGACGGTCCAAGCCTGGTGGGTTCGCATACCGATCGAAGCCGCGAAGCAGCACCGCAGCGACTTCGGTCAGGTGGCGACGTTCGACGCCGCCATCCTGCGCATCGAAACCGACGACGGGCTTGTCGGCTGGGGCGAAGGCAAGAACGCCGCCGGCAGCGCCGGCAGCTACGGCGCCCTTGTCCATTTGCTGAACCATGAGGTCGGGCCGCAGCTGGTCGGCCTCGACCCGGCCGACATCGGCGTCATCTGGGAGATGCTCTACAATGGCGCGCGTCACGACAGCGCCGCCCGCGCCGGCCACGCCATGCCGCAATTGGCGCGACGCGGCATGAGCATCGCCGCTATCAGCGCCGTCGACATCGCATTGTGGGACATTCTCGGCAAATCACTCGGCGTTCCGGTCTGGCGACTGCTCGGCGGCCGCAAGCTGGACCGCATGCCGGCCTATGCTTCCGGCGGCTGGGCCACTGCGGAAGCCATCGGCGATCAGCTGCAATCCTACGTCGCCAAGGGCGGCTTCAAGGCGCTGAAGATGCGCGTCGGCGCCATGGACGGCGCCCCGCACGTCTCCGCCGCCCGCGTCCGCGCTGCAAGACAGGCGCTCGGTCCCGACATCGACCTGATGGTCGACGCGCACGGCACCTACACGGTGGCCGAAGCCAAGCGCTTCATCCATCTCGCCGGCGACCTCGATCTCGCCTGGTTCGAGGAGCCGGTGATCGCCGACGACAAGCGCGGCATGGCTGAGGTGCGCGCCTGCGGCTCGATCCCGATTGCCACCGGCGAGAGTGAGGCGACGCGCTACGCCTTCCGCGATCTCGCCGTACTCAAATCCGCCGATATCTTCCAGCCGGATCCGGCCTTTTGCGGCGGCATCAGCGAGGCGATGAAGATCGGAACCATCGCCAGCGCCTTCAATCTGCGCTTTGCGCCGCACCTTTGGGCGGGCGCGCCCTGCTTTTTTGCCGGGCTGCATGTTTGCGCCGCTTCGCCGGCGAGCTTCACCGTCGAATATTCACTCGGGGCCAACCCGATGATCCACGATCTGATCGAAGAGACTGTCGAAGCAAAGGACGGTATGGTAGCGATCCCTGATAGACCCGGGCTGGGATTCACTATTTCGGAGCGGTTCCTGGAGGCGCACGCGCAACACGGCTGACATGAAAGAAAAGAACCTTCTCGCGGAACTCGCCGCCTACCTGTTCTCCCATTCGGACAAGGAGACGGGCCGCACGCCGTCGGAGCGCGAACTGGCAGAGCATTTCAGCGTCAGCCGCGGTCAGATCCGCGAGGCGCTGGCCATTCTCGAGGCCATGCGCATCGTCGAACGACGGGCGAAGTCCGGCATCTACATCGATACAAAGCAGGCGAGCGTCGAGGCTATGGCGCTGTTCGCCCGCGCCGGCCTGCCGCTCGATCCTGTCCAGATCTACGAGACGGTCGAGTTGCGGAAGATCCACGAGATCAAGGCCGCCGAACTTGCCTGTTCCCGCGCCACCGAGGAGAATTTCGAGCGGCTGCGCGAGATCCTGAAGGCCTCAGAGGATCGCATAGCGGCCGGCGAAGGCCTTGCCAGGGAAGACCGCGAGTTCCACCTCGAGATCGTGCGGGCGACCAAGAACAGTGTGTTCCACAATGTCTGCAGCGTCTACTACATGATGGGCGAGATGCGCCTGCCGATCTATTTCAACGATCCCGAACGCAGCGTGCGCTCGCATGCCGAGCACATCCAGATCTACGAGGCGCTGCTGCGCCGCGACGGCAACCTCGCCCAGGCGCTGATGAGCGCTCATCTGCAAGGCGCCGAAAGCTATTGGAAGGGGCTGATCGAGGGGCGTGAGGCGGAACCGCAAAGCCCAGCGCTCGAAAAGGCCTGAAATGCCCAAGATCCTGTCGACACACAGACTGCACCCCCGTGCCTCTTCCATGCTGACAGGGGCCGGCGAACTCGTCGTTGCTTCCGCTCTCGACGCGGCCACGCTGGCCGCCGAGGCAAGGGACGCCGATGTCATCATCGTTCGCGCTCCTTTGCCTGCGGCGCTTTTCGAAGGCGCGACCAAGCTCAGGGCCGCGATCCGCCACGGCGCCGGGCTCGACATGGTACCGATGGAAGCGGCCAACGCGGCGGGCGTGCTGGTGGCGAACGTTCCGGGAGTGAACGCGCGCTCGGTCGCCGAATATGTGATGTTCGCGGCACTGGCGCTGCTTCGGCGCTTTCGTGTGTTGGACCGCGACTTGCGGGCGAAGGGCTGGCTGGCCGGCCGCGAACACACCGTCGTGGCTAATGAGCTTGCCGGCAAGACGATCGGCATTGTCGGCCTCGGCGCAATCGGCCAGGCGGTCGGCCACATCGCCGCCCATGGTTTCGATCTGAATGTGGTGGCAACGACGCGCAGCATGCAGCCGGCGCCGGACAGCGTCGGCTTCTTGTCGATCGATGCGCTCATCGAGCAGAGCGACATCATCGTTCTGTGCTGCCCGCTGACGCCCGAAACGCGGGGGCTGATTAGCCGGGAACGTATTGACCGGATGAAGCCGGATGCGCTGCTAATCAATGTTTCGCGCGGGCCGGTGATCGACGACGACGCGCTGATCGAGGCCTTGCAGAAGGGCCGCATCGGCGGCGCCGCGCTCGACGTTTTTGCGACACAACCGCTGCCGCCCAACCATCCCTACTTCGGCTTCGACAACGTCATCGTCACCCCGCACATGGCCGGGATCACCGAACAGTCGATGATGCGCATGGGCGTCGGCGCGGCTGGCGAAGCCTTGCTGGTGCTGGCCAACAGATTGCCGGTCAATCTGCGCAATCCCGAAGTGGTCGAGCACTACCGGCGGCGGTTCCCTGCCGATTTCTAAGCAAAGGCTACGCCTCAATTTTCCCGAATTCGCCAGCGACGTTGCCGGTATGGGAAACACCACAAAATTCCTGCTGACCGCCAGTGTCTGCATGGCGGCGGCGCATGCCTTGGCCAACGGACAGGGCAGCTACGTGTTCTGCGACAACGGCTTGCGCTGCGTGATGGCACCCTGTCCATCGAACAGCGCGCTCGACCTCGACACCGGCAAGTTCGTCAAAGGCGTTTCGATCGACATCGATCGCCTGCCGCAGCAAGACAAGGGCCTCGATCTTTCGGACAAGCTCTATGCCGGCAAGGTCGTTGTTGTCGGCTCGATCGAGAACCGCACCCGGACCTTCAACGGCAAGCGATACACCCTGCCTTGGCTGGTTGCCACCAGCATCGAGCGCACCGCCAAGGACAACGAGCGCGGCCACTGCTCGTCGCGCTGACACGCGCTATCGGATCAATTTGCAAGCAGTGCCTCGACCGCAGCGGCGATCCGCAGCAGGTGGTGGTCATGGCCATTGCGCGCCACCAGCATCAGCCCGGCCGGACGCATCATCCCGGGCATCGGCAGCGAGATGGCTGAAAGATCGAACTGGTTGGCGACCTGCGTGTTGCGCAGCAGAAGGCCTTCCGTCCTGTCGCACAGGGCCTCGTCGCCGGTCATCGAGACGATCGTCGGCGCGGTCATCGGCGTGGTCGGCAGGGCCAGCACGTCGACCGACGCCAGCCGGTCATCCATCGCGGCGGCAAGTGCTGCGCGACGGCGCATTGCTCTGATATAGACCGTGGCCGGAATGGCGGCGGCGCGCGACAATGGCCCGCTTACCCGCGGGTCGACCGGCATCGTCGCTCCCGTCGCCAGCCAGTCGGCATGGATCTCCGCCCCTTCCATTGCCGCGATCGAGGCGCGTTTGGTTGCCGCGCGCAGATCGACAAGCAGGTCGTCGATCGACAACTCCACAAGCCGTGCGCCGCTAAGCTCCATCTTGCGAAGACACCGGTCGAACGTCGTCGCGACCTCTTCCTCCGTATCATCGAACAGCACGCCGCGCGGAATACCGATGCGCAGGCCGTCCAGCGGAAGCGGCAACAGTGCCGCCAGGTTTTCGCCCGCCATCACTGCGTCGGCCGCCGCACATTCGGCGACGGTGCGGGCCAGCGGACCGATCGAGTCCAGCGTGGCCGACAGCGGAAACGCACCCGCGAGCGGCACGCGCCGCGCCGTCGGCTTGAAACCGACGACGCCATTCAACGATGCCGGAATGCGCACCGATCCGCCGGTATCGGAACCGATGGAGATTTCGCTGGTGCCTTCGCCGACCGAAACCGCGGCGCCTGAGGACGAGCCGCCCGGAATACGGCGGGCATCACTTGCATTGCCGGGCGTGCCGTAATGCGGATTGACGCCGATCGCGGTGAAGGCGAACTCGGTCATGTTGGTCTTGCCGAGGATGACTGCACCGGCCTGGCGCAACCGTTCCACGACAATGGCATCCCGCAACGCCGGCGCTGCCGTGGCGAGCAGCAGCGAGCCCGCCGTCGTCGGCTCGCCGGCGACATCGAACAGATCCTTGATCGAGGTGATCGTCCCATCGAGCGGCCCGAGCGTGACGCCGGCTTTTCGCCGCGCATCGGCGGCGTCGGCCGCCGCCCGTGCTGCTTCAGGATAGAGCTTTGCGAAAACGCTCTCATCGCCCACGCGAGCAGCAAGACGCGAAACAATTGCTTCCAGGCGATCACGGGCTGATTGCATTTTCGGTGTCGGACTCCGCACGCTTGCAACGTCTTAATGTAGCAGCCACAAACTGGCCGCAGGAGACATAGCCCGGCACGGTCAGGTTTGCACCTGTCGAACCGCACGAGGAAGGCCCGATGCTCTACGAAGGCAGCTGCCACTGCGGCAAGGTCGCGTTCGAGGTCGAAGGCGAGCTGACCGGAGCCGTACGGTGTAATTGCTCGATCTGCACGCGCAAGGGTGCACTGCTATGGGCAGTGCCGCATGAGAGCATGCGGGTGCTTGCCTGGGGCGATGATCTCGGCCGCTACAGCTTCGGCAACCATGTCATCGCCCACCGCTTCTGCCGCAGCTGCGGCATTCACCCCTTCGCCGAGGATGTCGGCGAAGGGAGCGGGCGAAGTGCCTATATCAACATTCATTGCATCGAGGCGTTGGACGTCGCCGCCGTGCCGGTCTTCGACTTCGACGGCCGTTCCGTTTAGGAATTGGGCTCGTCGATCGGCTTGGGGCCAAGGAAGAACGCCGCCAATGCCGCAAGCAACGTCGCCGCCGCGCAATACGCGAAGGCGCTGGCAACGCCGGTATTGTCGACCAGCAGGCCGCCGAAGACGGCGCCCAACGCGATGGCGACCTGGAACGTCATGACCATCAGCCCGCCGGCGCTTTCCGCCTGATCGGGGGCGGCTCGCACCAGCCAGGTCTGCAGCCCGACTGGGACGGCGCCGAAGGCAAAGCCCCAGCTGGCCACCGCTATTGCAGCCACGACGGGTGAGCCTCCGACCACCAGCAGCAGGAGCGCCGAAAACGCGATCAGCAGAGGCGCCAGGCTGACGGCTGCCTTGAGGCTGCGTTCCGCCATGAAGCCGCCGGCAAAATTGCCGAAGAAGCCACCAATGCCGTAGGCGAGCAGCACAAGCGAGATCGTCTCGATGTCCAGCGCGGGCACCTTCTCGAGAAACGGGCGGACATAGGTGAAGCCGGCAAAGTGTCCCGAGGCGACCAGCAGCACCACCAGCAGTGCCACCCTGATCATCGGCCGCTTCATCACCTCCAGCAGCGTGCGAAAACCTGCCGTACCTGCCGGCGGCAGCTTCGGAATGGTAGCCACCTGCACGAGCAGCGCTAGCGCGCCGACCACGGCGGCGATCATGAAGGCCGTCCGCCATCCCCAGATGTCGCCGACATAGGCGCCGACCGGAGCCGCACAGACCGTCGCCACCGAAACGCCGGTGAGGATGATCGACATGGCGCGCGGCATCAGCCGCATCGGAACGAGCCGCATCGCCATGGCTGCCGACATCGACCAGAAGCCACCGAGACTAATGCCAAGCATGATACGGGCGATCAGAAGAACGGGAAGCGACGACGCAAACGCGGCTACCAGATTTGACAGCACAAGCAGCACCGTCAGCGCCCACATGACCAGCCTGCGGTCCAGCCGCTTGGTGACAATGGCCATTGTCGGCGCCGCAATCGCGCCAATGACGGCGGTGGCCGTTACCGCCTGCCCTGCGGCGCCTTCGGTGATGCCGAGATCCTGCGCAAGCGGCGTCAGCAGGCTGGCAGGCAGAAATTCCGCGGTCACCAGGCCGAAGACTCCGAGCGCCAAGGAGACCACCGCCCCCCATGCGGGCTCGGATCGTTCGCCGGTTTCCGTCAGGTCGAGAACGGCGTCCATGACGCCTGTCGCGGGTTCGGTCATGAGGGATCTCCGATCTGGTTGCAGCGCAGCATCTGGCTGCAGTGCAACATAGGGAGTGACTGTCCGGAGTTTCCATGCTAGAAACACCATTATGCTTGACCGTTCGTCCAAAATCCCTGTCACCGGTGATCCGCTGACAGACATATTGCGCGGATTGCGCCTCGAAGGCGTCGATTACGGCCGTTGCGAGATGAGGGAACCCTGGGGCATCCATTTTCCGGCTCAGGCGGCGGCACGGTTTCATTTCATCGGTCGCAAAGGCTGCTGGTTGCTGCAGCCGCCCGGCGAATGGGTCGAGCTCAAGGCGGGCGACGCGGTGTTGTTGCCGCGCGGTTCAGCCCACACGCTGGCGAGCGAGCCGGGTATCGAGGCGGCGCCGATCCACGGCTATGAGGTCGAGGAGATCTGCAAGGGTGTCTATTGCATGTCGAACGACGGCGTGCCCGGCTGCCGTCCGGGCACCTTGCTGTTTTTCGGCAGCATGTATTTCAATCTCGATGGCTTGCACCCCTTGCTCGGCATGATGCCGGACGTGATGCGCGCGCATGAGTTGGAAGCCTATGAGCCAGGTATCCCGCATTTGCTGGAGGCGATGGCCCGCGAGGTGACGATGGAGCGCGTCGGCTCCGGCGGCATCCTGGCGCGGCTGGCCGATGTGCTCGCCGCGACCGTCATCCGCTCATGGGTCGAGCGCGGCTGCGGCGACTCTTCCGGATGGATCGCGGCGGTGAGGGACCGCGAGATCGGCCGGGTGCTGGCCGCGATCCATCTGGAACCGAGCCGCGACTGGACGGTGGTGGCTCTGGCGAAGATGATGGGCGCCTCGCGATCAGGTTTCGCCGAGCGCTTCGCAACCATTGTCGGCGAAACACCGGCAAAGTACGTCACGCAGGTACGGATGCACCAGGCGCGGCAATGGCTGGTCCGCGACCGGCTCAAGATTTCCGTCGTCGCGGCGCGCCTCGGCTACGAATCCGACGCCTCCTTCAGCCGCGCCTTCAAGCGGGTAATCGGATCGCCGCCCAGCCATTTCCGGGCCGAGGAACAGGCGGAGATCCGCCAGGCCGGCTAAACGTTGGCCGGGTTATTGCTCGGTGATGCAGGCCGAGCCGGCGCTGCTCTTGCAATATTTGCCGGAAGCCCCGCACCTGCCATCCGAGACTTCGACAACGGTGCCGCTCAACAACAGCTTGCAGTCACTGGTGGACAGATTGACCGTGCCGTTGAGATCCTTGATCTTCTTGGCGTCGACCTTCGCGCCGGCGACAACTTTCTTGGCTGCCTGCGCCTCGCCCAGATGTGCGGCCGACAATCCCATACCGGCGACAAGCAGGATCGCAGCAAAACTGCGGAACAGATTTCCCATAGCCAACCCTCCATTTTGGGCCTCCAAATTGGGCTCAAAGCCCGTTTGGGACCAAGGACCAGCCTATTCGACAAATCGAAGCATCCGCATCCCCCGTACGGGGGATGACGGGAAGACTCGAGCATTTCGCAGCCAAGTGGAATCACACGGCGTCGCACAAATGCGACTAAAACAGATAGATAGAGCGGGATGCACGGTCAATTTGAACGCATCCCGCTCTAGCTGCAGTAAAGAGGCTTGTACTTAGCCGGCGTGACGCAGGCTTATTCCGCTGCCCTTATCGAACAGCACCACCTTGTCCGGGTTCCAGGCAAAGCGCACCGGCTGCTCTATCTGCACGTCGGTCCTGGCCGGCACAGTGGCGCGCAGCATGGCGTCGCCGACCCGCAGCGTCAGGATCTTCTCGACGCCATGGTTCTCGACGTCATGGACCCGCGCCTCGACCGGCGCGCCGGTCTCGAGATAGACGTCCTCGGGACGAATACCGAAGACGAGCGGGCGACCGTCGGTCGCCGCGCCCGTCTTGGCACCCCCCGAAGTCTTGGCACCCCCCGCAAACGGCAATTCGAAATTCAGCGGTGCCATCACCGCACGCCCGTTAACAAGCTTGCCGTCGATGAGATTCATCGGCGGCGAGCCGACGAAGCTCGCCACGTAGGTGTCGCGCGGATTATTGTAGATCTCGTACGGCGTGCCGGTCTGGACGATGCGGCCATGGTTGAGCACGCCGACCTTGTCACCCATCGACATCGCCTCGATCTGATCGTGCGTCACGAACAGGAAGGTGGCGCCGAGCTGCATCTGCAGGTTCTTCAATTCGGTGCGCAGCGCCTCGCGCAATTTGGCGTCGAGCGCCGACAACGGCTCGTCCATCAGGAATACCCGCGGCTTGCGCACGATGGCGCGGCCGATCGAGACGCGCTGCATCTCGCCGCCTGAAAGCCGGTCGGTCTTGCGGTCGAGCAGATGCTCGATCCGCAGTGTCCTGGCAGCGCGGTCGACACGATCCTTGATCTCGGCATCGGGCAACCGGCGGATCTTCGGCTTCAGCGGAAATTCGAGGTTTTCGCGCACCGTATAACGCGGATAGAGCGAATATTGCTGCAGCACCAGCGCCACGTCGCGCTCGGCCGCGCCCCAATCGGCGACATCGACGCCGTCGATAAAGACCTGGCCTTCGCTCGGTTTTTCCAGGCCGGCAATCATGCGCAGCGTCGTCGTCTTGCCGGCGCCGGTCTCGCCGAGCAGGACGAAGAACTCGCCGTCGGCGATGTCGAGGTCGAGCCCGGTCAAAGCGGTGTGGTTGCCGAATTTCTTCGAAATGTTCTTGAGCTGGATGTGGGCCATCAGAGTCTCACTCCCAGCGATTTGCCGCTCGCCGTGTCGAAGAAATGCGCCTGGCTGGGATCGATTCTGACGAAGACCCTTTCGCCGGGGCCGCCGATGAAGCCGCTCTTGGTGCGTGCACGCAGCATCTTGGAGCCGACCTTGAGGTCGACGATATCGAAGGAGCCGAGCGGCTCAACGATCTGCGTCTCCACCGGCAAGAACCCCTCGGCGGCTTCGCGGCGAACGAGAACGCCTTCCGGCCGGATGCCGAGCGCGAGCTGGCCGCCGACATGGCCGTTGAGCTTCGACAGCAAGGTGCGCGGGAATTCGAAGCCGGCGGCCGCATCGCCGACCGTGACCGAGGCCGACGAGGCTTTCTCGGTCACCGAAGCGTCGGCGACGTTCATCACCGGGCTGCCGACAAACTGCGCGACGAAAAGATTCGCCGGATGCGAATAGACCTCGTCCGGCGAACCGACCTGCTGCAGTACGCCCTCATGCATGATGACGATGCGGTCGGCGAGGCTCATCGCCTCGATCTGGTCGTGAGTGACGTAGATGCTGGTCGAGCCCTGCTTGATGTGCAGCCGCTTGATCTCGGCCCGCATCTCCTCGCGCAGCTTGGCATCGAGCGCGCCGATCGGCTCGTCCATCAGCATCGCCTTCGGCCGCCGCACCAAGGCTCGGCCGATCGCGACGCGCTGCATGTCGCCGCCGGACAGGGCCGACGGTTTCTTGGCGAGGAGATCGCTGATCTGCAGCGTCTTGGCGACCGAGCGCACCTCGCTGTCGATCTCGGCCTTGCTCTTGCGCGTCGCCCTCAGTGGAAAGGCGATGTTCTCGTAGACGCTCATATGCGGATAGAGCGAGAACGATTGGAAGACCATGGCGATGTCGCGGTCGGCGGCCTTGAGGTGCTGGACCGGCTTGCCGTCGATGAGGATGTCGCCGCCGTCGATCGTCTCCAGTCCGGCAACGGCCCTGAGCGTCGTCGTCTTGCCGCAGCCCGACTGGCCGAGCAGCACGATGAACTCGTTATCGTCGATCTTCAGGTTGAGGTCCTTGATGACCTGGACGGCGCCGAAATATTTCTGGACGCCGCGAAGCTCGATCTGGGTCAATGCTGTGCCCCCGGGTTTGCCCCTTGCCCGGTGCCGGCCTTCTCCTCCGGCGCGATCTTGGAGGTGATGTTGAAGCCGATCAGGCCGATCAGGATGATGGTCACGCCGTAGCTGTGCAGCAGCATGTGCCATGGCTGGCAGAGCGCGATGATGCCGAGCACCATCAGCACCTGGCTGCCCGGTTCAAGATATTTCTGATTGATGTCGCGAAAACTCATTTGCGGATCGCTCCGAAGGACATGCCGCGCAAGAGGTGGTTGCGGAGCAGGAAGGTGAAGATCGCAACCGGCAGCAGGAACAGGAAGGTTCCGGCGGCAATCACCGTCCAGTCCGGCAGGCCGGCGCCGACCTGGCTGGGAATGAAAGGCGGCGCCGTCTGGGCACGGCGGCTGGTCATGATCAGTGCGAAGGCATATTCGTTCCACGCCGTGATAAAGCAGAACACGGCGGTGGCGGCGATGCCGGTGGCGGCCTCGGGCAGCACGATCTTGAAGAAGGCCTCCATGCGCGTATAGCCGTCGACGAGCGCCGCCTCCTCATACTCCTTGGGGATCTCGTCCATGAAGCCTTTCATCAGCCACACCGAGAAGGACAGGTTGAAGGCGGTGTAAAGGATGATCAGGCCGACATGGGAATCGTTGAGGCCGACCGCCCGGTACATCAGGAACATCGGAATGGCGACGACCACCGGCGGCAGCATGCGCGTCGACAGGATGAAGAACAGCAGGTCCGCCTCGCCTTTCACCTTGAAGCGCGAGAACCCATAGGCGGTGAAGGTGCCCATGCCGACGGCCAGGACGGTCGAGGTTATGGCAACGATCAGCGAGTTCATGAAACGGCTCGGATAGCCCGACCACTGCACCTGGCCCTTGCCGTCGCGCACGATCTTTTCGCCGCCATTGAAGACGACGCGCTCCCACCACGGCGCAGCCGCGTACTCCTCCGGTGATGGCGGGCTGCGCAGCTGCGAACGCTTGGTGAACAACTTGACGAAGGGCGATATCTCCGGCTGGAAAACCACCGTCGGCGGAATGGTGGTGGCGAGGTTGCGCGGCTTGAACGCCGTCGAGGCTATCCAGTAGATCGGCGCCAGGAAGATGATCGTCACCAGCAGGACGGCGACGATGGCGACCCGGTTGAAGGTGATTTCGGAAGAAGTGCGGACTGCGGCCATCTCAGCGCTCCTTCACCTTGTTGAGGTATTTGACATAGATGTTGGTGATCGCTAGCACCATGATCAGCACGATGTAGGCGAGCGCGCAGGAGCGCCCGGTCTGCCATTCCTGGAACGCCATCTTGTAGAGCCGGATCGAGATCAGCTCGGCCGTCGGCTGGCTGGTCAGGATATAGGCGAGGTCGAAGGTCTTGAACGCTTCCATGGTGCGGAAGATGACCGCGATCATCAGGATCGGCGCGACCAGCGGCAGCGTGATGCGGAAGAAGGTGTAGAACGGCCCGGCCCTGTCGATCGCGGCGGCCTCGTAGAGATGCTTGGGCACGGCCGACAGGCCGGCCAGCGACAACAGCATGACGAAGGGCGACCACATCCAGATATCGGTCAGCGCGACCGCATAGAGCGCCATTTTCGGATCCGACAGCCATTCGAAGGTGCCGAGGCCCAGCGCATAATTGATGATGCCGAAGGACGGATCGTAGAGCAGTTTCCAGAACAGGCCGACGACGGCCATAGACAGCATCATCGGCAACAACAGGAGCGTCGTCAGCAGGCCCTTGAGCGGAATGTCGCGGTTGAGCAGCATGGCCACGCCGAAGCCGACGAGCAGCTGGCCGGCGACCGAGATGATGACGTATTTTGCGGTGATGGCGAAGTTGGACCAGACATAGGGATCGCTGAGCAGGTCGCGATAGTTTTGCAGCCCGACGAAATTCGCCGCCGCGCTGGTCGAGGCGCGGAAATCGGTGAACGAATAGCCCAGCGAATAGATCAGCGGGAAGATGTTGAAGACGATCAGAAACAGGATCGTCGGGATGATGAAGAGATTGCGGATCGAAATGTCGCTTAGACCGCGAGCAGCGGCCCGCGAGGACCTGTCCAGCGTGGTGATCATCGTGGTCGCCAAGACCCTGCTCCCGGTTCAAGAATCAGAAAAAGAAACGGAGGAGGCACGAACGCCCCCTCCGTGAAGGTTCATACTTATTGGCCGCGGCCGTATTTCTTGAAGGTCGCGTTCCAGTCGGCTGCCAGTGCGTCCAGCGTCTCCTTGGCGGTGCCTTCGCCGCCGATCATGTAGGGGTAGATGCGCTGGTTGAGCTGCTGCAGCAGTTCGGCATATTCCGGAACCGCCCAGAAGTCCTTGACCTTGAACATGGTCTCGTAGAACGCCTTGTTGTAGGGCGTGGCGTTCTGGAATTCGGGCGACTTGAGCACGGCGGCACTGCAGGTGTAGCCGCCAAGCGCTGCCCATTTCTTCTGGGTCTCGTCCTTGATGAACCATTCCAGGAACTTGGTCGCCTCTTCCTGCTTCTGCGAGTAGGAAACGATGGAGATGCCCTGACCGCCGAGTGCGGCGAACTGGTCCCCGTTCGGGCCGGGAGGATTGGCGAAGAAGCCGGTGTTCTTGGCGTTCGGGTTCGACGCCTCGTTGATCAGCGAGGGGAAGAACGCGAAGTAGTTCATGCTCATCGCGGCCAGGTTTTCAGTGATCGCCTGGTTGTCCTCGACGAAGAACGACTTGGCCCAGCCCGGAGGCGTGAACTTGTAGAGTTCCTTGTAGGCGTCGAGCGCCGCGATCGCCTTGTCGGAGTTGATGAAGCCGTCGACCTTGTAGGTCTTATAATCACCCAGCTCGCCGCCAAAGGAAAACAGCGCGTTTTCGAAGCCCATCGCCATCGCGTCATACGAATTGTCGGTGTAGATGGCGATGCCGTATTTTTTCTGGTCCGGCCGGTAGAAGAACTCGGCGATGTCGCGCAGCGCCTTGAAATCCTTCGGCACGTCGAGATCGTAGCCATACTTGGCCTTGAAGGCTTCCTTTTCCTTCGGATCCTCGAACCAGTCCTTGCGGTAGGACCAGCCGACGGCGTCGCCTTCAAGCGGAATGGCCCAGTACTTGCTGCTGCCGCCCGGATATTCGGCGTAGTACTTCACCGTCGCCGGTGCCATCACGTCGCCGACCTTGTGCTTGTTGAAGAAGTCGGTCAGGTCGACATAGTGGCCACCGGTCGAGCCGGCACCGAGCCATTGCGAGTCGCCGACGACCATATCATAGGCGTCGCCATGGGCGTTGAACTCGGTGAAGGCTTTGGTCTGGAAGTCGGGCCACGGTGTGGTTTCCACCGTGATTTTGACGCCGGTTTCCTTCTCGTACTCGTTGCCGAGTTCCTGCAGGTAATTGGCCGGATCCCATTCCGCCCAGAAGATTGTAAGTTCCTTTTCCTGCGCGTAGACGGACGTTCCGCAGGCTAGCACTAAGCCGATACCAGCAAGCAAGCTGGTCATTGTCTTGCGCATAATGATTTCCTCCCTTGTGCGCATTCTACCGCGTCATGCGAGCCGGCGGCGAGGCCGGCCCTGGTAGTCCTCCCGTGACGGCACCGTTCCGGTTTTTGAGCCTCCTCGTTCGACCGAAACGGATATTAGCCTTCACCCTTTGATCCGCTTTATTTGTCCTGATCTGGTATTACCAATTTCAGACGAACGTCAAGCCCTTTCTTGGACGGCGGCGGACACGCAGACAAGTTGGTTTCTGCGATATCTGCCTGTTTTCCCTGAATTTTCCTACTCCTTGATACAGAGGGGCCTTGCCTCGGCCGCTGCATCGCCAATAGTATGAGTAGGCAGGGTGCAAATCTGGTCGAACCAGATTGGCGTCATCTAGCGGCTGTCATCGGTGCGATCCCATCTCCTTCAATCATCGATTCCGTCACAGCTGCGCGTACCAGCGCGCTGGCGGCCCATTGCGCGACCGACATCATACTGCGGCTGTCCAATCCCCATATATCCTTCAGTACGATCAGCATCTCAACACCGAAGATCAATGACAGCGCCTGCGCGAGCCGCTTGAATTCGCGCGGCGGCAACCGGCCTTTGAGTGGCGCAATCGCATCTTTCAAAAGATCGACGCGATGGCCGCGCGTGAACGCCGGTTCGCCGTCAAACGTGCCTGCCTGTCGCTGCGCCCACTGGTCGAGCGACAGTTTCAGCGCCGCCTTGAACGTCGCTTCGAAGGCCTCGATGCGCGGCATGGCGGTCTCGAACAGCTCGGCCACCCGGCGCTCGGGATCGGCAGAGCTCGATTTCCAGGTAAGGATCGGTCCGAGCCCCTCATCGACCACCGCCTGCACCAGCGCCGCCTGGCTCGGAAAATACCGATAGGCGGTGGCGCGTGAGACTTCCGCCGCCTCCGCCACCTCGCTGACCGACGGCGTGGCGCCCGCCTGCATCAGCTTTGTCGCCGTCTCCAGCATCAGCCGCCTGGTGCGCGCGCGGGCCCCGCGCTCTACCCGCGGGTTCGGCCCCTGGCCGGCATCGTCGTCCGTTGCCGCTTGTTGACGTGAGACATTCATGTCAATACGATACGCGCGTCTCAAAAAATTGCAATGGCCCTTCGCGCCGTCGAATGGCCGGGCAAAGGGGCGGCAGCGTCGAACACGCCCAGGACCGGGGAAACGCGATGAAGCGCATCTATGTGGTGGGCACCGCCGACACCAAGGGCGAGGAACTCGCTTTTCTGGCCGATGCGGTCGCCGCAACCGGCGCTTCGATTGCCCGTGTCGACATCGGAACACGCGGCGCGACCGTGCCGGTCGATGTTTCGGCAGACGAGGTCGCCAGCCACCATTCAGAGGGTCGCAATGCCGTGCTCGGCGTCGACGACCACGGCACCGCAGTGGCGGCGATGGCTGCCGCCTTTGCCCGATTTGTTCAATCGCGTAGCGATATTGCCGGGATTATCGGCATCGGCGGTGGCGGCGGCACCTCGATCATCACCACAGGCATGCGCACGCTGCCGCTCGGCCTGCCCAAGATCATGGTTTCGACCTTGGCCTCCGGCGACACCGCGCCTTATGTCGACGTCTCCGACATCGTCATGATGCCGTCGGTGACCGACATGGCCGGCCTCAACCGGCTTTCCCGTGTCGTGCTCCACAATGCCGCCCAGGCGATATCAGGCATGGCGGCAAAGCCGGCGCCGCCGGCCGACGGCAGACCCTCGATAGGCCTCACCATGTTCGGCGTCACCACGCCGTGCGTGACCGCCATCGCCGACGAACTTCGTTCGACTTATGACTGTATGGTATTTCATGCCACTGGAACCGGCGGCCGCACCATGGAAAAATTGGCCGACAGCGGCTTGTTGTCCGGCGTCATCGACATCACCACGACCGAAGTCTGCGACTTGCTGTTTGGCGGCGTGCTGCCGGCGACGGACGATCGCTTTGGTGCCATCGCCCGCACCGGGCTGCCTTATGTCGGCTCGGTCGGCGCGCTCGACATGGTCAATTTCTGGGCGCCGCCAACAATTCCGGAACGCTATCGCGGCCGGCTATTCTATGAGCACAATCCAAACGTCACACTGATGCGCACCACCGCCGACGAAAGCAGAATGATCGGCGAATGGATCGGTACAAGGCTGAGCCTCTGCCAGGGTCCGGTTCGTTTCCTCATTCCGGAGAAAGGCGTGTCGGCGCTCGACATCGAAGGCGGCGCCTTCTTCGACCCTGAAGCCGATGCAGCTTTGTTCGAGGCGATCGAGCGCACCATCAAACCCGCCAAAACGCGGCGCGTTCTGCGCCTGCCGCTGCATATCAACGACCCCGAATTCGCCTGGGCCGCCACAACGGCCTTCCTCGACATCGCCAGACAGTGAGACACCAAGATATGGCCGCCATACCGCGCAAGAAAATCCTGGAGAAATTCCGCAAGATGATCGCGGACGGCGTTCCGATCGTCGGCGGCGGTGCCGGCACCGGCCTGTCGGCCAAGGCAGAGGAAGCTGGCGGCATCGACCTGATCATCATCTACAATTCCGGCCGCTACCGCATGGCCGGGCGCGGCTCGGCCGCCGGCCTGCTCGCCTATGGCAACGCCAACGAGATCGTCAAGGAGATGGCCTACGAAGTGCTGCCGGTAGTGAAGAAGACGCCGGTGCTGGCCGGCGTCAACGGCACCGATCCCTTCGTCATCATGCCGCTGCTTTTGGCCGAGTTGAAGACGATGGGCTTTTCCGGTGTGCAGAACTTTCCGACCATCGGCCTGTTCGACGGCCAGATGCGGCAGAGTTTTGAAGAAACCGGCATGGGCTTCGGGCTCGAGGTCGACATGATCGCCGAGGCTCACAAACTCGACCTGTTGACCACGCCCTACGTCTTCAATCCAGACGAGGCTCGCGCCATGACACAAGCCGGCGCCGACATCGTCGTCGCCCATATGGGGGTGACCACCGGCGGTTCGATCGGTGCGACCTCGGCTAAATCGCTGGACGACTGTGTGAAGGAGATCGACGCCATTGCCGAAGCGGCACGCTCAGTGCGCGAGGATATCATCCTGCTTTGCCATGGCGGGCCGATCTCGATGCCGGACGACGCCAAATATATTCTCGAGCGCTGCAAGGGCCTGCACGGTTTCTACGGCGCGAGTTCGATGGAACGGCTGCCGGCGGAAGCTTCGATCGCCAGGCAAACGGCGGATTTCAAGGCCGTCACGTTCGGCGCTGCGTAGAAGAAGGGGTGAGACGATGACCGACAACAGCAAGGTGTTCGTATACCCAAAAGACGTCAGCGCCTTCGGCTTCGACTGGGGCAGGCTGTCGCTGACGGTCGCTCCCGAAGTGAACGGCGCGAAGCGCTTTTCCGGTGGTGTCGTCGACCTGCCGTCGGGCAAGGGCCATACGCGTCATAACCATCCGGGTGCCGAGGAGATCATTTTCGTCATCTCAGGCAATGGCGAGCAGATGGTCGAAGACGAGAAGGGCAATCCGGTCGTCGAGAAGGTCGGCCCCGGTTGCACCATCTATGTGCCGGAAAGCCGCTTCCATTCGACGCTCAATACCGGCGACGCGCCGATGCAGCTTTTCGTCGTCTATTCGCCGGCCGGGCCGGAATTGGCACTGCGCGACCTGCCGGATTTCAGGCTGCTGCCGTCAGGTGGGAATTGAGATAGACGGCGCCTAAGCCCCGCCCCTGTTCCAGCCCCTACCCCGATCGCCGAACATAATGTAACCGGCGCCGGTCACCGCCACCGTGTCCTCCAGCTTGATGAAGCCGCGCGTCGGGTGGAGCATGGTCGTCTCGACCGAAAGCACCATGTTCTTCTCCAGCGGCTTTGCGGCATAGGTGCCTTCATAGGTCACCGGATGGTTGGTCATCAGGAACGGCGCTTCGTGCGTGATCAGCCCCATGCCATGCGCGAAGAAATCGGTATAGGCCGCAACCTTGGATTTCTTCAGCACGCCTTCGGCATGAGAAATCATGTCACCGCCCAGCGTGCCCGCCTTTACCTTGGAGAAGGCCGCCTGCTGCACCGTCTCGATCTCGGCCAGCAGATCCTCGAGTTCGGCGTCAGGCTCACCCAGCACGCCCATGCGGCAAAGGTCGCCGATATAGCCGTGGTAGTTGCCGCCGGAATCGATCGACATCACCTCGCCCTTCTTCCACGTTTGCGGCGAGGCCGCGCGGTTGTGACTGGAGCCTAGCGTCAACAGGCAATATTCGAAATGCGCGCCGCGATTGGTCTCCTCGCGCCTGAGCTGTTCGATGATCTCGCTCTTGGTTGTGCCTTCGCGTGCCCAGCCGATGGTCGCCAGCATGGAATCGGTGATCAGCTCCGAAGCAATGCGCAGCTTCTCCAGCTCGGCTTCGGTTTTGATTGCTCGCATGCGCTCCAGCATGTGCGTGGCGTCGATCAGCTTGGCGTCCGGCAGCGCGTTGCGGATCAGCATATAGGCGTCGGACGGCAGGAAGGCGGGCTCGATGCCAATGCGGGCGTTGCCCTTGCCGATCTTCCGCAAATGCTCGACCGCCAGGTTGGCGGCATCGAGCGTGCCCCAGCAGGCGGCATGCAGTGTCGGCGTCCAGAACGGATGGTTCTGGTGCTCGCCGCCCTCCATGCGGTTGCCGATATAGGCGGCATGCTCCGGCCCGCCTTTCTCGTAGACGACGACAGGCAGATAGCGGCTATGGCCGATCGCATCCATGGCGGCGAAGAAGATGAACTTGTAGCCGCCAAGCAGATATTGCGTGTTGTGCTTGGAGGTGGCGAGCAGCACGTCGATGCCGGCTTCCTCCATCAGCCCGTCCACCCTGGCCTGGTCGAACGGCACGCTGCCGACGACATTCTTGCCCGGAGCAACGTTCATTGTCTCTCTCCCTGAAGTGCCATGACCGACCGCACGTGGCGACGGCCTTTCTGGTTTTAGAGCCTTGGCTCCCCTCAAATCTGCATCATTTTGCCCGGTCTGGTCCAGCCAGAATGGGTCGAGCGGGCGCCAAAAGCTCATTCCGCTACCGGCATGGTCTAATCTGGTCCGGCCAGATCAGCGCATTGGACCGCTTCCCTGTAACTGGTCCAGCGGACGGAAATTTCAAAGCCACGTGAGGATGCGCCAATTCCGTCTCTGGCGAAACCCCGGACAAGGGCCATAATCAGCTTTGCAGGATGCTCACGAGCGTCCGAGGGGTACGGCGCACCCGGCCGGGTCGCGGAGAGGACGGAGTTCGATCATGCCAGAGTTCACCATTTCCAGGCGTACGATGCTTGCGGGTTCGGCATTGCTGCTGGCCTCCACCGCCATGCCGACGATCGGCTGGGCGCAGACGCCGAAAAAGGGCGGACGACTGGTTGTCGCCGCTGATTCCGAGCCGCGCAATCTCAATCCGGCGATTGTCGCCTCGAACGGCGTCTTCTTCATCTCGAGCAAGATCGTGGAAACCTTGGCCGAGGCCTCCTTCGGCGGCAAGGACGGGCTCGAGCCACGGCTGGCGCTCAGCTGGGAAGGCGCCGCCGACGGCCTGTCGGTGACGTTCAAACTGCGCGAGGACGTCAAATGGCATGACGGGAAGCCCTTCACCTCAGCCGATGTCGCCTTCTCGGCGTTGCAGGTCTGGAAACCGCTGCAGAATCTCGGCCGCACCGTGTTCAAGGATCTGGAGGCGGTCGACACGCCGGACGAGGCGACCGCCGTGTTCAAATTCGCCAAGCCGACCCCGTTCCAGCTGATCCGCAACGCCTTGCCGGCGCTGAGCAGCGTGGTGCCCAAGCACATCTACGAGACCGGAAAGATCGAGGACAACCCGGCCAACAACGCCCCGGTCGGCACCGGACCGTTCAAATTTGCCGAATACAAGCCCGGCGAATATTACCGGCTGGAGAAGAACACCGACTATTGGGGCAAGGACGAGCCCTATCTCGATGAGATCATCTATCAGGTGCTGCCGGACCGCACGTCGGCGGCCAGCGCGCTCGAGGCCGAAGAGATCCAGCTCGCCGCCTTCTCCGCCGTGCCCCTGGCCGATCTCGACCGCATCTCCAAAGTGCCCGGCCTCAAGGTGATCACCAAAGGATACGAAGGGCTGACTTACCAACTGGTCGTCGAGATCAACCATCGCCGCAAGGAGCTGGCCGACCTGAAAGTGCGCCAGGCGATCGCTCACGCTATCGACAAGGATTTCGTCGTCAAGACGGTGTTTCTCGGCTATGCCGCCACCGCCACTGGCCCGGTGCCGAAAAACGACCCGCAATTCTACACCGCCGACGTGCCGACCTATGCTTTCGACGTCGCCAAGGCCAACGCCTTGCTCGACGAGGCCGGCTACAGCCGAGGCGATGATGGCAAGCGCTTTTCGCTGAAACTGCTGCCGGCGCCCTATTTCAACGAGACCAAGCAGTTCGGCGACTATCTTCGTCAGGCGCTCGCCGCCATCGGCATCGACGCCCAGCTGGTCAACAACGACTCTGCCGCGCATATCAAGGCGGTTTACACCGACCACGCCTTCGACCTTGCGGTCGGGCCGCCGGTGTTCCGCGGCGATCCGGCGATCTCGACCACCATCCTGGTGCAGAGCGGCATTCCCGACGGGGTGCCTTTCTCCAACCAGGGCGGCTACAAGAACGCCGATCTCGACGCTCTGATCGCCAAGGCATCGGAGACGCTTGACACCGCCGCCCGCACCGAACTCTACAAGGAGTTCCAGAGAAAAGTTGCCGCCGACCTGCCACTGATCAACGTCGCCGAATGGAGTTTCATCAGCGTCGCCCGCGATACGGTCAAGAACATCGCCAACACCCCGCGCTGGGCGGTGTCGAACTGGGCGGACACCTATTTAGAATCGTGACACATTCTGGCGGATGAAAATTCGCGCCGAAATCCGTGTGGAAACTTGGTCAAATACCGAGTTCCTTCACACCCCCCTCTGTCCTGCCGGACATCTCCCCCGCAAAGGGGGAGATTGGCTGGCCGCAACGTCGGCTTATTTGCCTGCTGCGTTGAAGATTGGCGAAATCGCTAATGACATCCGATCTCCCCCCTTGCGGGGGAGATGTCCGGCAGGACAGAGGGGGGTGGGAAGAAACACCGCATCTCCTAATTGCCACTGCGCCAAGCACCCGGCGCCGCCATGAGCCGCGCCCTCACCCTCCTTCGCCGTCGCCTCGTCGGCAGCATCTTCGTGTTGCTGATTGTCGTCATCGGCACCTTCCTGTTGCTCGAAGCCGCTCCCGGCGATGCGGTCGATGCCTACATCGTCTCGACCGGCGGCGACGCCGGCATGATCGAGCTGTTGCGTCACCGCTGGGGGCTCGACCAATCTGAGCTGACGCGGCTGGCCAATTACCTTTGGGCGCTGCTGCATCTCGACCTTGGCCAGTCCGTCACCTTTTCACGGCCGATCCGCGCTGTCATCACCGAGCGCCTGCCCAACACGCTGCTGTTGATGGGCAGCGCCACCGCGCTCTCCTTCGGACTCGGCTCGGTGCTCGGCATCTATGCCGGCGCCAGACCCGGCAGCGTCCGTGATCGCTTCCTGTCTATCGGCTCGCTGGCGGTCTATGCCATACCGGGCTTCTGGCTCGGGCTGGTGCTGATCATCGTCTTTGCCGTCGACCTGCGCTGGTTTCCGATCGGCGGCATCGAGAGCATCGCCTCGGCCAGGACCGGCCTTGATCGCGCTGGCGACATCGCCCGCCATCTCGTCCTGCCGGTCTCCGCGCTCGGCTTCATTTATCTCGCGCTCTATCTGCGCATGATGCGCGCCGGCATGGCCGAGGTCTGGCGGCAGGATTTTGTCCTCGCCGCTCGCGCCAGGGGACTTTCCCGCCGTCGCGTCGTGCTCGCCCATGTCGCCCGCAACGCGCTGTTGCCGCTGGTCACCATGCTTGGCCTGCAGTCCGCGCAAATGCTGGGCGGCAGCGTCGTCATCGAAAGCGTCTTTTCGGTGCCAGGCCTTGGCCGATTGGCGCAGGAAGCGGTGGCGGCACGCGACACGCCGTTGCTGCTCGGCATCATTCTCGTCAGCGCCGTTCTGGTCGTCATCATCAACCTTCTCGTCGACATCGCCTACGCCGTCCTCGATCCGCGCGTCGGAGCCAATGAGGCCGGCGCGTGAACCCGCTTCGCCGTTTTCTCCGGACGCCGGAAGCGATCGCCGGCATTGTCATCCTGGCGGCGCTGTTTGCCGTGGCGCTTGCCGCACCTTTGTTCTTTCCCGGCGATCCGCAGGCCATTGCCGGGCCGGCATTGCTGCCACCGTTCCAGGACTGGTCGCTACCACTAGGCACCGACCGCCTCGGCCGTGACATGCTGGCCGAGCTTTTCCACGGCGCCCGCACCTCGCTGGCGGTCGGCCTGGCGGCCGCCGCCGCCGCCCTTGCCGTCGGCGCAGTGATCGGCACGCTGGCCGGCTTTGCCGGCGGCCTTATCGACGAAGTGCTGATGCGCATCACCGACGCTTTCCAGACCGTGCCAGCTTTTCTGCTGGCTTTGGCTTTCGTCAGCATCGTCGGGCCGTCGCTCGGCGTCGTCGTCGCGGCGATCGCACTGGGCGCCTGGACCGGACCGGCACGCGTGGCGCGAGCCGAAGTGCTGTCGATCCGCGAGCGCGATTTTGTAGCGGGCGCCCGCGTCATCGGCATGCATCCGCTGGAGATCGCCTTTCGCGAGGTGCTGCCCAACGCATTGCCGCCGGTACTGGCATTGTCGTCGGTGATCGTCGCCGCGGCGATTCTCACCGAAGCGGCATTGTCCTTTCTCGGCCTCGGCGACCCCAACCGCGTTACCTGGGGCGGCATGATCGCCGAAGGCCGTGCCGTGCTGCGCACCGCGCCGTTCCTGTCGATCGTTCCGGGAATAGCACTCGTGCTCACGGTGCTAGGTGTGTATCTCGCCGGCGAAGGCGTCGTCGAGACGACGGCGGTGAGGAGGGGCCTGTCGTGACGGCGCTGCTTTCGATCCGCAATCTGACGGTGACCTATCGCCGCGATGGCTCCGAGGTGACGGCACTAAAGAGTGTCAGCCTCGACATTCCCGCCGGCGAGCGCTTTGCCATCATCGGCGAGAGCGGTTCGGGCAAGAGCACGCTGGCGCTTGCCATTGCCGGGCTGCTGCCGGGTTCTGCCAGGATCGAAGGCCGCATCGATTGGCTCTTGCGCCCGCCGCCAATGTCTGGTGCCAAGACACCCCCCTCTGTCCTGCCGGACATGTCCGGCAGGACAGAGGGGGGTGCGACGGGACGTCAGCCTGCAAGTCTTCGCGACCATGCTTCAATCGGCGGCCGTGACATCGGCTTCATCTTCCAGGATCCATCGGCGAGCCTTGACCCGGTGATGCCAATTGGCAAGCAGATCGCCGAGGTCGCCTACACCCACCTCGGCCTCAATTGGCCGCAAGCCTACGCGAAGGCCCAAAACTTGCTTGAACGGGTCCGTCTGCCCGACTCCAATGCGGCTATGCATGCCTTTCCACACCAGCTTTCCGGCGGCCAGAAGCAGCGCGTCGCCATCGCCGCGGCAATCGCGTCCGGCCCGAAACTGCTGATCGCCGATGAGGCGACCAGCGCGCTGGACACCATCGTGCAGGCCGAGATCGTCGCGCTAATTCGGCAATTGGTGGCCGAGGACGGCATGACGCTGTTGTTCGTCAGCCACGACATCGCGCTGGCCGCTGAGCTGGCGGGGCGCATCGCCGTGTTCCGGAATGGCGAATTGATCGAACTCGGTGCGACGGCGCAGGTCGTCGGTGCGCCGCGGCACACTTACACTCGGGCGCTGCTTGACGCTCATCTCGGCCTCGACGCCGAGCCGCTGTTGCAGCGAACATGACCAGTCCTCTGTTCGCCGTTTCCGGCCTGACCAAACGATACCCTCGCGGCGGCAAGATCATTGCCGCGGCAGATAACGTTTCCTTCCACATCGAAGCTGGCGAGACGCTGGCGCTGGCCGGACCTTCAGGCAGCGGCAAGTCGACGATAGCCCGGCTGATGCTGCGGCTCATCGAACCCGACGCCGGCCATATCGAATTTGAAGGCAGCGACTTCCTGTCAATGAACGGCGCTGCCTTGCGCCACCGGCGCGCTCGTCTGCAGATGGTGTTTCAGGATCCGCTCGCCGCCTTGAACCCGCGCACCACGGTGGCGCGTGTGCTCGACGACCCCTTGCGCATCCATCACATTGCCTCTCGTGCCGAGCGCCCGCGCCGTATTGCCACTCTGCTGGAGCGCGTCGGCCTCAGCCCCGGTCTCGCCGGCCGCGCCATTCACGAAATCTCCGGCGGCCAACGCCAACGAGTCGCCATCGCCCGCGCCATCGCCACAAAACCGTCGCTGGTCGTGCTCGACGAGGCCGTGTCGGCGCTCGACGTTTCGGTGCGCGCGCAGATCCTGCGGCTGCTGCTTGACCTTCAGCGCGAAGAGCGCATCGCCTATCTATTCATTTCGCACGATCTCGGTGTCGTCCGTGCCATCGCTCACCGGGTCGCCATTTTGGACGCCGGGCGCATTGCCGAGAGCGGCGATGCCCGTACCGTCATCGACGCGCCGCAATCCGCGATCGGCAAGGCGCTGGTGGCGGCAGCGCCAAGACTGTCAAGGATCGAACAGGACGCATCATGACCGACGTCGAAGCCCGAGCCGAAAAACTGTCGCGCGAACTCGATTCCGCCTTCCGTAACCGCGCCGATCTCTATCGTCTGTTGCTCGACGAGCTAACCGCGGAAGTTGGCGCGGAAAAGGCTGAGGCTATCATGATCCGCACCATCGAACGGCGCGGCAAGGAGGTTGCGGCGTCGGCCTTCGCCGATTTCGGCCCGAACGACGCAACGGCGATCGGCGAGGCGTTCCTCGCCGTCAGCCCGGATGGCGGCCGCATGTATCCGACCGACGTCGAACGCGGCCAAGGCCGCATCGCCTTCAAGGTCAAGCGCTGTCCGCTGAAGGACGCTTGGGTCGAAGCTGGCGTTGGCGACAAGAAGCTCGCCACGCTCTGCCGCATCGCCGGCGCCTTCGACCGCGGCCTGTTCGAGGCCACCGGAGTGCGCTTCGACAACGTCACCTGGACGCCGGGCCACGGTTCCGGCTGCTGCCACATCGCCTTGACCAACCGGGATGCCGGCTAGAGCTGCAGTTCGAGCCATGTCGGCGAAGACGTAAAGCTCCGTCCCGTTGGGCAGCGCAGAGCCAAACAAAAACCCCCGGCGCCGCAAGGCAACCGGGGGTTTTGATGATAGTGTCCTGAAGGTTCTGCAAAAAGTTTTGGAGAGAGAACGGCGCTTGCTCTGAAGGGCGAGCGGCCATGGCACGGTGGTGA